>NZ_JBHZAN010000038.1:66799-99858 GCF_042754285.1 Streptomyces sp. NPDC059224
TTTTTTATCATTCTCCCTTTAGTGCTCTCATTCGGCCGGGGCGACCGACGTCGCTCTTCGCCGTGTCTGGTAGTGGTGGAGGCCGGGGGCGCCGCCCCCGCCCCCCCCCCACGACGAGCCGGGCGGGGAGGGTGACGGACTGCGGAGGCCGCCCCTCGATACGGTCGATCAGCGCGCGTACGGCGGCCCGCCCCAGCTCACCGGTCGGCTGGGCGATCGCCGTGACCGGCGGATCGGTGTGCACGAACCACCGGATGTCGTCGAACGCGGCGAGCGCGATGTCGTCCGGCACCCGCAGGCCACGCGCGCGTACGGCGTCGAGCGCGCCGAGCGCCATCAGGTTGTCGGCGGCGAAGACGACCTCGGGCGGCTCGGGCAGGTCGAGGAACCCCTCGGTGACCCGCCGCCCGCTCTCGGCCTGGAAGTCGCCCTGGCCTATGTAGGCGTCGGGGAGGGGGACGCCGTACTCGGCGAGCGCCTCCCCGAAGGCCCGCACCCGCTCGCTGCCGGTGGTGGTGGCCGCGGGGCCCGAGATGATCGCGAGCCGCCGGTGCCCCAGCCCGTAGAGGTGCGCGACGAGGTCCCGTACGGCGGTCTGTCCGTCCGCCCGGACCACGGGCACGTCGACGCCCGGGATCCACCGGTCGACGAACACCATCGGCGTCCCGCCGCGCGCCGCCTCCAGCATCAGCGGCGAGCCGCCGTCGGTGGGGGAGACGAGCAGCCCGTCGATACGGCGGTCGAGCAGCGTCCGTACGTGATGGTCCTGCAGCTCGGGGCGCTCGTCGGCGTTGCCGATGATCACGCTGTAGCCGTGCGCGCGGGCCTCTTCCTCGACCGAGCGGGCCAGCTCCGTGAAGTACGGGTTGAGTACGTCACTGATGACCAGGCCGAGGGTGCGGGTCTGGTCGGTGCGCAGGGAACGGGCGACGGCGTTCGGGCGGTAGCCCAGCGTCTCGACGGCGGCCAGCACACGGGTTCGGGCGTCGGCGCTGACCGACGGATGGTCGTTCAGGACACGGGACACCGTGGCGACGGAAACGCCCGCCGCGGCGGCCACGTCCTTGATACTCGCCATCGCCGCTCCACCTCCTCGTGGAACTCATGGAATCGATTACACGCAACTGCGTAGAGAGGATTGGAATCGATTACACGATGGCTGGGCAAGAGGTGCGGGACGGCCGAAACCGAATCGTGACCCTGGCGCGTGGCCGGCCGCGGGTGCGTCGGGGCTGCTCGCGCAGTTCCCGGCGCCCCTTCGGGACGCTGCGGTGAAGCGCGCGAAAGGGGCGCGGGGAACTGCGCGACCAGCCCCCACCGGCCCGCGGCGATGCGGTGCCGCGGCGATCCGGTGGGGCCCGTCAGCCGATGCGTGTCCCCGTGCCGCTGACGCGGACGCGCGGGTCGCCCGCGAACAGCGTCACCGTGAGTTCGCCGGGGCGGCCCAGATCCTGCCCCTGGTGCAGGGTGAGGACGCCGTCCTCGGGGACCAGTCCCAGCTCACGGGCGTAGGCGCCGAACGCGGCGGCCGCGGCACCGGTCGCCGGGTCCTCGACCACGCCGCCGACGGGGAACGGGTCGCGGACGTGGAAGACGGCGGCCGACTCCCGCCACACCAACTGCACCGTGGTCAGGTCCAGGCGGTGCATCAGGGCTTCGAGGCGCGCGAAGTCGTACGCGAGATCCGCGAGGCGCGCCCGGGTCGCCGCCGCGAGCACGAGATGGCGGGCACCGGCGAACGCGATCCGGGGCGGGAACGCCGGGTCGAGATCGGCGACCGGCCAGCCGAGCGCGTCGAGCGCCTCGGCGAGGTCGGCGCCGGCGATCTCCCCGACGTGCGGCTCGACGCTGGTGAGGGTGGCCGTCAGTGCGCCGCCCGCCTCGGTCACCGTCACCGGCACGGTCCCGGCGGGGGTCGCGAACACCAGCTCGCCGGGGCCGATCCGCTCGGCGAGCGCGATGGCGCTCGCCACGGTGGCGTGCCCGCAGAACGGCACCTCGGCCTTGGGGCTGAAGTACCGGATGGCGTAAGACCGTTCCCGCGCGGACGGGGTCAGGAACGCGGACTCCGAGTACCCGAGGCCCGCGGCGATCGCCAGCATGCCCTCGTCGTCCAGGCCACGGGCGTCCAGCACGACACCCGCGGGGTTGCCCCCCTCGGGGCGGGAGGAGAAGGCGGTGTACCGCAGGACGTCGGGGCGCGGCGCATTCGTCGTCATGACCGCGCAACACGAAGCTGTCGCAGGCCTATTCCGCGCGTTCCCGTCGCGTCACCGACGGTGTGTCACATCGGCTTCGGCTTGAAGACCGCGAAGGTCGCGCCCTGCGGATCGGCGACCACCGACATCCGGCCCGCCATCATCTCGAACGGCGGTGCCAGCACCGTTCCGTTCCGCTTGACCAGTGCGTCCACGGTCGAGTCGACGTCGTCCACGGCGAAGTACGTCAGCCAGTGCGGCGGGACACCGGGCCGGTCGTCCCCCAGCTGGGTGGCGCCGCCGACGCCCTTGCCGCCGACGTTCAGCGACCAGTAGGTCCCCTCGGCGCCCTCCATCGGCTGGATCTCGATGCCGAAGGACTCGCCGTAGAAGCCTGTGGCGCCGAGTACGTCGCTGGTGTTCAGCTCGTTCCAGATCAGCGCGCCCGGCTCGTTGACCAGGCCGGCGCCGTGGAACTCGCCCGGCTGCCACACCCCGAACACCGCGCCCTGCGGGTCGGCGGAGATCAGCATCCGGCCGAGCCCGCCGACGTCCATCACCGGGGCCAGCAGGGTGCCGCCCGCCGAGACGATCGCGTCCTGCGTGGCCTGCGCGTCGGTGCTGGCCAGGTAGGTGGTCCAGACGGTCGGCGGGTCCGGCTGCCCCTCGGGCGCCATGGCGGGACCGATGCCGGCCACCGGCTTGCCGCGCAGCGTGCAGACCGCGTACCCGCCGAACTCACCCGGGCCGATCTCGCCCTGCCAGCCGAACAGGTCCCGGTAGAAGTCCAGCGCGGCCTGCTGGTCCTGCGCCATCAGATCGACCCAGCACGGGGTGCCGGTCGCGTACGGAGTGGTGATCTCGGGCATCTCAGGTTCTCCCTGCGCGCGAAAAATTTCCCCGCCGCCCACCTTCACCGCCCACGGGGGTTCCCGCCACCGGAACGGCCCGGGCTTTACGGTCGGCACACCCGACCGCATGCGGCGGCCGTACCGGGGCTCCCGGCCCGGACCCTGTGTGACCTCGTCCTCCGAGTCGCCCTGACGCCTACGCGGCGGCCAGCTCGCACCACACGTACTTCCCCCGGTTGCCGTATCTCGACAGCGGCTGCCAGCCCCACAGGTCCGAACAGGCTCGTACCAGGGCCAGCCCCCGCCCCTCCTCGGCCTCCCCGAGGCCCTCCAACGGCACGGGAGGCTCGGGCGGTTCGGGGTCCGCGTCCCATGCGCCGAGGCGGAGTGTTCCGGGAGGCGACCACCGCACCCGTAGGGCCGCGGGCCCCTTCGTGTGCCGTACGGCGTTGCAGACCAGCTCGGTGGCGAGGAGTTCGGCGACGTCGAGGAGCCGTGTCAGCCCGTGTGCGGTGAGGATCAGTCTGAGTGTGTGCCGGCTGACGGTGACGGCACGGAGATCGTTGGGGATGGTGAGCGTGTACTCCCAGACATCGGGCATGCGTCATCAACTCCGTTGGCGGTGGGGGGCTTTGCCGAGCGGTGGCGTTGCCGCGGCCGCCATGGCAGGGCGACGCGGTGCACTTCCGCTGCGTGAGCGGTGCGTCACCGAAGGTAGGGGTAACGTATTACCCGTGGCAAGCTGATCGGGCGTTCCGCCACACGAAAGAGGAGAGCCATCCATGGTCCAGCGGCGTGAGCCGACAGCACGTCAGGTACGCCTGGGCGTCGAGTTGCGCAGGCTCCGTGAGGCTGCTGGCCTGACCGGCGCACAGGCGGCAGCCCTGCTCGGTGCGAACAGGGTCCAGATCAGCCACATCGAGCTGGGGCTCACAGGCGTGAGCGAGGAGCGGTTGCGCCGGCTGGCGTCTCATTACGCCTGCGTGGACCAGGAGTTCATCGAGGCGATGGTCAAGATGGCCACGGAACGTACGCAGGGGTGGTGGGAGGAATACCGAGGCCTGCTGCCCACCTCGTTCATGGACCTGTCCGAACTCGATCACCATGCCGCGTTCCAGAGGGATGTGGCCATCCTGTACGTGCCGGGCCTGCTCCAGACGGAGGAGTACGCTCGCGCGGTCTTCTCCTCCCGGCTCCCGGAACTGACCCCGGATGAGCTTGAGTTGCGGGTCAGCCACCGGATGAAGCGTCAGGCCGAGGTCGACTTCCCGCACGAGATCGTGATCCACGAGTCCGCGCTGCGCATGCGAGTCGGTGACCGTGCCGCCTCGCAGGCTCAACTCATCCGACTCCTGGAGCTGTCCGAAACGGGCCGCATCACCTTGCGGGTCATCCCCTTCGATCTGGACGGCTTCGCCATGGCATCGAGCACGATGACGTACGTGGGCGGGCCTGTGCCCAAGCTGGACACGGTTTCGCGCGACGCTCCCCATGGCTCGGTCTTCCTTGATTCCGAGGCTCAGCTCAATACCTATCGAACACGCTTCCATAAAGTGGAGGACGTGTCGCTCGAACCTGATCGCTCGGGCGACTTCATCAACCGGCTACTGAAAGAGCTGTGAGGCCAACATGGACAACTGGCGGAAGTCGTCCTACTCCGGCGAGGGCGACGGCAACAACTGCGTAGAAATAGCCACCACCCCCACCCACACAGCCGTCCGCGACTCAAAGGCCCCGGCCAGGGCCGTCCTCACCTTCCCGGCCGGGGCCTTCAGCACCTTCCTCGACGCTCTCAGGGCCTCCCGGCCAGCATCTCCTCGATGAGGTCCGCGGCCCGCCGCGTACCCCCCTCCGCCCTGGCCGCCGCCCGCAACCGTGCCGAGCGGGCGGCGACCTGCGGGTCCGTCGTCAGCTCGGTCAGCGCCGGGCGCAGCGCCTCCGCCGTGGCGTCCGCCGTGTCGATGCGGCGGGCCACACCCAGCTCCACCAGCCGGTCGGCGTTCATGAACTGGTCCGCGGCCTGCGGTACGGCGATCATCGGGACGCCCGCGAGCAGGCCCTCGCCGCAGCCGCCCATCCCCGCGTGGGTGACGAAGGCGTCGGCCCGCTCCAGGACCGCCCGCTGCGGAACCCAGCCGTGCACCTCGACGTTGGCGGGGATCTCGCCGAGTTCGCCCGGGTCGGTGTACTTGCCGACGGCGAGGACCACGTGCCAGCCGGGCAGGTCGCCGAAGGCGGCGACGCACTGGCGGTAGAACTCGGGCCGGCGGGTGTAGGCCGAGCCCAGGGAGATCAGCAGCACCTTCTCCGCCCCGGCCGGGGGCGTCCAGGCGTCCGCGTCCGCGGAGACGTCGAAACAGGGGCCGACGAAGGTCACCGTGTCCGTGTCGACCCGGTCGGCATGCGGCTGCATCGCCCGGGTGATGAGGGCCAGGGCGCGGGAGGGCGGGCCGGAGAAGGCGTCCACGTCGGTCGTGACCGCCCCGCACGTCGCGAGCCACTGGGCGAACCTCGCCCGGTAGGCGTCGGCGCCCGGCAGCCGCCGCAGATGCACGGCCACGTCCTGCTCGTAGCCGTCCCAGCCCACGAACGTCGGCGACAGCTGCATCAGCGGCCGGCCCTGCGATTCGGCGAGGGCGCGGGCTGCGTACGCGCCGATGTCGTACAGGTACAGGTCCGCCGGGTCGTCGTCGTAGACGGCGTGCAGGCGGGGGAGTGCCTGGACGGCGTCGTCGAGGAAGAGGCCCATCGCGGCGATCGGGTCGTCCGGCCAGTTGTTGTCGGCGACCGGCAGCACCGAGGCACAGGGCACCGGTTCGGCGCCGGTGGGCGCGATCAGGTGGGCCACCGCCGGGTCGTTGGCGTAGGTCACGCGGTGTCCGCGGGCCACCAGCTCGCGGATGATCTCAAGGCTCGGCAGGACGTGGCTGACGGCGGGGATGCCGACCATCGCGACATGGGCACGGCGAGGGGACACGGAAGGCATGGAAGTTCCTCGATTCAGGTCTACGGGGATGAGAGGGCACACCGAACCGGCGCTTGCCGGGCGTCCGTGGACGTCGGCGAGCGCGCGCAGGTGGTCGGCGTCAGCCGTAGATCTGAAGGAACTGCATGTCCGCGACCCTAACCACGGCCGCGCCCGCGGGCACCCCGTTTTCGGTTCGGCGGCCCCGGCGCGGGCCCTGTGGACAGGGCCGTGATCGCTGTCGGTCCTCACCGGTACCGTCGGGTCATGGCTCAGCAGACGGGGACTCCCACCGGCGAACGACGACTCGCCACCGTCGAAGGCGTGCTCGAACGGATCACCTACGCCAACGAGGAGAACGGGTACACGGTCGCCCGTGTCGACACCGGCAGAGGCGCCGGTGATCTCCTGACCGTCGTCGGCGCGCTGCTCGGCGCGCAGGTGGGGGAGTCGCTGCGGATGGAGGGCCGCTGGGGGTCGCATCCCCAGTACGGCAAGCAGTTCACCGTCGAGAACTACACGACCGTGCTGCCGGCCACCGTCCAGGGCATCCGGCGCTATCTGGGGTCCGGACTGGTCAAGGGGATCGGGCCGGTGTTCGCCGACCGGATCACCCAGCACTTCGGGGTGGACACCCTCAGGATCATCGAGGAGGAGCCGAAGCGGCTCGTCGAGGTGCCGGGGCTCGGGCCGAAGCGGACCAGGAAGATCGCCGACGCCTGGGAGGAGCAGAAGGCGATCAAGGAGGTCATGCTCTTCCTGCAGACCGTCGAGGTGTCCACGTCCATCGCCGTGCGGATCTACAAGAAGTACGGCGACGCCTCGATCTCCGTGGTGAGGAACCAGCCCTACCGGCTCGCCGCCGACGTCTGGGGCATCGGATTCCTGACCGCCGACAAGATCGCCCAGTCCGTCGGGATCCCCCACGACAGCCCGGAGCGGGTGAAGGCGGGACTGCAGTACGCCCTGTCCCAGTCCGCCGACCAGGGGCATTGCTACCTGCCCGAGGAGCGGCTGATCGCCGACGCGGTCAAGCTGCTCCAGGTCGACACCGGGCTCGTCATCGACTGCCTCGCCGAGCTGGCCGCGCCGCCCGAGGACGGGGAGGACCCGGGCGTCGTACGGGAGAGGCTGCCCGGGCCAGGGCCCGGCGCCGAACCCGTCACCGCCGTCTATCTCGTGCCCTTCCACCGGGCCGAAGTGGCCCTCGCCTCCCAGCTGTTGCGGCTGCTGCGCACCGGCGAGGACCGGATGCCCTCGTTCCGGAACGTCGCCTGGGACAAGGCGCTCGCCTGGCTGAAGGACCGCACCGGCGTCGACCTCGCCCCCGAGCAGGAGGCCGCCGTCAGGCTGGCGCTGACCGAGAAGGTCGCGGTGCTCACCGGCGGGCCCGGCTGCGGCAAGTCGTTCACCGTCAGGTCGATCGTGGAGCTGGCACGGGCCAGGCGGGCCAAGGTGGTGCTCGCCGCGCCCACCGGCCGTGCCGCCAAACGGCTCGCCGAGCTGACCGGCGCGGACGCCTCGACCGTGCACCGCCTGCTGGAGCTGAAGCCCGGCGGCGACGCGGCCTACGACCGGGACCGCCCGCTGGACGCCGACCTGGTGGTGGTGGACGAGGCGTCGATGCTGGATCTGCTCCTGGCCAACAAACTGGTGAAGGCCGTACCGCCCGGTGCGCACCTGCTGTTCGTCGGGGACGTCGACCAACTGCCCAGCGTCGGGGCGGGAGAGGTGCTCCGGGACCTGCTCGCCGAGGACAGCCCGCTGCCCGCAGTCCGGCTCACCCGCGTCTTCCGGCAGGCCCAGCAGTCCGGGGTGGTGACCAACGCGCACCGGATCAACGCGGGGCAGCAACCCGTCACCGACGGCATGAAGGACTTCTTCCTGTTCGTGGAGGACGAGACGGAGGAGGCGGGCAGACTCACCGTCGACGTGGCCGCCCGCCGCATCCCGGCGAAGTTCGGGCTCGATCCGCGGCGGGACGTGCAGGTGCTCGCGCCCATGCACCGGGGGCCGGCGGGCGCCGGCGCGCTCAACGCCCTGTTGCAGCAGGCCGTCACGCCCGGGCGGCCCGACCTCGCCGAGAAGCGGTTCGGCGGGCGGGTCTTCCGGGTCGGCGACAAGGTCACCCAGATTCGCAACAATTACGAGAAGGGCAAGAACGGTGTCTTCAACGGCACCGTGGGCGTGGTCACCTCGCTCGACCCGGTCGACCAGCGCCTGACGGTGCTGACCGACGAGGACGAGGAGGTTTCGTACGAGTTCGACGAACTGGACGAACTGGCCCACGCGTACGCGGTGACCATCCACCGCTCACAGGGAAGTGAATATCCCGCGGTGGTGATCCCGGTCACCACCGGCGCCTGGATGATGCTCCAACGGAACCTCCTGTACACCGCGGTCACCCGGGCCAGGCGCCTGGTCGTCCTCGTCGGTTCACGCAAGGCCATCGGTCAGGCGGTGCGCACGGTGTCGGCGGGCCGGCGTTGTACAGCGCTGGACTTCCGGCTCCGCGGCGGTTCGCAGGAGCCTCGCGGAGGCTCATAGGCGACACATCGCGGGCCATCCCGAAAAATGATCGATCAAACGAGTCGTGAAGGTCACAGACCACTTCCAGATGGGGAATCAAGGGGGCAGGATGAGCAGGTTGGCGGCACTGAGTGCCGTCGATGGGCCTAATGGTCGACCCCGAGTGCACTCTCCTGAGCCAAATGGGGGATGGTAGAGACAGTCAGGGCACCTCGAAGATGAGGCACTACGTCGGTGAGGGAAGACGTGAGCGACAACTCTGTAGTACTGCGGTACGGCGACGGCGAGTACACCTACCCGGTGGTTGACAGCACCGTCGGCGACAAGGGCTTCGACATCGGGAAGCTCCGCGCCCAGACCGGTCTGGTGACCCTGGACAGCGGATACGGCAACACCGCCGCATACAAATCCGCCGTCACCTACCTCGACGGCGAGGCGGGCATCCTCCGGTACCGCGGCTACCCCATCGAGCAGCTGGCCGAGCGCTCCACTTTCCTGGAGGTGGCCTACCTGCTGATCAACGGTGAGCTGCCGACGGTGGACGAGCTCACCACGTTCAAGAACGAGATCACGCGGCACACCCTGCTGCACGAGGACGTCAAGAACTTCTACCGGGGCTTCCCCCGGGACGCCCACCCGATGGCCATGCTCTCCTCGGTGGTCTCCGCGCTGTCCACGTTCTACCAGGACAGCCACAACCCGTTCGACGCCAAGCAGCGCGATCTCTCCACGATCCGGCTGCTCGCGAAGCTTCCGACGATCGCCGCGTACGCGTACAAGAAGTCGGTCGGCCACCCGTTCGTCTACCCGCGCAACGACCTCTCCTACGTGGAGAACTTCCTGCGCATGACGTTCTCGGTGCCGGCGCAGGACTACGAGCTCGACCCGGTCGTCGTCTCGGCGCTGGACAAGCTGCTGATCCTGCACGCCGACCACGAGCAGAACTGTTCGACGTCGACGGTCCGCCTGGTCGGCTCGTCGCAGGCGAACATGTTCGCGTCGATCTCGGCCGGCATCTCCGCCCTGTGGGGTCCCCTGCACGGTGGCGCCAACCAGTCCGTGCTGGAGATGCTGGAGGGCATCCAGGTCTCCGGCGGTGACGTCGACTCCTTCATCCGCAAGGTGAAGAACAAGGAGGACGGCGTCCGTCTGATGGGCTTCGGCCACCGGGTCTACAAGAACTTCGACCCGCGCGCCAAGATCATCAAGGCCGCCGCCCACGATGTCCTCTCCGCCCTCGGCAAGTCCGACGAGCTGCTGGACATCGCCCTGAAGCTGGAGGAGCACGCGCTCTCCGACGACTACTTCGTCTCGCGCAGCCTCTACCCGAACGTCGACTTCTACACCGGCCTGATCTACCGCGCCATGGGCTTCCCGACCGAGATGTTCACGGTCCTGTTCGCCCTCGGCCGGCTGCCGGGCTGGATCGCCCAGTGGCAGGAAATGATCAAGGAGCCGGGTTCCCGCATCGGCCGCCCCCGCCAGATCTACACGGGCGTCGTCGAGCGCGACTTCGTGCCGGTCGAGGAGCGCTGACCTCTTCGGGCGCCGTCGGCTTCGACGCCGCCGGGTGGTCACGGCCACCGAGGCGGGCCCGGGGCGACTGAACCGAAGGGGCGCGTCGGTGTCGAGGGCGCGACCGAGCGGAGGCCCGAAGGGTCCGGCACGGTCGTGTTCTGGACACCGGCTGCGGCGCCCCGGAGGCGACGGAACCCGGCGAAGGAACCTGAAGAACGCGCACAGCAGAAGGCGCCCTGGAGCGCCGGTCCCCCCACGGGCCGGCGACCAGGGCGCCTTCCCGTGTCCCGGTGCGGATTCCCCCCACGGGATCCGGCCGGGCGCTCGGTGCGGCAGCGCCTGAATTCGCTGCTTTGAGCACAACGAGCAGAACTCGCCGTACTGCTGCGTACTGCTGTTGTGCTCGTGCTCCAGTGATGCGGTGCGATCTGCCGGGACGCGTACCGCACGGGAGGGCCGCTCAAAGCTTCCCGTCGTACGTGTCCCGGCAACGCATCTCTGAGGAAGTCCCCCAAGACATCCCCAGATGCCAGGTCAGCGCCCCCCAAGACGCTGGTCTGACATCGCCAACTTAGACCTTCGAACCCCTTCGATGGTTACGTTCGCATCACTGTGATCTGCGTCTCTTGCATATGTCCGTTAGATGCGCAAGAGCCCCGATACGGCGATCGGGGCTCAAGCGTAAGGATGATGCGCGAGCCTTGTGAAGAGCTTATGTGAGGTGCGCGTCGGACTCCAGGGGGACTTCCGCATCCGCTGCCGCGAACCGGCGGTAACTTTCAGCGGAAGGTGCGCAGCCGCAGGCTGTTGGTCACCACGAACACGGACGAGAAGGCCATCGCGGCCCCCGCGATCATCGGATTGAGCAGTCCGGCGGCGGCCAGCGGGAGCGCGGCCACGTTGTAGCCGAAGGCCCACACGAGGTTGCCCTTGATGGTGGCGAGGGTCCGCCGGGAGAGCCGGATGGCGTCCGCCGCCACCCGCAGGTCGCCGCGGACCAGGGTCAGGTCGCCGGCCTCGATCGCCGCGTCCGTCCCCGTGCCCATCGCGAGCCCCAGGTCGGCGGCGGCCAGCGCGGCCGCGTCGTTGACGCCGTCACCGACCATGGCGACCGTGCGCCCCTCACGCCGCAGCCGTCGTACGACGTCGACCTTCTCCTCGGGCAGCACCTCGGCGATCACGTCCCGGGAGTCGATGCCGACCGCCCGGGCGACCGACTCGGCCACCGTCCGGCTGTCCCCGGTCAGCAGCACCGGCGTCAGCCCGAGGGCGCGCAGTTCGCGCACCGCCTCGGCGCTGGACTCCTTGACCGTGTCCGCGACGGCGAGGACGGCGCGGGCCCGGCCGTCCCAGCCGGCCAGGACGGCCGTACGGCCCTCCTCCTCGGCCCGGGAGAGGGCGGCGGCCAACTCCTGCGGTACGGCGTCGAAGAGGCGCCCCACGGCCACCTCGCGGCCGTCCACGCGTCCGCGTACGCCCCGTCCGGGGACGTTCTCGAAGTGTGCGGCCGCCGGCAGGGCCCCTACCCGCTCCTCGGCCCCCGCGGCGATCGCCCGTGCCACCGGATGCTCCGAGGCGTGTTCGAGGGCGCCCGCGAGCCGCAGCACCTCGTCCATGTCGGCGCCGTCGGCGACGTACACCTCCTGCAGGCTCATCCGCCCGGTGGTCACCGTCCCGGTCTTGTCCAGCACGACGGTGTCGACCCGGTGCGTGGACTCCAGCACCTCCGGGCCCTTGATGAGGATGCCGAGCTGCGCGCCCCGCCCGGTGCCGACCATCAGGGCCGTCGGCGTGGCCAGGCCCAGGGCGCACGGACAGGCGATGATCAGCACGGCGACCGCGGCCGTGAAGGCGGCCGCGGTGTCACCGGTGACACCGAGCCAGACCGCGAAGGTGCCGAGCGCGATCGCGATGACGACGGGCACGAAGACGGCGGAGATCCGGTCGGCGAGCCGCTGCACCTCTGCCTTGCCGTTCTGTGCGTCCTCCACCAGCCGCGCCATCCGGGCGAGCTGGGTGTCGGCCCCGACCCGGCCGGCCTCCACGACCAGCCGCCCGCCCGCGTTGACGGTCGCCCCGGTGACGGTGTCGCCCACGGTGACGTCCACCGGCACCGACTCGCCGGTCAGCATCGACGCGTCCACCGCCGAGGCGCCCTCGACCACGGTCCCGTCGGTCGCGATCTTCTCCCCGGGCCGTACGACGAACCGGTCGCCGACCGTCAGCGACGCCACCGGGACCCGCACCTCGCGCCCGGCCCGCAGCACCGCCACGTCCTTGGCGCCCAGCTCCATCAGCGCCCGCAGGGCCGCCCCCGCGCGCCGCTTGGAGCGGGCCTCCAGATAGCGGCCGAGCAGGATCAGCGCGACGACGCCGGAGGCGACCTCCAGGTAGATCGAGGAGGCGCCCCCCATGCCGCCGTCCGTACGGGAGACGGTGAACCGGAACTCGTCGTGCATGCCGGCCATGCCCGCCTCACCGAGGAACAGCGCCCACAGCGACCAGCCGAACGCGGCCAGCGTGCCGACCGAGACCAGGGTGTCCATGGTGGCCGCGCCGTGCCGGGCGTTGGTCCAGGCGGCCCGGTGGAACGGCAGGCCTCCCCAGACGACCACCGGAGCGGCGAGGGTCAGGGACAGCCACTGCCAGTTGTCGAACTGCCACGCCGGGACCATGGCGAGCAGCACCACCGGCGCCGCCAGCAGGGCGCAGACGAGCAGGCGCCGGCGGAGGGCGGCGAGTTCGGGATCCCGCTCGGGGCCCTCCCGCGGTTCCTGTTCCGGCTCCGGCGGCGCGGGCTCCTCGGCGGTGTACCCGGTCCTCTCGACCACGGCGATCAGATCGGCGACCTGGACCCCCCCGGGGTATGTCACCTTCGCCTTCTCGGTCGCGTAGTTCACGGTGGCCGTGACGCCGTCCATCCGGTTGAGCTTCTTCTCGACCCGGGCCGCGCAGGAGGCGCAGGTCATCCCGCCGATGAGAAGCTCGACCTCGGCCTCGGGGCCGGGGAGCGGCTCGGCTATCCGGGTCTGTGCTGTGGTGGTGCTGGTCATGTCCGGACTCCAGACGACGGACCGGACCGTACGGATCCAGTATCAGCTGGTCGGCACGGCCCGGCGGGGGATACGTCTTCCTCGTACGTACTGCGGGTGTTGCTCGTCCTGCGGGTACCGCCCGCCGTGGCCTCGATGTCAGATGCGGCCGACGAGTTCGAAGCCCGCCTCGTCGACGGCGGCGCGGACCGCCTCCTCGTCGAGCGGGGCGGCGGAGACGACCGTGACCTCGCCGCTGGACGCGACCGCCTTCACCGAACTGACGCCGGGCAGTCCGGAGAGCTCGGCGGAGACGGAGCCCTCGCAGTGTCCGCAGCTCATGCCGGTCACCTGGTAGACGGCGGTCACGGAACCCGGGGTGTCGGTCTGGGCGGTCATGTCGTTCTCCTCGTCGAGGCGCGTGGGGCCGGTGGGGCCGGTGGGGCCCGCGAGGGAACCCCACTGTTTTCACACTATACCCCTAGGGGGTATTTCTCCAAGAGGGGTCCCGGCGCGCCAGCGAGGTCACCCAGGCGACGCCGAGCAGCGAGACGAGGACCAGCAGACCGACGGAGAACAGGGTGAAGAGGTGCTGCTGTGCGGTGGTGGGGCGCGGGACGTACCCGGCGGCGAACAGCTGCCGGGCCAGTCCGGTGCCCGCCAGCTGTGCCACCAGCCAGATCGCGATGCCGTGCGTGGAGTCCCACAGGGCGTGCAGCAGGGCCACGCCCAGGTAGGTGCCCGCGACCGGGAGGGGGAGGCGGAAGCGCCCGTTCGGGCGGCGGTACGACAGCAGGACCCCGCCCGCGACGGCCGTCCACAGGCCGTGCCCGAAGGGGGCCAGTACTCCGCGCAGGATCTCCGTCTCGATCAGTGCCCGCAGGTCGATGCCCGTGGTGGAGACCGCCGCGTCGAAGGCGTAGCCG
The DNA here is from genome assembly GCF_042754285.1 of Streptomyces sp. NPDC059224. Classification (NCBI taxonomy): domain Bacteria; kingdom Bacillati; phylum Actinomycetota; class Actinomycetes; order Kitasatosporales; family Streptomycetaceae; genus Streptomyces; species Streptomyces sp. NPDC059224. The sequence goes on from NZ_JBHZAN010000038.1 coordinate 80,819, forward strand.
GCGCTCTCCAGGGCCGCGAAGCCGAAGCCGACGGCGGCGCCGAGGACCAGGCCGGCCCGCAGGCCGCGGATCCCGGGCAGCCGGCGCAGCACGAACACCAGCGCGCCGAGCTTCGCCGCCTCCTCGATCAGGCCGACGCAGACGAACATCCCCCAGGAGGGGCGGACGAGGTAGGACTCCATCACGGAGGCGCCCAGCACCCCGAGCGCGCCGCCGGTCAGGAAGCAGCCGAGGATCGCGCTGACCCCCAGGTCGCGGCCGTGCCGCTCGTAGGCCCACAGCACGAAGACGACCGGGACCAGAAAGCCGCCGAGCAGGACGAGGGTCGGCAGCAGCGAGGTGTCCTTGGTCGCGTACGTCACCGCCGCGGTCAGGGTCCACAGGGTGAGCCCGCCGCCGAGGCAGCGCTTCCACAGGCCGGTCCGGATGCGCGGGTACGGCGGTGGCGGCTGCTGCGGACGGGGGATGCGGGCCTGTGGCCGACGGGGCGACGGTGAGTGGGTCACGGCGGGGGTCCCCCTGGGTGCTCCTGCGGGCGCGCGCGGCGCATGGCGGATCGGGGCTGGTGGAACTGGAGTGACGCGATTACCCGCACTCTAGGCATATGCGCCGGATGTCGCAGTCCGGAGAGGGTGCGGGGAGTCACCCCCCGCACCGCGGACCCGACGAAAACCGGGCGCCGCACCCCCCCGCGGGGCCGGTCCGGGAGCCGGTCCGGTGCGGGAGTCCGAGTGGTGGGCCGTCCCGCCGTGTGTGCGGACGGGTCGGTGCGGGGCTTCGCCGTGGGAGCGTCGGCACGCGGTCCTGTGCCGAGGGCCGTGTGCCGCTTAGCCTTCGCGCAGTCCCCGAAAGGAGCACCCGCCCATGCGAGCAGTCGTCTTCGACCGGTACGGCGGCCCCGCCGAGGTACGGGACGTCCCAGACCCCCGGCCGGCCCCGCACGGCGTGGTGGTCCGGGTCGAGGCCACTGGTCTGTGCCGCAGCGACTGGCACGGCTGGGCGGGCCACGACCCGGACATCACGCTCCCGCACGTGCCCGGCCATGAACTCGCCGGTGTGGTCGAGGAGGCCGGCGTCGCGGTGACCGGCGCGCGCCCCGGCGACCGGGTCACCGTGCCGTTCGTCTGCGCCTGCGGCGGCTGCCCGTCCTGCGCGGCCGGCGACCAGCAGGTCTGCGAACGCCAGACCCAGCCAGGCTTCACCCACTGGGGCTCCTTCGCCCACTACGTGGCCCTGGACCACGCCGACGTGAACCTGGTGACGATCCCGGACGACATGGCGTACACCACGGCCGCCGCCCTGGGCTGCCGCTTCGCGACCGCGTTCCGCGCGGTGGTGCAGCGGGGCCGGGTCGCGGCGGGGGAGTGGGTGTCGGTGTACGGCTGCGGAGGCGTGGGCCTGTCGGCGGTGATGATCGCGGTGGCGGCCGGGGCGCGCGTCGTCGCGGTCGACGTGTCGCCCAGAGCCCTGGAGCTGGCCCGGGAGTTCGGCGCGGCGCACTGCGTGGCCGCGGGGGACGGCGCCGACCCCGCGGCGGCGGTCCGCGAGCTGACCGCCGGCGGCAGTCATCTCTCCCTGGACGCCCTCGGTTCACCGCCCACCGCCGCCGCCTCGGTCAACTCCCTGCGCCGCCGCGGCCGTCACGTCCAGGTGGGGCTGGTGCCGTCCCCGGACGCCACCACCCCCGTACCCCTGGCCCGTGCCCTCGCCCTGGAGCTGGAACTCCTCGGCAGCCACGGCATGGCGGCGCACACCTACCCCGCCATGCTCGAACTGGTCCGCGCGGGCACCCTCCGCCCCGACCTCCTGGTGACCTCGACGATCACCCTGGACGCGGCTCCGCGGGCCCTGGCGGCGATGGGCGAGGCGCCCGGGTCGGGGGTGACGGTCATCGAGCCCTGGGCCTGAGCGCTCCGCCGGGCACGGCTCAGGCCTCTCTGCGGTTTCTGTTGCCCGGCCTGGAGGCGACCCAGGCACGGACGGTGTCGGCGTACCAGTAGGGCTTGCCGCCCTCGACGTGGTCGGGTGGCGGAAGCAGCCCGTGTTTGCGGTACGAGCGGACGGTGTCGGGCTGCACCCGGATGTGCGCCGCGATCTCCTTGTAGGACCAGAGCCGTCGGTCGGTCATGGGATGCACCTCCCTGCGCGCACCGCGGGGGCGACCGGGGGCGGTCGTCGGGGGAGCCGGGCGCTGCGCTGGCGATCACAAAGCCTGTGCCCGGTGAACGACGGAGAGTGACTGTGGGCAAGCGGCTGTGGATCTGGTGTGACCGAGAACCCGCGTAGGTGCGACATGTGTGACACGAGGAGGTTATTTGTGACACGGCTGGGGCACAGCCGCACGCCGGGTCATCGGCGGGGCGCGTTGACATGAGGGGGGCGGTGTGACGGGGGTCCGGACCATCGCGCCGGGCCGGTACGCGATGTGGTGTCGTCAGAATGTCCGGACAAACCATTGACACGACCTCCTGTCCAGGACTACAAACCGGGGGAGAGCCGTGACGAAGGGAAACCGATGGCGTACGACCTGATCACCATGGGGCGGATCGGGGTGGATCTCTATCCGCTCCAGACCGGCGTCCCGCTCGCCCAGGTGTCGTCCTTCGGCAAGTTCCTCGGCGGGTCGGCGACGAACGTGGCGGTGGCGGCCGCCCGCCTCGGCCGGAACACCGCCGTCATCAGCCGCACCGGCCAGGACGCCTTCGGCGCCTACCTGCACGAGGCGCTGCGCGGCTTCGGGGTGGACGACCGCTGGGTCACCGCGGTCCCCGGACTGAACACCCCGGTCACCTTCTGCGAGGTCTTCCCGCCGGACGACTTCCCGCTCTACTTCTACCGGCAGCCCAAGGCCCCGGACCTGGAGATCGACGCCCACGACCTGGACCTCGACGCGGTCCGCGAGACCCGGATCTTCTGGGTCACCGGCACCGGTCTGAGCGAGGAACCCAGCCGTACGGCGACCCTCGCCGCCCTCGCCCACCGGGCCAGGACCGGCACCACCGTCTTCGACCTCGACTGGCGCCCGATGTTCTGGAGCGACCCGGAGTCGGCCCGCCCCTTCTACGCCGAGGCCCTCAAGCACACCACCGTCGCCGTCGGCAACCTCGACGAGGTCGAGGTGGCGACCGGCGTGCGCGAGCCGCAGGCCGCCGCGCAGGCCCTGCTCGACGCCGGGGTCGAGATCGCCGTCGTCAAGCAGGGACCCAAGGGCGTCCTCGCCGTCCACCGCGACGGCGACTGCGCCGAGGTGCCGCCGCTGCCCGTGACCGTCCTCAACGGACTCGGGGCCGGTGACGCCTTCGGCGGCTCCCTCTGCCACGGGCTCCTCGAAGGCTGGGACCTGGAGAAGACCATGCGGCACGCCAACGCGGCCGGCGCCATCGTCGCCTCCCGCCTGGAGTGCTCGTCCGCGATGCCGACCGGCGAGGAGATCGCCGCCGCGCTCGCCGCCGGGGCGGTGCTGTGAGGGCCGGCCGGGTCGCGGGCGCGCACCACGACGGCGCGGCCCCCGCCAGGCGGCCGGACGTCGACATCGCGGCCCTCGTCCACACCCGCACCCACCACCCCGAGGCCATCGCCGAGGCGGCCGCGCGAAGAACCCGCCGGCCGCTCCTCGACGCGGACGGCAGGCTGATGATCGTCGCCGCCGACCACCCGGCCCGCGGCGCCCTCGGCGTGGGCGGCGACCGGCTCGCCATGGCCAACCGGGCGGAACTGCTGGAGCGGCTCTGCCTGGCGCTGTCCCGGCCCGGCGTCGACGGCGTCCTCGCCACCGCCGACATCCTCGACGACCTGTTGCTGCTCGGCGTCCTGGACGGCAAGGTCGTCATGGGCTCGATGAACCGCGGCGGACTGCAGGGCGCCCGCTTCGAACTCGACGACCGGTTCACCGGCCACCGCGCCGAGGACATACAGCGCCTCGGGTTCGACGCCGGCAAGCTGCTGCTGCGGATCGACTACGACGACCCGGGCTCGCTGACCACCCTGGAGTCCACCGCCCGCGCCATCGACGACATGGCCGCGCGCCGGCTGCCGGTCTTCGTCGAGCCGTTCATCAGCAGCCGCACCCCCGAGGGCAAGGTCAGGAACGACCTGTCCGCGGAGGCGGTCACCCGGTCCATCGCCATCGCCTCGGGACTGGGCGGGAGTTCCGCCTACACCTGGCTGAAGCTCCCGGTCACCGAGAACCCCGACGACATGGCCCAGGTCATGGAGACGTCCACGCTGCCCGCCGTGCTGCTGGGAGGCGAGGTCGGGGGCACCGTCGAGGAACAAGCCGGGGCGTACGAGAAGTGGCGCAGCGCCCTCCGACTCCCCACCGTGCGCGGTCTGGTGGTCGGCCGCTCGCTGCTCTACCCGGCGGACGGCGACGTGGCCGCCGCCGTGGACACCGCCGTAGGACTGCTGTGAGGCCCCGATGACGACGAACGAGCTGCACCTGACCAAGGGTTCGACCGCGAACGCACAGTACGTGCTCGACGTCGACCCGAAGCGGGCCGGCTGGGCGCACAGCAGTCTCCGGATCGTCGAACTGCCGCCTGGTGGAAGCCACTTGTTCACCACCGGGGACAGTGAGTGGATCGTGCTTCCGCTGCAAGGCGGTTGTACGGTGCGAACAGAGGGAACCGAGTTCCAGATCCTGGGCCGGGAGAGCGTGTTCGCCGGAGTCTCCGACTTCGTCTACGTGCCCCGGGACACCCAGGTCCAGATCGCCTCCGGCGCGGGAGGCCGCTTCGCCCTGGCAGGAGCGAAGTGCGAGCGACGACTCCCCGCCCGCTACGGCCCCGCGCCGGAGGTCCCCGTCGAAGACCGCGGCAGTGGCACCGCCGCCCGGCAGGTGCGCAACTTCGCCTCCGCGGACGCGTTCGACTGCGACAAGCTCATCGCCGTGGAGGTCGTCACCCCGGGCGGCAACTGGTCCTCGTACCCGTCGCACAAGCACGACGAGTACCGGCCCGGTGAGGAGTCGGAGCTGGAGGAGATCTACTACTTCGAGATCGACGGACCGAACGGTTTCGGCTATCAGCGCGTATTCCCCTCCCGTGAGGGCGGAACGGACGTCCTCGCCGAGGTCCGCTCCGGCGACGCCGTGCTCGTTCCCGACGGATGGCACGGCCCGTCGATCGCGCAGCCCGGGCACGACATGTACTACCTGAACGTCATGGCGGGGCCGGGTGAGACGCGGGAGTGGCGGATCTGCTTCCACCCGGATCACACCGAGGGGTATCGATGACGATACGGCTCACCGTCGCGCAGGCGCTCGTCCGCTTCCTCGCCGCCCAGTACACCGAACGGGACGGCGAGCGCCGCCGCCTGATCGGCGCCACCTGGGGCATCTTCGGCCACGGCAACGTGGCGGGACTCGGCCAGGCGCTCGTCGAGTACGCGGACGAGATGCCGTACCACCAGGGCCGTAACGAACAGGCGATGGTGCACGCGGCCGTCGGCTACGCGCGTCAGTCGAACCGTCTCGCCACGCACGCCGTCACCACCTCCATCGGCCCCGGCGCCACCAACCTGGTCACCGGCGCCGCCCTCGCCACCATCAACCACCTCCCGGTCCTGCTGCTGCCCGGCGACGTCTTCGCCGGCCGCCCCGCCGACCCGGTCCTCCAGCAGCTCGAAGTCCCGCACGCCGCGGACGTGTCGGTCAACGACACGCTGCGCCCCGTGTCGAGGTTCTTCGACCGGGTCACCCGCCCCGAGCAGCTGATCCCGGCCGCCCTGCACGCCATGCGGGTGCTGACCGACCCCGTCGACACCGGCGCCGTGACGCTCGCGCTCCCGCAGGACGTCCAGACCGAGGCGTACGACTGGCCCGCGGAGTTCTTCGCCGAGCGGGTGTGGACGGTACGGCGGCCGGGTGCGGACCCCGTCGAACTGGCCGCCGCCGTCAGGGCGATCAGGGCCGCCGCCCGTCCCCTGGTCATCGCGGGCGGCGGCGTCCACCACAGCCGCGCCGAAGCCGTTCTCGCCGAGTTCGCCGAGGCCACCCGCATCCCGGTCGCGTCCACCCAGGCCGGCAAGGGCTCGCTGCGCTGGGACCATCCGCAGGACGTCGGCGGCGTCGGTCACACCGGCACCGCCACCGCCGACGAACTCGCCCGCACCGCCGACCTGGTGATCGGCGTCGGCACCCGCTACACCGACTTCACCACGGCCTCCGGCACCCTCTTCGAGAACCCGGACGTCCGCTTCCTCAACCTCAACATCGCGCCCCTGGACGGTCACAAGCTCGCCGGCCTGCCGCTGATCGCCGACGCCCGCGGCGGCCTCGCGGAGCTGACCGGGGCACTGGCCCGGCACGACCACCGGGTGGCCGACTCGTACGTCACCGAGTACACCGAGGACAAGGAACGCTGGGAACAGCGCGTCGACGCCTGTTACGAGGGCGAGGAGCCGGACGTCCGGCCTACCCAGCCGCAGGTCCTCGGCGCCCTGGACGCGCTCGTCGACGAGAGCGACATCCTGGTCAACGCGGCCGGCTCGCTCCCCGGGGACCTGCACCGGATGTGGCGGACGCGGTCACGGGACCAGTACCACCTGGAGTACGGCTACTCGTGCATGGGCTACGAGATCCCGGCCGCCATCGGGGTGAAACTCGCCGCGCCCGAGCGGAACGTCTGGGCGCTGGTCGGCGACGGCTCGTATCTGATGATGCCGACCGAGATCGTCACGGCCGTACAGGAGGGGATCGCCATCAAGGTGCTGCTGGTGCAGAACCACGGCTACGCCTCCATCGGCGGACTCTCCGAGTCGGTGGGCGGCGAGCGGTTCGGCACCGCCTACCGCTTCCCCGCGGCGGACGGCACCCTGACCGGCGCCCCGCTCCCCGTCGACCTGGCCGCCAACGCGGCCAGCCTCGGCATGCGCGTCCTGCGCGCCAAGACCGTCGACGACCTGCGCTCGGCGCTCGCCGAGGCGCGGGCCGCCGACACTCCCACATGTGTCTACGTGGAGACCGAAACGGCCGACACTGTGTCGGGCCCGCCTCCCGCGCAGGCCTGGTGGGATGTACCTGTGGCCGCGACCGCGACCCGATCCTCCGCGGTCAAGGCACGTGAGCTGTACGAACGGCACGTCTCGACCCGACGCCGCCATCTGTGAAGGAGTAACCGGTCATGACGAAGATCGTCAACCACTGGATCGGCGGCAAGACCGTCGAAGGCGCGTCGGGCACGTACGGGCCGGTCACCGACCCGGCGACCGGCGCCGTCACCACCAAGGTCGCGTTCGCCTCGGTCGACGAGGTCGACGCGGCTGTCCAGGCCGCCAAGGAGGCCTACGCGACCTGGGGCCAGTCCTCGCTGGCCAAGCGTACGGAGATCCTGTTCCGCTTCCGCGCCCTGCTGGACGCCAACCGGGACGCGATCGCCGAGCTGATCACCGCCGAGCACGGCAAGGTGCACTCGGACGCGCTCGGCGAGGTCGCCCGCGGCCTGGAGATCGTGGACCTCGCCTGCGGTATCAACGTCCAGCTGAAGGGCGAGCTGTCGACCCAGGTCGCCAGCCGCGTGGACGTCTCCTCGATCCGCCAGCCGCTGGGTGTGGTCGCGGGCATCACGCCGTTCAACTTCCCGGCGATGGTGCCGATGTGGATGTTCCCGATCGCCATCGCGACCGGGAACACCTTCGTCCTCAAGCCGTCCGAGAAGGACCCCTCCGCCTCGATCAAGATCGCCGAGCTGCTGGCCGAGGCCGGCCTGCCCGACGGCGTCTTCAACGTCGTGCACGGCGACAAGGTGGCCGTGGACCGGCTCCTGGAGCACCCGGACGTCAAGGCCGTCTCCTTCGTCGGCTCGACCCCGATCGCCCGCTACATCCACACCACCGCCTCGGCCAACCACAAGCGGGTGCAGGCCCTCGGCGGCGCCAAGAACCACATGCTGGTCCTTCCCGACGCCGACCTGGACGCGGCGGCCGACGCGGCCGTCTCCGCCGCCTACGGCTCGGCGGGCGAGCGCTGCATGGCCATCTCGGCCGTCGTCGCGGTCGGCTCGATCGGCGACGAGCTGGTGGCGAGGATCCGCGAGCGCGCCGAGAAGATCAAGATCGGCCCCGGCAACGACCCGGCCTCCGAGATGGGCCCGCTGATCACCGCCGTCCACCGCGACAAGGTGGCGTCGTACGTCTCCGGCGCCGCCGCCGAGGGCGCCGAGGTGGTCCTCGACGGCACCGGCTACACGGTGGAGGGCTTCGAGGACGGCCACTGGATCGGCATCTCGCTCCTCGACAAGGTGCCCACCACCGCGAAGGCCTACCAGGACGAGATCTTCGGACCCGTCCTGTGCGTCCTGCGCGTGGACACCTACGAGGACGGTGTGGCCCTCATCAACGCCTCACCGTTCGGCAACGGCACCGCGATCTTCACCCGGGACGGCGGCGCGGCCCGCCGCTTCCAGCTGGAGATCGAGGCCGGCATGGTCGGTGTGAACGTCCCGATCCCGGTCCCCGTGGGCTATCACAGCTTCGGCGGCTGGAAGGACTCGCTCTTCGGCGACCACCACATCTACGGCAACGACGGCACGCACTTCTACACCCGCGGCAAGGTCGTCACGACCCGCTGGCCGGACCCGTCCGAGGCCCCGTCCGGCGTCGACCTGGGCTTCCCGCGCAACCACTGAGAACGACGGTGCCCCGCCGCTCCTCGGAGCGGCGGGGCACCGGCGCGTCCGGGGTCAGCCCTGCTGCTTCCGGGCGTTCTCGATCGTCTTGGTGAGGTCGGCGGTCTGGGCGGCCGGCGGGGCCTTCACCGGGGCGGTGGCGCCGAACTTCTCGAAGTCCATGGTCACGGTGACCTTGCCGATCCGCTCCTTCAGGCGGACCGGCAGGTCCTTGGCGTTCAGCCACAGGTTCATCGTCATCGAACCGCCGCCGGTCACCGCGCTCAGGCCGTCACTGCCGTAGACGTCCTTGAACTTCCCCATCTGCGCCTGGTCGACGACGGCCCGGTAGTGGGTCGCGCGCTGCCCGTCGACGGTCTCCGTGCCGAAGTTCTTCACGTGGTCCGCGTACTTGAGGTACTTCAGCGTGGCCGCCGGGTTGCCCGCGCTGTTCCCGCTGAAGGCCTCGGCGCCCTTGTCGCCGAGGAGGGCGGACGAGTCGATCTTCATCCACTGCTTGCCCTTGAGCGGGCCGGAGGCCTGCGGGTCGACGTCGTAGTAGTACGCGCCGTCCACGAACAGGGTCCGGATGGTCGGGTTGTGCTGGAGCGCCTCCATCTTCGCGGCCTTGGTGTCCATCAGGACGTCCATCGCCAGGCCGTCTCCCCAGGAGAAGGTGCCGTTCATCGTGATCGGGGTGCCCGTGCCGATCGCGGTGCTCATCCTGACCTTCGCCGAGCCGAGCCGGTCGGTCTGGTCGGTCGCGTGCGACAGCACCGACATGATCTTGTCCGCGCCGTCCACGGCCGCGGTGGCCGTCTTCACGCCGCCGGAGCCGCACGCGGACACCGCGACCATCGCCGCCGCCGTGAACCCCACCCAGGCGGCGGTGTACTTCTGCTTCATGAGTCCCCACCCATTGCTGTGATTCGGTTGTGAGCCCTGTTGTCGACGACTCTAGGGGGACACACTGACAGGTCCGGATACCGGACGTCTTCACGTTTTTTTGACGCCCGCGCTGCGATTCTCGTACGGGACCACGGCGCGGAACCGCCTGCCTCGTACCGACGCATACGCGGAAATCGGCGAGTGGATCAACGAATTCCGTAGGTCAACAACCATTGACGCAATGGTTTTCGTCGGGGTTCCATGCATCGCAACCGGGAGCGGACGAAGAGACGTACGAGACGAGCCGCCGGAGGCGATAACGCTCCCGGCCGAAACTCCTCGCCGCTTCAGTCGATCGGAACGCCGCATGACCGACACGCTCCGCCCTGTCGAGACCGCCCTCCCCGAGGTGTCCGACAGCCCCAAGACGCTCAAGCGCTCCATCGGCGTGGTCGGCGGCACCCTCCTGACCCTCTCCTGCGTGACCCCCGCCTCGACCCTGTTCGTGGTCGTCCCCGACCTGTTCGGGTCCCTCGGCACCGCCACCGCCCTGACGATCGCCATCGGCTCCCTCCTCTGTATCGCCGTCGCGTTCTGCTACTCGGAGCTGGGCACCCTCATCCCGAGCGCGGGCGGCGAGTACGCGATGGTCTCCACGATGGCGGGGCGGCTGGCCGGCTGGCTGGTCTTCGTCCTCTCCCTCCTCGTCGTGATGATCGTGCCCCCGGTGATAGCGATGGGCACGGCGGACTACCTGGCCCCGATCGTCCACCTGGACCCCGCGATGACCGGCGCCGGCGTGATGCTCCTGGCGACCCTGGCCGGTCTGCTGGACCTGCGGGCGAATGCCTGGATCACCGGCATCTTCCTGGTCCTGGAGGTCATCGCGGCCGGTGTGGTGGCGGTGCTGGGCTTCTCGCACAGCCACCGCGGAGCCGGGAGCCTCACCTCCATGCAGGTCGCGGACTCCGGGGGTCACACCACCACGGTCACCGCGATGCTGGTCGTCTCCGGCCTGGCCATCGCCCTCTTCGTCACCCAGGGCTTCTCCACTGCGGTCTACCTCTCCGAGGAACTGGAGCACCCGCGGCGCAACGTCGCCCGTACGGTCCTCGCCACCCTCGCCATCTCCACGGTGATCATCCTGGTCCCGGTCGCCGCGATCACCATGGGCGCGTCCGACATCAAGGCCCTCACCGGCGGCGACATCAGCTCCATGGTCACCGCCTGGTCCAACTCCGCGGTCGGCACCTTCGTCAGCCTCTGCGTGGCCCTCGCGATCATCAACGCGGGCATCGTCATGGTCATCCAGAACTCCCGCGTCCTGTTCGCCTCGGCCCGCGACAAGGCCTGGCCGGCGCCGGTCAACAGCGCGCTGTCCCGCCTGGGCCGCTTCGGCTCCCCCTGGGTCGCCACCCTCGCCGTCGGCGTCCCCGGCGCGCTGCTCTGCTTCGTCAACCTGGACACCCTGTACGGCGTGACGGGCGTGTCGGTGACCGGCATGTACCTCCTGGTCGCCGTCGCCGCCCTGCTGGCCCGCCGGGGCGCCCACAAGCACACCCCGGCCTGGCGGATGCCCCTGTGGCCGGCGATGCCGGTCCTCCTGATCGCCGTCCTCGCCTACATCCTCACCCAGCAGGAAACCACCTACCTCCTGTGGACCGGCGGCATCACGGCGGCGGCCACCCTCTACTGGGCCCTCTACCTCCGCCCCCGCAAGGAAACCCACTGGGTGGTCTCGCTCCCGGAGGACGTCCGGTCCTGAACAGGGCCCGATCGCAGCGCCCCGAAAGGCGCGCGGGGAACCGCGCGCTCAGCCCCCACCGGCCCGCGGGGACAATCGTCGCGGCGGCGGGCTGTTGTGAGCGCGGGGCGGGGCGGCCGGCCTGAGGGGCGCGGGGAACTGCGCGCTCAGCCCCCACCGGCCTGCGGGGACAATCGTCGCGAGACGTGCTGTTGTGAGTGCGGGGCGGGGCGGCCGGCTGCTTGAGGGGCGCGGGGAACTGCGCGCTCAGCCCCCACCGGCCCGCGGGGGCCACCGGCGGCGTCTGCGGGCACCCCGCCGTACCGCACCCGAAGTACACGGCGACGTACTCCTACTCCTCGGGGATGGCCCACTGTTCAGCCCACCGTCGGCATCGCATGCCGACCCGGGCCCGTACCGTTGAACGCATGGATCTTCGACCCCCCGGCCTACGAGCGCCGCTCCGGCGGCCGCGGCGGCTTCTGTCCGCCGCGGCCGCCGTCGTCGTGCTCGTAGGCGCCGGTACGTGGACCGCCGTCGCCTCCGACGACCCGGCCCCGGTGCACCGGTCCGACAAGGTCATGGCCGTCGACGGGGTACGGCTGGACACCTCGTTCTTCACCACCCCCGGCACCGGCCGACGCCCCGCCGTCCTTCTCGCCCACGGTTTCGGCGGCTCCAAGGCCGACACCCGTCAGGAGGCCGAGGACCTCGCCCGCCAGGGGTACGCGGTCCTCACCTGGTCCGCCCGCGGCTTCGGCAGATCGACCGGCCGGATCGGCCTGAACGACCCGAAGGGCGAGGTCGCCGACGTCTCCCGGCTCATCGACTGGCTGGCGCGGCAGCCCCAGGTCCGGCTCGACAAGCCCGGCGACCCCCGCGTCGGCATGGCCGGCGGCTCCTACGGCGGCGCGATCTCCCTGCTGGCCGCGGGCTACGACCAGCGCGTGGACGCGATCGCCCCGTCAATCACGTACTGGAACCTCGCCGACGCCCTTTTCCCGAACGGCGTGTTCAAGAAGCTGTGGGCCGGGATCTTCTTCAACACCGGCGGCGGCTGCGCCAGGTTCGAGCCGGCGCTGTGCGCGATGTACGACCGGGTCGCCGAGTCGGGCAGGCCGGACGCGGCCGCGGTCAAGCTCCTCGAAGAGCGCTCGCCGTCGGCCGTCGGCAACCGCATCAAGGTGCCCACCCTGCTCTTCCAGGGCCAGACGGACTCCCTCTTCACACTCGCCCAGTCCGACGCCGCCGCGAAGGCGATCCGGGCGGGCGGCGCCCCCGTCGACGTCGACTGGATCGCCGGCGGCCACGACGGCGGCGACCTGGAGACCAGCCGGGTCGAGGGCCGGATCGCCAGCTGGTTCGACCGCTACCTGAAGGGCGACAAGGCCACCGACACCGGCCCGGCCTTCCGGATCACCCGCACCGGAGGCGTCGACTCCACCGACGGCGCCACCCAGCTGCGCGGCGCGACCTCGGACAGCTACCCCGGCCTGGAGAACGACCGGAAGTCCATCGCCCTGACAGGCGGCACGCAGCGCGTCGAGAACCCGGCGGGAGCCACCCCGCCCGCCGTCTCCGCGCTGCCCGGCCTGGGCGCCGGCGGCGGCCTCGCCCAGCTCTCCTCCCTCGGCGTCGGCGTCTCCCTGGACTTCCCGGGCCAGTACGCCCGCTTCGACTCGGCGCCGGTCCCCGACAACGTGCGGATCACCGGCTCGCCCACGGCCACCGTCCACCTCACCTCGACGAGCGACGACGCCGTCCTCTTCGGCAAGGTGTACGACGTCGGCCCGGACGGCACCCAGAAGGTGCTGCCCGCCCAGCTGGTCGCCCCGGTCCGCGTCGCGGGGACGAAGTCCGGCAAGGACGTCACGATCACCCTCCCGGCGATCGACCACGAGGTGCAGAAGGGCCACCGCCTGCGCCTGGTCCTCGCCTCCACCGACCTCGGCTACGCTTCCCCGACCGCCCCGGCGGTCTACACCGTCTCCCTCAGGAGCGCCCTCAGCGTGCCGACGGCCCCCCAGGTGGACACGGCCGCCGCCGCACTGCCCTCCTGGGTGTGGTGGCTGCCCCTGACCGGAGCGCTCGTCGCCCTGGCCCTGCTGGTCACCGGCCGCCGCCGTACCACCATCCCGGCACCGGACCCCGAACTCGCCGAAGTCCCGCTGACGATCACAGACCTGAGCAAGCGCTACGCGGGCTCCACGGACCGGTACGCGGTCCAGGAGCTGTCCTTCCGCGTCGAGAAGGGCCAGGTCCTCGGCCTGCTCGGGCCGAACGGCGCGGGCAAGACCACCACCCTGCGCATGCTGATGGGCCTGATCAGGCCGGACGGCGGCGAGATCCGGGTCTTCGGCCACGCCGTCCGCCCGGGCGCGCCCGTCCTCTCCCGGGTCGGCGCCTTCGTGGAGGGCGCCGGCTTCCTGCCGCACCTCTCGGGCCGGGAGAACCTGGAGCTGTACTGGCAGGCCACCGGCCGCCCGGCGGCGGACTCCCACCTGGAGGAGGCCCTGGAGATCGCGGGCCTCGGTGACGCCCTGGCCCGCGCGGTCCGCACCTACTCGCAGGGCATGCGCCAGCGCCTCGCCATCGCCCAGGCCATGCTCGGCCTGCCGGACCTGCTCATCCTCGACGAACCGACCAACGGCCTCGACCCGCCGCAGATCCGCGAGATGCGCGAGGTGATGATCCGCTACGCGGCCGCCGGCCGTACGGTGATCGTCTCCAGCCATCTCCTCGCCGAGGTCGAGCAGTCCTGCACCCACCTCGTGGTGATGGACCGCGGCCGGCTGATCCAGGCCGGCCCGGTCGCGGAGATCGTCGGCTCCGGCGACACCCTGCTCGTCGGCACCGGCGTGCCCCTGGAGGAGCCGGTGGTGGAGAAGGTCGCCGCGCTGCCCGGCGTCGCCTCGGTGACCCGCACGGACGACGGACTGCTGGTCCGCATGGAGCCCGGCGGCAGCGCACCGCGACTGGTCGCCGAACTCGTCCGGCTCGACGTGCCGGTGGCGTCGGTGGGACCCCACCGCCGTCTCGAAGACGCCTTCCTCACCCTGATCGGAGGTTCCGCATGAGCACGCTCACCGAGGTCGCCTCCGGCTATCAGGCGGGCCGCACCCTGCCGCTGCGCGTCGAGCTGGTCCGCCAGCTCAAGCGCCGCCGCACCCTGGTGATGGGCGCGATCCTGGCCGCACTGCCGTTCGTGCTGCTGATCGCGTTCGCGATCGGCGGCCGGCCGGGTGCCCGCAACAGCCAGGTGACCCTGCTGGACACGGCCACCTCGTCCGGCGCCAACTTCGCCGCCGTCAACCTGTTCGTGTCGGCCGGCTTCCTGCTGGTCATCCCGGTCGCACTGTTCTGCGGGGACACGGTGGCCTCGGAGGCCGGCTGGTCCTCCCTGCGCTACCTGCTCGCCGCGCCCGTGCCCCGGGCCCGGCTGCTCTGGTCCAAGCTGGTCGTCGCCCTCGGCCTCAGCCTGGCCGCGATGATCGTGCTGCCCCTGGTCGCGCTGGCCGTGGGCACCGCCGCCTACGGCTGGGGACCGCTGCAGATCCCGACCGGCGGCGAACTCGACACCGGCACCGCGGCCCAGCGCCTCGCGGTCGTGGTGGTGTACATCTTCCTGTCCCAACTGGTCACCGCGGGACTGGCGTTCTGGCTCTCCACGAAGACGGACGCGCCGCTCGGCGCGGTCGGCGGCGCGGTCGGCCTGACCATCGTCGGCAACGTCCTGGACGCGGTCACCGCGCTCGGCCACTGGCGTGACTTCCTGCCCGCGCACTGGCAGTTCGCCTGGGCGGACGCCGTACAGCCGCATCCCGAGTGGTCCGGGATGATCCAGGGCACCGCGGTGTCCATAACGTACGCCCTGGTGCTGTTCGCCCTGGCCTTCCGGGGTTTCGCCCGCAAGGACGTGGTCTCCTAGGTCACCGGACGATCTCCCTCCGGACTCGAAACCCCTGGTCCGTGCCCAGTTCGAGATCCATCCGCAACGCTACGGGTCGCACGTTCCACCCCCTTGCGCCGTCAGAGTCGTCGACACCGGGCCTAAGAGCCAGGAAGTCGACTCCGACCTGCACAGGGGGCACCATGACGGACCGACACCGCAACCGACGGCGGATCACCGGGGCACTGCTCGCCCTCACCACCGCGGGCGCCCTGCTGCTGACGGCCTGCAGCGCGGGCGACCACGACCACTTGTCCAGTGACTCCAGATACAGCGACGGCCTTCCGGCGCCCAGCCGGCCGCACCCCGAGGACTCCGCGACCGCCCCGTCCTCGGACCACCTCTCCACCTTCGCCCTGGACGTGGACACCGCGTCCTACGGCTACGCCCGCCGCACCCTCGCCGACGGCCGGCGCCCCGCACCCTCGACCGTCCGTGCCGAGGAGTTCGTCAACAGCTTCCGCCAGGACTACCCGACCCCCGACCACAACGGGTTCACGGTCACGGTGGACGGCGCCCGCACCACCGACCCGGACTGGTCCCTGGTGCGGATAGGCCTCGCCACCCGCCCCGAGGAGGCCACCGGCGAACGCCCGCCCGCCGCCCTCACCTTCGTCATCGACGTCTCCGGCTCCATGGACGAGCCGGGCCGGCTGGACCTCGCGAAGAAGTCCCTGGACACGATGACCGACCGGCTGCGCGACGACGACTCGGTCGCGATCGTCACCTTCAGCGAACACGCCGAGACGGTCCTGCCGATGACCCGCCTCGCCGGCCACCGCGGCCGGATCCACCACGCCGTCGACGGCCTCACCGCCCTCTACTCCACCAACCTCGGCGAGGGCGTGGAGGCCGGCTACGCCACCGCCGTCGACGGCCTGCGCAAGGACGCCACCAACCGCGTCGTCCTGATCTCCGACGCCCTCGCCAACGACGGCGAGACCGAACCGGACGCCATCCTGAACCGCATCGACAGCGACCGCCGCGAATACGGCATCACGCTGTTCGGCGTCGGCGTGGGCAGCGACTACGGCGACGCGCTCATGGAACGCCTCGCCGACAAGGGCGACGGCCACACCGCGTACGTCTCCGACACCGCCACCGCGACCAGGGTGTTCTGCGATCAACTACCGCAGAACATCGACCTGGTGGCCCGCGACGCCAAGGCCCAGGTGGCCTTCGACCCGCACACCGTCGCCGACTTCCGCCTGATCGGCTACCAGGACCGCGAGGTCGCCGACGAGGACTTCCGTGACGACCGGGTGGACGGCGGCGAGGTGGGCCCCGGCCACACGGTGACGGCCCTCTACGCCGTCCGCACCAAGCCGGGCACGGACGGCCACCTGGCGACGGCCACGGTCCGCTGGTTCGACCCCCGGACCAGGGACCCGCACGAGAACACGGGCTCGGTGGAGACCAGCGCGCTGCGCGACTCGGTCTGGACGGCGTCCCCGCGCTTCCAAGTGGCCGCGGTGGCCGCGTACTTCGCGGACGCGCTGGCGAACGGGGAGTACGACATGCCGGGAGCACCGAGCCTCACGAAGCTGCGATCGCGGGCGACGACTCTGGCAAGGGTGACCGAGGACAAGGACGTGGCCGAACTCTCCACGGCGATCAGCGAGGCAACGCCCCTTTAGGGGCGCTGGGGGTCCCCCCGGCCGAAGGCTGGGGGAGGACCTGCGCGACCAGCCACGACGGACCGGCACTCGCGCACCGCCGCACCCCCTGCGGCGAAACCCATTGACCTGCCCTTACTTGTGAGTAAGTTGACGCCCCATGGGCGTACGCAGCGACCTCAAGCGAGCACGTCGACGCACCGACCTGGCCGCCCGCGGCCGGATCGGCGTCGTCAAGGACGGGAACGGCGTCGTACGGGAGGTGCGCCGTGAGCATCTCGCCGCCCCGCTCACCAGCGGCTCCCTCGCCGACCTCCCGTTCGCCAACGCGGCGGAGGACCCCCTCGCCACGGCGATCCGCCGCGGCGAGGGATCCGTCACGGCCGCCGACTTCGCCGCCCAGGTCACCGCCTTGGCGAAGGGGTTGATCGCCGCCGGCCTCGAACCCGGCGGCCGGGTGGCCCTGATGTCCCGCACCCGCTACGAGTGGACGGTCCTCGACTTCGCCATCTGGTCGGCCGGCGGAGTGAGCGTCCCCGTCTACCCCACCTCCTCCGCCGAGCAGGTGGAGTGGATCGTCCGGGACTCCGGCGCCCGCCATGTGGTGACCGAGACCCCGGAGAACACCTCCACCGTCACCACCGGCACCGCCGCACACCTCCGACTCCCGCGCATCTGGGAGCTGGAGGCGAACGCGCTCGCCGAACTCACCGCCCTCGGCGCCGGCGTCCCGGACGAGGACGTCGCCGAGCGGCGCGCCGGCCTCACCCCCGACTCGACCGCCACGGTCTGCTACACCTCGGGCACCACCGGCCGTCCCAAGGGCTGTCTCCTCACCCACGCCAACCTGCACGCCGAGGCCGCCAACACGGTCGAGCTGCTGTACCCCGTCTTCCAGGCGGTCACCGGTCGGACCGCCGCCACCCTGCTGTTCCTCCCGCTCGCCCACATCCTGGGCCGTACGCTGCAGATCGCCTGCCTGATGGGCAAGATCGAGATGGGCCACTTCCCGAGCGTGAAGCCGGACGAACTCCGGCCCGCCCTCAGGGAGTTCCGGCCGACGTTCCTGGTCGGCGTGCCGTACCTCTTCGAGAAGATCCACGACACCGGGCGGGCGACGGCCGAGAAGATCGGCCGGGCCGCCTCCTTCGACCGGGCCGAACGGATCGGCGTGCGTTTCGCCGAGGCCCACCTGGACAAGTTCCTCGGCACGGGGAAGGGCCCCGGCCCCGGTCTGTACGCCGCCTGGGCGCTGTACGACCTGCTGGTCTACCGCCGTATCCGCAAGGAGCTCGGCGGCCGGATGCGGTACGCCATCAGCGGCGGCTCCCCGCTCGACCGGAACCTCAACCTGTTCTTCCACGCGGCCGGGATCGTCGTCTACGAGGGCTACGGCCTGACCGAGACCAGCGCGGCCGCCACGATCGTGCCGCCGCTGGCACCCCGCCCCGGCACGGTCGGACAGCCGATCCCCGGGACGGCCGTCCGGATCGCCGACGACGGCGAGGTGCTGATCAAGGGGCCGGTGGTCTTCGGGTCGTACTGGAACAACCCGGCCGCCACCGCCGAAGTGCTCCCCGACGACGGCTGGTTCGCGACCGGCGACCTCGGCGCGCTCGACGGGGACGGTTATCTCACCATCACCGGCCGCAAGAAGGACCTGCTGGTCACCTCCGGCGGCAAGAACGTCTCCCCGGCCGTCCTGGAGGACCGGCTGCGCAGCCGCGCGCCCGTCGGTCAGTGCCTGGTGGTCGGCGACAACCGGCCCTTCGTCGCCGCGCTGGTCACCCTGGACCCCGAGGCCCTCGCCCACTGGCTGTCCGTACGGAAGCTGCCGCCGGACACCCCGCTCGCCGGGCTGGTGCGCGACGAGCGGCTGCGGGCCGAGGTGCAGAAGGCGGTCGACCACGCCAACGCGGCCGTCTCCCGCGCCGAGTCGATCCGCGCCTTCGCCCTGGTCGAGGGCGAGTTCACCGAGGAGAACGGCCTGCTCACCCCGTCGCTCAAGGTGAAGCGGCACGCCGTGAGCGCGCGCTACGCCGACGAGATCGAGGCGCTGTACCGGAGGTGAGCCGCAAGGCGGCAAAAGGCGGCGGGGGCCCCGGCGGCCCCCAGGGCGCCCCCCCCCCCCCCCGCACTGCCAAATGGTGGCGGGGGGGGGGGGGGCCCCCGGCAGTGGGGGCGGGGGCGCGCGCACACACCCCACGGTCGGGGGGCGCCCGCGGGGGAACGCGGACGGG
>NZ_JBHZAN010000039.1:0-91968 GCF_042754285.1 Streptomyces sp. NPDC059224
ATGGGCATCGGGGACGGCCGCGACCAGGTGCCGGGACCCATCAGCTGCTGCGCCAGCCGGTCGAGGTCACGGAAGGGGTCAGTGCGCATCAACATCGGAAAACACCTCCAGAGGGTTCAGGAAGTGGCTGCCCATGCGCTCGGGTGCGCTCACTGACACCGTTGTAGCATGTCATCCAATGGATGACAAACGTGGTGTCGTCCATTGGATGACACTTGGGAGGTGCCCGTGACCCCAGCCGACCCCTCACCCACAACCGGCACGAACGCCCTTGGCCCGGCATCGTTCCTCGCCGCCACGGTGGCCCTTGCCGCCATGGAGTACTCCTTCCCAGACCTGCCCGGCGATCTGCCGCCCCTGCGTGATCCGGACGCCCGCGCCGGTGCCGCCCGGGCAACCGGCCCAGGTCAGCTGTCGGTGCACGAGGGCCAGGTGTCCGCCGCCCAGTGCCCCCAGCTCGGCCAGCCTGCCGGTGGGGTGGGGATCTCGCCACCGGCGAGTTCGTCGGCGTCAGGCACCTGGAACTGCTCCCGCCAGGCGTCCAGGTCGGCCTCGCTCATGGGGAACGTCTGATGCGGTGTTGTTTCCTGGCGGTGCGCGACGCGAGCGAGCTGGACGTCCTTGTCCACGGGCACGTAGACCACCTGGCACGATGCACCGGCCGCCCGGGACAGCCAGCGCAGCGCCGACCGTTCATCACGGCTCCAGAGTCCGAAGTCGAGCACGACGCTGGTCCCCAGGCTCAGCGCCTGCAGGGCAACCGAGATGAGCCGCCCTTCGAGCACCCGGCGCTTGCCGTCGGCCATGGAATCGCCGAACAGCGGGATCATCCAGTGATCCGGGGTCAGCCGCAGCGCGCGGTGGGTTTCGGCGAGCTCTTTGGCACGGGTGGTTTTTCCAGCTCCGGGGAGCCCGACCATCAGGAGCAGGATGGCAGCACGTGAGTGCTGCGTAGCGCGGCGGGCGGCTGCACGCGGATGCTGCGCGTCGAAACGCTGTGACTGGGACATGACTTCCCTGATCAGGCAGGACGAACCGGCGTCACACGAATATGAGTGACTGCCAGCAGGACACTGATCCGGCGGTACGTCATGGCACCGCCCCCTGGAGGGGGCGGACATTGGCCGCGGTTACAGCAACCGCGGTACCGCCGCTAAGCGGCGGTTGTCGTCATGGGAGCACAGCAGCACACGCCTTGATCGTAGCGGATCGACTGTGCGCCGGGCGGCGTGGATGGCCGGCATGGTGGCGGGCAGGTGACGTGGTTCCACGGCAGCGCAATGACAGCCGGGTGTCAGCGGCGCGCGGGTGTCGCGCTGCTCTGACTCCCCACCCGCCTCTCGCGGTCGTTCACGGAGCGAGGGAGAAATAGTTCTCTTCCTCCTGGGTGAAGTGCAGACGCAGGACGGTGTTGAGGCCGTAGAGGCAGGAGCGGAGGTCGTCGAGCTGCTCGGTGGAAAGGCCCCCGTCTGCCTCGGCCAGCTGCAGGTGGGTGGCGATGCGGCGGGAGAGGCGTTCGATCTCGGTGTGGGCCCGGCTCATGGTGGCGGTGGCCTCGGGGCCGCCGAGGGCGGGGGCGAGGGCGGGGTAGAGCTCGTGCTCCTCTGCGTACTCGTGCGGCAGCAGCCGTTCGGTGAGCAGACGGTGGGCCTCTTGTACTGCGGCCAGGGCCGTCGGGCCGGCGCTGTCGGAGAGACGGTCGGCCGCGTCGCGTACGGATGCCAGGACGTCCTGGAGGTCGTCGTGTTCGGCGGCGAAGCGGTGGATGAGGGCTTCGGCAGCGGGGGTGAGGGCCGGGTGCGCGGCTCGGCCGACGCGCAGCGCACGCAGAGCGTTGAGGATGACGGCGACATCGATGCCCTCTTGGATCAGGGCGCCGACGGCGGGCGGAAGGAAGCCGGCCGCGGCTGCGGCCATGCCGGCCAGGGACATCAGCATGCCGCCGAGGGCGCTCTGTACAGCAATGTGGCGGGTCCGTTGGGCGATGGTGACGGCGTCGGCGAGGCGGTCGACACGGTCGGTGGTCAGGACGATGTCGGCGGCTTCTGAGGAGGCGGTGGACCCTCGAGCGCCCATGGCGACGCCAATGTCGGCGGCGGCGAGGGCGGGGGCGTCGTTGACGCCGTCGCCGACCATCACGGTGACCGCACGTTGGCGTTCTGCGCGTACGGCGGCGACCTTGTCGGCGGGACCGAGTTCGGCGCGCACGTCGTCCAGGCCGAGGACGGCGGCTACCTCCTGGGCGGGTGCGGCGCGGTCGCCGGTGAGTATCAGCAGCCGTTCGATGCCCGCCGCCCGCAGGTGACGCAGAGTGCGGGGTGCGTCGTGGCGGAGAGGGTCGCGCAGCAGGACGGCGCCGGCCGGCTGTCCGTCGACGGTGAGCCATGCGACGGCCGCGCCGTCGAGGAGCGCGCGGTTGTCGACGGCCTTCGCCCAGCCCGGCCGGGCGGTCGCCGCGCCTGTACGGCCTACCGAGACCTGGTGCCCCTCCACGGTTCCGGTGGCGCCCCGGCCGGGTTCCTCGGTGACGTCCGTCGGGACCGAGAGCGCCAGTCCGCGTTCGCGGGCGGCGTTGACGATGGCCTGGGCGAGGACGTGCGGTGAGTACTGGTCGAGGGAGGCGGCGAGGCGCAGTACTTCGGCGGCTTTGACATCGGGCGCGGCGATCACGTCGAGGACGCGGGGGCGGCCGCGGGTGAGGGTGCCGGTCTTGTCCAGCAGGAGGGTGCGGGCCCGGCCGAGGTTCTCCAGGGCGCCGCCGTCGCGGATGACGACGCCGAGTCGGGAGGCGCGCGAGAGGCCGGAGACCACGGCGACCGGGGCAGCCAGCAGGAGAGGGCAGGGGGTTGCGACCACCAGAACGGCGACAGCCCGTACCGCGGACCCGCTGATCAGCCAGGCCAGGCCCGCCACTGCGAGCGACAGCGGAAGGAACCAAGCCGCGTACCGGTCGGCCAGCCGCACGACGGGCGCGGACTCGGCGCCCGCCTGCCGGGCCAACCGTACGATCCCGGCATAGGTGCTGTCCTGCTCGCCGGCGGTGGCGCGCAGCTCGAAAGCGCCGCCGGCATTGACCACGCCACTGCGTACCGTCTCGTCGCGGGCCCGCTCGACCTGGAGGGCCTCACCGGTGAGGACCGACTCGTCGAGGACTGCGGCGTCGCTCTCCACCCGGCCGTCGACAGGGACGACCTCGCCGGGGCCGACGACGAGCAGGTCACCGACAGCCACCTCGGCCAGCGGCACCGAGGCCACACCGGCGTCGGTGCGGCGGCGCGCGGAGCGCGGCGCGTGCTCCAGCAGGGCCCGGAGGTCGTGGGAGGCGCGCCGCTGGGCGGCGGCTTCCAGGGTGCGGCCGGTGGCGAGCATCAGCGCGATCAGCGCACCGGCGAGGTATTCGTGGACGGCCAGGGTGCCGCCGAGCGCGAGGACGGCGATGAGGTCCACGCCCACGTGCCCGTGCCGCAGTGCGGCGAGTACCCATGCCACCGCGGGGATGACGGCGGAGAGGGTGCCCAGTCCCCAGAAGAGGTCGGCGAGGTCGCCTGCCCCCGTGAGCCAGGCGATGCCGCCGGCTGTCAGCGTCGCCGCGGTGACAGCCAGGAGGACGGATTCGAGCCGTGGCGACCCGATCGCCGGGGGCAAGCGGCGCAGCTGCGCTGTGAACGTGCGGGGGGTCATGGCATACCTCGGTCCGTCCGGCGCGGTGATCGTGAAACCGGTTCCTCTCCATCGCAACGCGCCACCGGGTGTCCACGGCAGGGGACGTCCGGCCCTGATTGAGGGCCATGCAGACGGTGCCCGTGCGTGCTGGTCATGGCCGGCCCCGGTCTGTGTGCAGGGCAAAGCGAGGGCCGGCGATGCCGGCTCGGTGTGCGTGAGAGCGCAGCCGGCCGAGAGTCGGGCAGGGGCCACAAAGCCGGCCTGGCGAGGAGAGGCGGGATGAGGAGACCGGTCGTTGTGGGAGTCGACGGCTCACCGTCCAGCCTGGATGCGGTCGGGACGGCGGAACACGAGGCGTTGCGGAGTGGGGGCGGCCTGCGACCGGTGCACGCCTTCTGGTGGCCTCGATTCATCCACCGCCTGGTGGACTGCCCTGGGATCCTGCCAGGGTGGGGGTGCGTGAGCTGGATGACGGCACGCCGGCGGAGGCAGAACAACGGGCACGCGAGATCGCACCCCGGCTGGACATCACGCGTCAGGTCACCGTGGGCGAGCCGCTGATGGTCCTGGAGATCGAGTCGCGCACCGCCTTTCTCGTCGTGGTGGGAAGCCGCGGGCTGGGCGCGTTCGGCAGCCTGCTCCTCGGTTCCACCGCCGTACATCTGGCCGCGTACGGTCACTGCCCGGTGCTGGTGGTGCGGGGCACGCCGAACCCGGCCGGTCCCGTCCTCCTGGCGGTGGACGGCTCCCCGGCGGGCGAACGCGCTGTCGAATTCGCGTTCGCCGAGGCGAAGATGCGCGGAGCGGTCCTGCCGGCCCTGCGTGTGGAACGCCTGGAGCGAACGGGCCTACGAGGGACCGGGCGACTCGCTGAACACGGTGGTCGACATCGACCGGCTCCGTGAGGAGGAGCAACGGCTACTGGACGAGACCCTGGCCCCGTGGCAGACGCACTGTCCGCAGGTCACGGTGATCCGGCGCCTGGTGCGCTCCCGGATCCGCCCGGCGTTGAATCTAGGCGGGTCAGGACACGCAGCTGGTCGTGGCCGGTGCCCGTGGACGCGGTGGATTCACCGGCCTGCTGCTCGGCTCGGTCAGCCAGGCCCTGCCGCATCACGCGCACTGCTCCGTGGCGGTGGTCCGCGGCAAGGAGTGACCACCGCCACGCGTTCGCCGGTATGCGTCGGCAGTGCCGGTCAGACAAGTGGGCTGCCGCGGATTGGGGGAAGGCGCGGCCGAGTCCAGGGTGGTGAACGGCCCTGGGCGGAACGTCGTGCTCTGCGAAAGGTCCGTCACCTGTGGACAGCGGAGCCGGGGGAGGCGTTGAGTCCTCCGGCCCTATTTCTGGGAACTGTGGCCCATATCGCCCGAGGTCTCACTGATCCATCCTGGCGGCACTGGAGCAATCAGCCGAGGGAAGTGATCGGCATGATGTGGTATGGCGACGGATGGGGCTGGGGCGGCTGGATCGTCATGACGGTGTTCATGGTGCTGTTCTGGGCCGTCCTGATCGTCGGGCTCATCGCACTCGTGCGCTTCCTCAGCGGTGCGCGTCACCAGCAGCCGGGTCTCCCACCACCGTCCGGTGAGGGCGGGTGGCAGGACCGGCAGGCCGAGAACCTGCTCGCCGAGCGGTTCGCACGCGGGGAGATCGACGAGGACGAGTACAAACGTCGGTATGCGTTGCTTCGGGAGCACCGATGAACGCGCGCGGTCGCCGAGGGGTGTGGTCGGTGATCGCCGTTGCCGCCGCGGCCTTGGTGCTGGGCGTGGCCACAATGGGTCTGATGGCCGCGTCCGGCTCCTTCCACAGGACGGGACCGGCCTCCTGGCGAGGTCAGAGTGCACGATGCAGCGCACCGGACGCGAAAGGCCGCGCGGTCGATGTGACGGTGTGGGACATGGGGCGCATGATGCGTGGCCCGAGCTGGTCTCCGGACAACGGTCGTGCCGGCTGGTACGGCATGGGCATGATGCGCATGGCGGCCCACCCCATGACGATCCCGACGGGAAAGGTGACCTTGCGGGTGGTCAATGCGGGAACCCTCGCGCACGAGGTGATCGTGTTGCCGCTGCCGGCGGGCCAGGCTGCCGGAGGACGTGCCATCGGCTCCGACGGCCGGGTGTCGGAAGCAGGCAGTTTCGGCGAGGCGTCGCGCACCTGTGGCAGCGGTGCCGGAGACGGTATCGACCCCGGTGCGGCAGGCTGGACCACGGTGACGCTGCGGCCGGGCCGCTATGAGCTGCTGTGCAACGTCCGGGGCCACTACGCGGCCGGCATGTACACGGAGCTGGACGTGACTCGGTGAGCGAAGGAATCGGTGGCTGCCAGAGTCGGGGGGGCAAGGGCGTTCCCGGACTCTGTCGCAGGGAAGCCGTTGTCTCGGTTCGGTGGGCATCAGCACCAGGCGGCGAAGGGGATGCGGGTCTGTTGCTCGAAGTGGCGAACCAGGAAGCGTCCCAGGATGCCGAGCTGGGCGACGAAGAAGTTCGTCGCGATGGAGGTCACGAGGCTGTTGAGGCCGCCGGGCAGGGCGGCCTTGTACCCGAGCAGATCCCCGGACGACGCGACGTGCGGCTCGATGACGGTCCCTGCGGCCTGAAGCCGGTTGAAGAACTCCGACTCGCCGGCCGCAGCCGCGCCGGCCAGGCTGACGACCTCGCGTAGTCGTACACGTGCGGGACGTTCGCGTGCCTGTCGCTCGGCCTTGGGGCGTTCGGCGGTGGTGGGGCGCCTGGGTGCCATGCCGTTGCCGGGGTCGATGCCGGCGACGGTACGACGGGCGATGTCGCTCCACTGCTCGTCACCGAGGACGGGGTCGCCGGGGCCGGTGCCCACGGAGCAGTGCCGGACGTGCTTGTCGGGAGTTGGCGCGGGCCGAGGTGATGAGTGGGGTCCTGTTTCGTGGCCGAGAGCCGCGGCCCGGGTCGTGGGTCATGCCGTCGAAGGATGCGACCAGGTGCGGGTCGATGTGCTGCTGTCGATCAGGGTGGCCAGGCACAGCTTGATTTCCTCTGCGTCGATGTCGGCCATGTCCCCGGCTGACACGGTGGACGCGGCGGGAGCGCTGAAGTCGCGCCGTAGCCAGTACGGCGCCGTCGGCCAGGTCGGGTCGGGCCGGACCGACGGCGCAGCGTGTGGGCGGCCAGGCCGAGCTAGGCCGTGCGCCTGGCCATGGTGTTCACCGACACACGCCGGCGGGCGCGCATCGGCTCGAGGTAGATCTTCGCGGTCCGTGAGTCCGCCAGGACTCATCGGAGATCCGCTTGGTCTCCTCCCGAACTCCCCGGCTGTCACGGACTCACGCCACGAGGGGAAGCACGGTCGGCCTCAGCTCGCGGCTGGCGGTGGGGAGAAGAGCTGCCCCGCCCTGGAGGGCGGGGCAGCATCACAGGGACTGGGGAGCGAAGGACCATCTCCCGGCCGCGGCGTCCGCAGCGCGGCGCAGGAGCCAGCGGGCAGCTTCCACCTCGCGGCCCACGCCGGAACCATCGCCCAGACGGACCCGGGCAAGTCCGTGCCGTCCGCAATCCGCGGACGGCTCAGAAACTACAGCCGGCACCCATGTGGAATACCCGGCGGGAATAGCGCGCGTGGCTCGCCACGTACGCAAGAGGACGGATTCCCCGGCGGCAAGGCCGTCCAGTTCCAGCTTCTGCATGGCGTCAGCGTTGTATGTGGCGAGGTGGTCTCGAGGGTCAGCGGCGTGGTCAGGGGACATTGCAGCGCACCTCCGCGTCAGTTGAGCTTCGAGAAGCAGACGCGGGAGACTGTGGACGCGGCAGAGCTGGCAGCAATGCTCAAAAGGATCCGTGAGCGAAACCGGCGGATACCTGGGCCGGATGTCAGCAGGGCTGCATCGTTACAGGGCCGGCACAGCGGAACTCGTTACCAGCAACGCGAAGACGGGATCGTCGGCCCAGGCGCCGGGTGAGGTTCACCAGGTGCCTTCGCCGCCGCAGGTTTCGCAGTCGTCGGCGATTTCGTTACCGCCGCACTCGGCGCAATCGCCAGAGCCCTCGCATTCCCCGCAGAGTCGATCTTCTTCCTCGACTTCCTCCTGCCTCTGTGGAGATGCCGGCGGTCTCTTCCTCAGCGGGGAGGTGCTGGTCGGCCAGTCGGTTGACCTCGACGCCAGTGACTTAACGGCTGCCGAACGGCGCACCCGTCGGCGTGTCCGCAGGCCAGGACAGTGAGAGATGCATCAAGACGCGCTGGGGCCCGCACTGTCTACGGTTCTGATGCGCTCCGGTCAGCGAGGGTCGCGGCGGTACGGCGTGCCACCTCGGCTTCGGCTGGCCTGCCGCACCGCTCCAGGATCTCGGCGTGTTCCGCCAACATCCCTGAAATATCTGCTATCGCCACTGCAGCATCAGCAGTTGTTGCGCGCCCGCAGGTGTCGACAACAAGGTCAATAACTTCCCGCGCCGCAGCCGTGCGTCCGAGCGCCTCCAGGCAAAGAGCCCGAACGGCGAGAACCTCAGCCAGATCCTTGTTAAATGCTGCGGGTCGATCGGCCGCGAGGCTCCGACAGGCCGTCTCAGCTTCCTCGGTCGCCCAAAGCGCATCCTGCAATCGTCCGCATCCAAGCAACAGAGCCGCATGTATCATGAGCCCAGCTGGCAATAACGACCTGAACGCATCGGCGTTCCCCTCGGCCAGTCTACGGTAGGTGGTGACCGCTGCCTCCGAAACTGCGAGTGCCTCTTCGGCGCGGCCTAGCATTCCCAGACATACGGACTTGAAAATCAGTGCGCTCGCCATGTCGTCACTGCCCACTTCCGCAGCGCCGTCTCCGGGGCTCGCCACAGCCAAGCTCCGGTAGATGGCGACGGCTTCGTCAAACGCTGGCAGCGCATCTTCCGCGCGCCCGACGAAGAACAAAGCTCCGCCATAGTTCACCAGCGCATCGGCAAATGTGTGGCCGTACGTTGAAAGGTCACAGTCAGCCAGTTCACGAAGGAGCGTGACCGCCTCCTCAACGGAGGTCAGTGCCTCTGCCGAGCGGCCAGCGTGTACCAGGTAACCAGTCAATCCCATCAGGCTGTTGGCGAGGTCATACGTGAACTCTTGCGGTCTCTCGGCTTCAAGGCGCCGGAAAATGGTGACAGCATCCGTGGTTGCCGCGGCCGCCTCCGCGGCATGACCAGCATTCGAAAGCCTACTGCCGAGACTGATGAGCCGGTATGCACGCTGGTCGGTACCCGGCGATGTGAGGTGCACGATCCGACGCGCAATCACTACTGCCGGTTCTGCGAGAGCAAGCGTGCGGCCCGGGATGATGCTGTCGAAAGCTAGCAGGGTCGCCGCGTCAATTTCCTCCTCCTCCACTGTCTGCGCGATGAGACTGCCGACAGCAGGGTCGGTCTCGATCGCGACTGTGATCAGCGGCGGGATCAGCGCATGCGGAAAGGCAGCCAACGCTTCCTGGAGCCAGGTGATGACCCGGCTGTCGGTCTGGGCGGCGCGAACCGCAATGGTCAACGCTCGCAGCAATCGCCGTGACTCAAGTGCCGTAAGCATCGACTGCAGCGGGCCCGGATCATTGGCCAGCAGATCTCCGATGAGTCGCTCGGCGAGCCGGTCCGGCTGTAATGAACCCAGCCATTCTGGGTACCCGACAGTGCTGCCGACCGAATCGGCCGGGTATAGGTCGCGCAGCCAACGCGCAGCCCTTCCACGTAGTCCCGGTGACGCAACGAGATCGGGAACATATCTGAGCAGATCGGCGGCAGCGGTCTCGCTGTTGGCGCCTATCCATGTTCCCAGCGCGACCGCTCGGCGTTCAACGCTCGCATCGAGGAGGAGCACGCGGGCCCGCGCCGTTTGGTGCCAATAGCGCTCTTCATGTCGGAGCAGGCGAGCGAAAACGTCGGTGCCAACGCCAAGTGTTACCGTCGAGTCTGTTTCACCCTGTTGTTCAACCACGGCCAGCAGGGCCGCTGCGTGCAGGGCAAGGATTACTGTCTTCGGCTCGTGATCCGTGATGACTGCGTCGGGCGGAGGAAGGCGGAGCCTCGCAGCAAACGCACTAACCGCGTCAACGAACGCTTCTTGACTGCTGCTAGCGGGCATCGCCTCAAGAGTGAGCGGTGGCGAGGCGATCAACGCCTCACTCAACGAGTCATCACAGCTATTGAGGAGTTCCTCCCACCACTCTCCGGCGCTACGCGCCAAGAGCAGGATCCGAAGCGGCGGCTGGTCCGGAACGCTCGCCGCGGCCCGAACTAGTTGCAGCAGGCCATTCCTTGTCTCGGCGTAGTCGACCACCAAGAGCACTGATTGACGCAACTCGCTCGCGATACGAACGGCATCGGCCTCTTCGCCCCGACGTACCCATCGCGTCTGCCATTTCGCATCAACGAGGTCGCGTCCGAGCTGCACGGTCAAACGGGTCTTTCCGGCACCACCTTCCCCAGTGATCAGCCGCACTTTCTGCTGCTGGGGAGTCTGGCACCATTGAAGCAACTCCGCCGACTCCGGCCGACGGCGAAAGGGGACAACCTCGTTCTCCGGCCGTAACAGATCCGTGATGCTCTCGGTCGCGGCGTGCGAAACCATCGGCTGAAACACGGATTCGGCGTGTTCAGCCGTCGCCTCGCGACTGTTCCACCGGGTGACGGCCGCCTCCCACAGCACTGGCGCAAAAAGTCCTCCCAGTCCAGTTGCGGCACCGATCCATGCTTCTGTCCAGAAGCCGAGCACGACCGCCACCACCACTGCACCACTGGCCAGGGCGATGACCCGTGTATCCACCCTCATGCTCGGAATCATCCCCTACAGAGCGTCAGGGCCGCGACGGTTGCGCACGCTTGAGTCTGTACGGTGAGTGGTGTACTCGCGAGCTGGAAGCGACAGTTGATGACTGACGTGACGAGTGATATCGAGGCCGGGGGGTCGTTGTGAGTGGGCTGGGCGCCGTGGATGACAGGCGGGTCGCCGAGGTGGTGGCCCGAGCCCAGGCCGGTGGGGGTGAAGCTCACCGGGGAGGGCGGTCTGCTACAGCAGCTGACCTGACCGGCGTACACGTGATCAGCGAGCGACGGACCTGACCTGGTCGACGGTCGACAGGGAGCTGGGCATCTCGTCGGTGATCCAGGCGTACTCCAGGGCCGCCAGGGCGGCACCCTTGCCGGTCGGCTCACTCGTCGGCTTCTCCGCAGGCCAGGACAGTGAGGGATGCGTTAAGTCACTGATATTGGGGCTAGGCGCCATACCGGTAACTTAGGGCTTTGGTGTTTGTTTGACCCGTTTGGGTTTGGTGGCGCCAACGAGGGTGATGGCCGCGGTGGGTAGCGGGTGCGAGGCTCGATGGACAGCACGTTTGAGAGGCCAGCCGGCGACTTTAGGTTTGATGAGCGGGGGTTGGTCCGGTGGCGTCGAGGAGGCAGGAGGCGTACGAGGAGCTCAGTGTGGGGGGGCTTTGATCGCGCGCGAGTCTGCCGGGGGGAAACGCCACCTGGTCGGTGGCCTGGCGGCGCACGACGCGCAGCGAGCGGGTGAAGGAGATCCGGTCGGGGTCCCGGTCGGCTTGTCGTGCGGCCTGGCGCAGGTGCCGGATGGCGTGGTGGACGAGCAGGAAGCCGTAGAGTTCCTGCTCGGCCCCATCGGGGTGCTGCGAACGCAGTACCAGGTGCGGCCCTTTGAGGTGGGTCTTGATTTCGTCGAGGGTGGACTCGAACTCCCATCGCTGGGCGTAGAGGGCGGCCAGTTCCGCGGCCGGGGCCTGGTCCGGGTCGAGGATCGTGGGGAGGAGCCGGTAGACGCCCTCATGGCCGGCGATGGTGTATTCCACCGCACGTACCGGCACTCCACGACGGGTGTGGTGGATGTCGCTGCGGTCGAAGATCTCGGTGAGGTAGGAGCCGTCCGGCAGCTGCTCGACCACCGGCAGCACGAGGTCCTTGCGGACTCGCCACAGCAGGTCCGCCCCGGTGGCCACGGCTGCGCGCCACAGGTCCACGCCGTAGAAGCCGCGGTCGGCCAGCAGCTGCATGCCCGGCCGCAGGGACAGCAGGACCGACTGGGCCAGAGCCCGCTCTCCGGTGCGCGGAGCTCCGATCGCAGCATCGAAGACGGCGTGAGTACCGCACTCCACCAGGCCGACCATGCGCAACTGCGGGTATCCGACATCCTGTTCACCGCGCCCGGAGCGGGGCGGACGGCCGAACGTCTCCACGTTCGCCTTCGTGTCGGGCAGGTCGAATGTGGTGCCGTCGATCGCGGTCAGCCGCCAGTCGCGGTAGAAGGCGCCCTGAGTGTCCGGTGTGGCAATCGGACGCCACACCCGCGCGAACAACTGCCGCAACGGCGCCACCCCCAGCCGGGACCCGGCTTTCCGGATCGCCGCCGTACTCGGCACCACCCATGACGTGAGCCAGCGCCGAGCACCCTGCAGACCCGTGGTCAGCAGCCGGGCGACTTCCTCATGGCTCTCCCCGGAGAACGGGCACATCGCCAACACGAAGTAGACCACCAGCCGGGCCGGTGCAACAGCCGGGCCGGTGCAACAGCCGGTTCCGCTGCTGCACCGGCCCCGTCTCCGCCAACACCTCGTCCACCAGCGACTGAGGAAACGCCTGTGTCAGCACCCCGACCGCGATACGGTCCGACAACCGCTCACCAGATGACTTCAGTTGACCCGCTCTTGCCACACCGACAACAACGGCCGCCCTGCCCCTAAATTACCGGTATTGGGGCTAGGAGGGTCGGGCGTGACTGGCGTGGGATCGGATGAGGTCCGGGTCGGAGGGCGGCTGAACGGCGGGCCGCTGTGATTTGATCACACTCGGATCGATATGGATAATGTGGGCGTATCCGCCCGTGTCGAATCTCTGGTACGTGCGTCGGTAATGCGCGTTGTTGTGGGCGTCGACGGTGGAGTCCGCGTCGTCCTTCACCTCTTGGGCCACGAGACCCGTGTGCAGCTTGTCCGAGTAGTCCGAGTTGAAGATGACGACCACGTCGCCGGGTTGAGCCTGGGCGGGGTTGTTGCCGATGTCCGCGCCGAGTTTGTAGTCCATGATGAAGTCGTAGAGGCTCCGGTAGCCGATGACGTCCGAGATCAGCAAGAGGTCGTATTCCTTGCCGTTCGGTGCCTTGTAGTGGTAATAGGAATCCTGAGGATCATCCGGCCTGAGTCCGGGGATGAGGCCGCCCGCGGCCAGAGCGCGAGCGACGAACTCGGCGCATTCGAAATAGGGCTGAGCCTGGCCCTCCTTCACCCGCGGGATGTTGTCGTCCCATGCGCTCCAGTTCCAGTGGGTGTCCGCGTACTGGACGGCCGTCTTGCGCCAGTCGTCGGAAGCACGGGCGGCTTTCTGCGTCTTCTGGTGCGCGGCTGGAACCGCTTGCACGTGACCGGCGCTCATCCCCAGAAGTGCGGCTCCCAGGGTGACGGCGGGGAAAATGCGAAGGGATTTCCTCAGGACGGGCATGGAGGGCGCCTCTCTGTAGTTTCAGGTATCGCGCGCGGTCGTGCACTCGTGTGGCGGCACGCTGCCGTACCTCAGGACGATTTTGTCCGCGGAGCAACCCTTTACCTGCGGTCTGCCGAAAACTCACTCGGTAGGCCGAAGGAAATCCCCTCAGCGCACTCTCAATTCCGCAGGGCTGTTCCAAACGGGATCTCGGCCGATGCGGCTCCAGCGCGACCGGCACGGCGTCGTCAACTTCGGCGAGCGGCCGCCGGGCCGTCGGTTGCCGAGGCGAACGGACCGTGACCGGACCGAAGACGCCTGCATGGTCCCCCCGCTCCTCGGCTCGGCGGCTGGGCTCTCACCGGCCACCGTCACCCGGCTCACCCAGCAGTGGCAGGCCGACCATGCCGCCTTCATGGACCGCGACCTGTCCGAGGCCGACTACGTGTACGTGTGGGCCGATGGCATCCACCTCAACGTCCGGTTGGAGCAGGACAAAGCCTGCGTCCTGGTCCTCATCGGGGTCCGCGTCGACGGCTCGAAGGAGCTGGTCGCTTTCCAGAACGGCTACCGCGAATCCGCAGCATCCTGGGCGGACCTGATGCTCGACTGCGCCCGCCGGGGCATGCGCGCCCCGGTCCTGGCGGTCGGCGACGGCGCCCTGGGCTTCTGGAAGGCCCTGTCCGAGGTGTTCCCGGCCACCTGCGAGCAAAGGTGCTGGACTGACAAAACGGCTGCCATCCAGGACATCTGCAACGCCGAGGACCGCGACCACGCCGAAACGGCGATCAAAACGTCCGCCAAAGCTCTGCGCCGCGAAGTTGCGTGAGGCTCGGGACCAAGGTGACCCGCGTCTCCGGCTCCCGCGCCGCCGTCCTGGCCATGGTCTTCAAACTCGTCGAGTCCGCCCAGCAGTGGTGGACGGCGGTCAACGCACCCCACCTCGTCGCCCTCGTCCGGCCTTGATGCAGCCGTTGTGGTCCAGGTCGGGCCGGCCTTTGGAACAGTTCGCGGCGGGGATCGTGGCCGATGGCGACGACAGGCCGGTCACGTCCGGGTCGCGGGTCTTGCCGGTGAAGACGTCGTGCAGGACGAGGCCGGAGAGCTTGCCGCCTTCTTCCTTGAGCCCGCGGATCCCGGTGTCGAAAGCGAAGAAGATCTTTTCGTCGGAGAAGTCGGGGTTCTGCATCACCTGGTAGGCCCACAGGCTGGAGCCACGGTGGACGACGGTGATGGAGCGGACGAAGCGGGTGAGGAATGTGGCCTCCTCCATCACGGTGTCGTCGCCGCCGACGACCACGATGTCGCGGTCGTGGAAGAGGAAGCCGTCGCGGGTCGCGCACCAGGACACCCCGCGGTCCGAGAGTTCGTCCTCCTTGGGGATGTCGAGCTTGCGGCAGCCAGAGCCGGTGGGGACGATCACGGACTTGGCGCGGTGCATGGTGCCCGTGGTGTCGGAGACGGTCTCGATGTCGGTGGTGACGTCGGCCGAGACGATGTCATCGTCGATCACCTCGGCACCGGACCGCCCAGCCTGGGCGTGCATGTCGGCCATGGGGCCGTCGATGCCGTCGATGCCGTCGGGAGAGCCGGGGGAGTTTTCGACCCCGGTCGTCGTGGTGGGCGTACCGCCGACTCGGTTGGCGCCGCCGAAGATCAGCGCCTTGAGCTGGGCCCGCGCGGTGCAGAGGGCGGCGGTGCATCCGGCGGGGCCGGAGCCTGGTTGCATCCCTGGCCTGTCTGGGGGGGCGGTGGGGAGATCCTGCGTGATACCGCTCACGTCCGCCTGTGCTGGACCGTCCGCTCACGGTTTCCGGCGTGCAGGGGCCGCCAAAGCCGCCGTCGGCGTGGCGTCCGTCCCAGCCCGAGTCCTGTGAATGTGACGTTTGATCGGCCGGGTGCGCTGGTATCCCAGGGCACTCCGGTGACGGCTGTGCCCAGCGATGGTTTATGACAACAACGGATCTTCTGGGTGGGGCATGAGAACTGAACACAGCGTCCGGCACGGTCGCCGTCGATCCGGTCCGAAGACGCGGACGTGGGTGGCGTTGGGGGCGGTAGTCGTCGGTGGCGGTGTGGCTGCGGCGACCGTCGCCCTGGCCGGCTCACCAGGCCATGGAGCGCCGTCCGTGCAGGGACCGGTCAAGACGCATGTCCACTCACTGTCCCTGACCGGAGAAGGTGCGTCGCTCAAGACGCTGGGGACCCGGTCCACAGCTCCGTTCAGCATGGTCGGTGTCACCTGGAACGGCGCGCACGCCAAGTTGCGCGGCACGGTGGAGGTACGGACCCGTTCCGCCACTGACGGGCACTGGACCCAGTGGCTGAAGATGCAGCAGCCGGACGGGCTCCCCGATGCCGCCGAGCTGAACCGTCCCGGTGTACGCGGCGGGATGTCCCCGATGTGGTCGGGGCCGTCGAACGGAATCCAGGTCCGCGCGACCGGCGCGGGCAGGACGACCGCGTTGCCCGCCGGGCTGCGGGTTGACCTGGTCGATCCGGGCAGGCCCGCCACCAGCGGAACGCGGGACTCCGGCATGGGGCTGGCGAACTACGCCATGGATGCGACGGCCGCCGACACCGCCTCCCCCACGGTCACCGACACCACCTCGCCGACGGACAGCCCCGCCCCGGCGGACACCGCGACGGCCACCACGGGCACCGGCGCCTCGGACACCCCGACCGCGACGGACTCCGTGCCGCCCACGGGCACCTCCACGGCGACGGACCCCGCCTCCGCCACCCCGTCCGCCGGGACCTCCGCCCCGACCTCGCCGAGCGCGTCCCCGACGGCCTGGCCCAGCCAGCTTCCGACGATGTCCGAGGCGTACCCGTCCTGCACGGCCGCCCCGTCCGCGTCGGCGACCCCGCCCGACCCGATGCCGGCCGCGACCGTCTCGGTGGTGGCACCGCCCACCGTGGTGACCCGGGCCGGCTGGGGCGCGGACGAGTGCGCGCGGGAATCGGGCTACCCGTCGTACGGCTCGGCTGCGAAGGTGATGTTCGTCCACCACACGGACACCACCAACAGCTACTCCTGCGCCGACTCCCCGGCGATCGTGCGAGGCATCTACGCCGAGCACCTCAACCAGGGCTGGCGCGACCTGGGTTACAACTTCCTCGTCGACAAGTGTGGGACGATCTTCGAGGGCCGCTTCGGTGGGATGGCGCTACCCGTCGTCGGCGCCCAGACCTACGGGTTCAACACCAACAGCATGGGCGTGGCCGCCATCGGTACTTACACCGACCTCAGCGGCGGCGACTCCACGGCCAGCACCTTCACCGGGGCCGCGCCGAGCCAGGCGATGCTGGGCTCCATCGCCCGCATCGCGGCCTGGAAGTTCGGCATGACCGGCGTGAACCCCGGCACCGGTACCGCGTCTCTGCCCGAGGGCGCCGGCGACAGCTACGGCTTCACCCTGGGCAAGAGCTACAGCTTCAACGCGATCTCCGGCCACCGCAACGGCTTCGCTACCGACTGCCCCGGCAACCAGCTCTACAACGCCCTCAGCACGATCCGCTCCTACGCGGCCGGCCCAGTCGGCGCGGTCTCCGTCACCGGTTTGTCCGGCGGAGCCACCAAGTCCGGGACGAGCTACTACACCAAGGGCGCGGCCACGGTGAGCTGGACGACCACCACGCCATCCGCTGTGATCTCCGGCTTCGACGTCCTGATCGACGGCAAGGCCGTGGCCCACGCCTCCGGCTCCGTCCGCTCCGCCTCGATCTCGGTCGCCTCCGGCAGCCACACCGTCCAGGTGCGCGCCACCCACGTCCGAGGGGCGACCACGCTTTCCGGCTCGGTCACCCTGGTCGGCGACACCACCGCGCCCACGTTCCCGACGGCTCCCGGAGTGCGAGTGCGCACCGGCACGGTGACTTCCACCTCTGTCCCGGTCACGGTGAGCTGGAAGGCCGCCGACAACGCGGCGCTCGCCAAAGTGACGGCGACCTCGCCGTCCTCGGCCACCTTCGGCCCGACGGTGACCTCCTGGTCGACCAGCGCCAAGCCCGGCACGTCGGACCTGTTCGCCCTGAAGGCGTACGACATGGCCGGCAACCCAGCCGCAGCCTCCGTCTACCGGACGCCGAAGATCGTCCAGGAGACCTCCACCACCCGGACCGGCACCTGGACGCACAAGAACAGCACCAGTTACCTGGGCGGGTACTCCTACGGTTCCTCGTCCGCCAGGGCCTCGATCAGCTGGACCTTCACCGGACGCTCGGTGGCCTGGATCGTCTCGCGGGCCTCCACCTCGGGTCAGGCGTACGTCTACGTCGACGGCACCAAGGCCACCACGGTGGACCTGAAGTCCTCCACCACCCTCTACCGCCAGGCCATCTGGACCAAGAGCTGGTCGACGTCCGCCAAGCACACCCTGAAAATCGTCGTGGTCGGCACCGCGGGCCGCCCGACCGTCACCACCGACGGCATCGCAACCGTCGGCTGAACCGCCGGCCGCACCTCACGAAGGAGCCCTCTGCCTCCGGGAAGTCCGGAGCGGAGGGCTCCTTCGGGCACATGAGGAATGCAGCCCCCACCGTCTCTCCCGAGCTCTCAACTGCGCAGCAGGCGACGCTCTGCGCGTCCCGTTCGTGGGACCGGGGCGAGGGAGGTGCGGACGTTGTGAACCGTTCCGGGTTCGGTAGACAGCTGGGATGTCACCAGCGGACGGGTTCGTTGGCGCGGGTGTGCTGGTAATGGTAGGCGGTTTTGAACTCGGCTGGTGCTGTGTGACCGAGAGCCCTGTGGAGCCGGCGGTGGTTGTACCAGTCGGTCCACTCGGCGGTGGCGAACTCGACGTCCGTGGAGGTCTTCCGCAGCCCGCGGCGCCGGGCGGCTATTTGTTCTTGCCGTTGCCCTGCCCGCCGTTCGCCTGCCCGCCGTTGGCCTGGCCGTTGCCGGCCGCGGCGGTGCCGCCTGCTGTGCCGGCGGCGGAGTGCGCGGCGCTCCTGCCGGACTTGCCCGAGCCGGTCGAGTGGCTCGGCTTGGCCGCCGCGCCTGCCAGCTGTTCGGCGCAGTAGGCGGCCACCTTGTCCGTACCGCCGGCCGCTGTGATCAACTCCTGCCAGGCCGTCGCGTCGAGCGTCTTGCCGTGGCCCTGGACATGGTCATAGGCGCGGCAGTGGGCTTCGGTGTCCTGGTCGGTGGTGGGCCGGGCCGTCGGCCGGGCCTTGCCGGAGGGCGGTGCCGAGGCCGCGCCGCCCGGCCGATTCGAGGCGGCCGCCGACGGGTTCGCCGTGCCCCGGTTCTGTCCGGCACCCTCGGTGGAGGGACCGACGGAACCGATGGCCGCGACCGCCACACCGCCCAGGGCAAGGCTGGCGAAGACCACGCCGAACGTCAGCCTGACCGGGCGCCGCGCCCGCCGCTCGGCTGCCGGTCGCCAGTCGTCCCGGCGCCGGGTACGTGCACGATGCGCACCCGCAGCGCGGGCGGCCCGGAACGCGGCCACGGCCTGCTGCTCGCCTTGTGACCCGGGATCACCTGCACGAACGGCGACGGCCAGCGCGGTCTCCAGCGCTGCGTCCTCAAGTACGGTGTCATCGCCCGCGTCCCGAGGGTCCGACAGGGTGCCGTCGGGCCGCACACGCCGACGGCCCCCCACCCCGTCGCCGCTCAGCCGTTCACCCATGTCCGTTTCCGTTTCTGTCCGACCGCTTCGGTTCGTCCGCCATGTCGGCTCGCACGCCTTTCGGTCGATCCTGCCGCGGTTGCCGTTCACGTCGGCTCCCCCAGCGCGCGGGAAGCCACATCCGTCACACGCTGCTCCACTTCGCCACCGACATCCAGCTGACGGGCGAGGCGTTTCAGTCCCCGGTGGGCGGCCGTGCGCACCGCACCCGGCCGCTTGCCCAGGACGCGCGCGGCCGCCGGACCGTCCAGACCGACCACGACCCGCAGCAGCACGGCCTCGGCCTGGTCCTGCGGCAGTCCGTGGATCAGCTCCAGAGCCCACTCCGTGGAGAGGGACTCCAGAGCCTGCTCATGAGTGTTGTACGGGCCGGCCAGATCCAGTACGTCCTGGTCGGTACCGCTGGCCTGCGGCCGCACCCGCCGACGGCGCAGGTGGTCCAGCGCCCGGTGCCGGGCGATGGTCGCGGTCCAGCCGCGAAAGCCGGCGCCATCCCCCTTGAAGCGTCCGAGGTCACGGGCTATCTCCAGCCAGGCGTCGGACGCCACGTCCTCCGCGTCGT
This sequence comes from Streptomyces sp. NPDC059224, assembly GCF_042754285.1. Classification (NCBI taxonomy): domain Bacteria; kingdom Bacillati; phylum Actinomycetota; class Actinomycetes; order Kitasatosporales; family Streptomycetaceae; genus Streptomyces; species Streptomyces sp. NPDC059224. The sequence continues at coordinate 19,282 of NZ_JBHZAN010000039.1, forward strand.
CGCCGACGACGCCCCGCAGGTAGCCCAGAAGGCCCGGCTGCACGATCTGGTAGGCGACCGCGAAGGAACTCTCGTCGCCCCGCTGCGCGCGCACGACCGCCGCACCCAGCTCCCCGTCGTACTCATGTACACGCCGGGGTTGCCGTACCTGGCCCAAGATTGCCCTCGTTCGCACCGTTCACAACCGAATTCCCGCCGTCCGTCGCGCTCCGGTCGCAACGACGGCCCCACGACAATCAGCGCACGCTCTCCCGGAAACGTCACAACGCCCAGGAGCCCCGTCCGCTATCACCTGTCTCCCGGTGATCAACTGCTGGATTCGGCAGGCACGACGGCGACGGAGCGGGACCGGTGCCGTCCGAACCTGGCGACGCTTCCAGCGGGCCCCGCGCTGGAGAGCTGGTCGAGCCCGGTACCGCACCGGTAGCGGCGATCCTCACCGGTTGTGAAGCCCCAGTCCGCCCCTGACCCTCTCTCTGTGCCGTTTACGACTCGCCCCGCGAGCGGCGCGGAGAGGACCGGTCAGACTTGAGGCGAGCGGTCGCTCCCGTCTCCCGGCACCGCGGGGCGTGTGACGTTCCGGCACTTCCGTGCGCTCCCTCTGTCATGAGTACGTATGTCCGTCTGCGAGCGGTGCCAGCCCCGGCACTGCGCAACAGTCCGGCCTGGCTTGGGCGGCTTTTCGCGAGCGACGGGGAGTCCCTGCGCCACCTGGTCGGCCGGTGCCCCGAGGGGATCCTGGACGCGTGTTGTCTGGACCAGGAGCGCATTTACACCAGCGCCCCGCTGGAGGCTCCAGGGGGCCGGCTCCAGGCCCAGGTGGTGCTCGGCGGCCGCCCGGTGTTCCGCAACCGGAGCGAGCCGCCGTTGCTGGTCCTCACGGCGGCCCAGACCCGCCGGGTGGCCGGATTTCTGGAGGACGCCGACTTCGACGCACTGTGGGACCTCGCCCGGGACCGGCTGCTTCCTGGTGACGGTGGGATGACCGCGGAGGCCGAGACGTCACACGCGTTCGTCGTCACGCACCGGGCGCTACGGGCGTTCTACACGCACGCGGCCCAGTGGGGGGCAGCGGTGGTGAAGTGCTGTTCCGAGGTGTGAGGGGTCGCGATCCAGGACGGGCTGGGACCGCCGCGAGGCGGGACCTGCGGATCCGCGGGGTGGGACTTGTGGCTGTGTGAGGCGGGAGGTGTAACAGTTTCGGCCCGCTGCGCTCTTTTCATGCGAACGACCACGTGGGTCGTCTTGGAGAGGAGGCGGGACTCGTGCAGTGGACGGGTGATGGTGGCGCAGGGTACGGCGAGGAGCCCCATGCCGGCCCGGGTCATGGGTATGCCCATGGCCAAGTGGCCACCGGGGGCACCACCGTTGACACGGTCACGGCGGAGCCGGCGCCCTCGGCCGCCGACGGGCCCGTGTTCGTCACCGGGCCGGGCCACCCCGCCGGGGCGGAGTGGGACTCTCCGCACGGTGACGTCATCACCGTGCCGCCGACGGACCATGACGAGCCCGGCCGTCCGGTAGCGGAACCGGACACGCCGGAGAGCGATCCGGCGCCCGTCTTCGTGGACGCCTCGGGTCGCCGTCAGCGCCGCGTGCGCCGTGCCGCGCAGTTGCTGGTGATCCCCGCCGCCTGCTACGTCGCCCTGCTCATCAGCACGGTCCTGGGCGGCCCCACCATCAGTGCCCCGTTCGTCCCGTTGCCCGAGACCCCTCGCACGGCCACGCCCCACGCGACTGTCCCCGACTCCCCGTCCGGCGCCGGCCACTCCGCAGGGAGTGCAGGCTCCAGCGAGGCGTTCGACAGCCCCGGTCCCGGTGCGCGTCAGACGGCCTCCGGCGTGACCGGTCGTCCGACGGCCTCGACCGCCCCCGTGGCCACGCCGGAGCCCACCACGGCGACTAGCGGCACCACCTCGCCGGCAGGCACCGCGACGCCGGCAGGCACCGCCTCGCCGACCCCCACCGCGACTCCCAGCGCCACTCCCACCACGGCGCACTCCACCAAGGGGCGCACCATCGCCTCGTCCCACAAGCCCGTGAAGTGAGCCAAGGCCCTGACGTGACCGATCGCCGACGCCGCACCGTTACGCCGCGCCTCCGCGGCCGCACCCGCAGAGTCACCCCCCGCACTCACTGGCTGTTGCTGTGCGTGCTCGTGGTGACCCTGTCTGCGGCCCTGCTGCTGCAGGGCTACACCCACCACATGTTCCAGATCACCTCAGACGACGTGACCGGTCCCCTTGGCCGTGCCGACACGGTGCCCGGCCAGGTGGCGCACGGCGGCCCCGTGATTGCGGGCGCCGCCGGTTCCCCGCACACCGCCCGCCCGAAGACCCGCACCATCGCCCTGACCTTCGACGACGGCCCCGACCCGGTCTGGACGCCACGCATCCTGGACGTGCTGCGCCGCAATCACGTGCACGCGACCTTCTTCGTGGTCGGCACCCAGGTGGTCGCCCACCCGGAACTGGTCCGCCGGATCGTCGCCGAGGGACACCAGATCGGCATCCACACCTTCACCCACCCCGACCTCTCCCGCATCGCCCCCTGGCAGCGCTCCCTGGAGCTGCGCGAGACCCAACTGGCGGTGGCGGGGGCCGCCGGCGTCACCACCGCGCTTCTCCGACCGCCGTACTCCTCGGAGAACGACGCCCTGGACGACGCCGACTGGTCCGTCCTCAAACAGGCGGACACGGCCGGGTACGTCACGGTGCTCTCCACCCTGGACGCCGAGGACTGGCAGCGCCCCGGCACCGCCCACGTCGTCGCGAACGCGACACCGCGCGGCAAGGCCGGGCAGGTCGTGCTGATGCACGACGCCGGAGGCGACCGTTCCCAGACCGTCGCCGCCCTGAACGCCCTCATCCCCCGGCTCAAGGCACGGGGCTTCCGGTTCTCGACGGTCGGCGCCGCGGTCGGCATGGCCGATCCCGTCCGGCCTGCCGGGCTGGACGACCATCTCCAGGGCATCGCCCTCGTCAAGATGCTGCAACTCGGCGACGGGACCATCCGGCTGCTCGGCGTGCTGATGTACGCGGCCGGAGCGATCAGCGTGCTGCGCGCGGGGGCCGTACTGGTTGCGGCCCGCAGGCACCGACAACTGCGGACGGGACGCCGGGCCAGGCCCTGGGGGCCGCCGGTGACCGAACCGGTCAGCGTCATCGTCCCGGCGTACAACGAGAGCGCCGGAATCGAGGCGGCCGTACGTTCCCTGGTCGCCTCGGACCATCCGGTGGAGATCATCGTGGTCGACGACGGCTCCACCGACGGCACCGCAGACCTGGTCGAGTCCCTCGGTCTGCCGGGAGTGCGGGTGATCCGGCAGCGGAACGCGGGCAAGCCCGCCGCGCTCAACACCGGCCTGGCCGCCGCCACCTGCGGCCTGGCGGTCATGGTCGACGGCGACACCGTCTTCGAACCCGACACCGTCCGCACGATCGTGCAGCCCTTCGCCGACCCCCGGGTGGGCGCCGTCTCGGGCAACGCGAAGGTCGTCAACCGCGGTGGCCTGCTGGGCCGTTGGCAGCACATCGAGTACGTGGTCGGCTTCAATCTCGACCGCCGCCTCTTCGACCTCGCAGAGTGCATGCCGACCGTGCCCGGCGCGGTCGGGGCGTTCCGGCGCCGGGCACTGCTCGCCCTCGGTGGGGTCAGCGACGTCACCCTTGCTGAGGACACCGACCTCACCATGGCGCTGTGCCGGGCCGGCTGGCGTGTGGTGTACGAGGAAGGGGCGGTTGCCTGGACCGAGGCGCCCGCATCGCTCGGCGCCCTGTGGCGGCAGCGGTACCGTTGGTGCTACGGCACCCTGCAGGCGATGTGGAAGCACCGCGGCGCGCTGGTGCAACGCGGCGCCGCCGGAAAGCTCGGCCGCCGTGGCCTTGTCTATCTCCTCCTCTTCCAGGTCCTGCTGCCCCTGCTGGCGCCGGTCGTGGACGTCTTCGCCGTCTACGGCCTGCTCTTCCTCGACCCGGTCCGGATCACCGCCCTGTGGCTCGCCTTCCTGCTTCTGCAACTGCTGATGGGCCTGTACGCGTTCCGCCTCGACGGCGAACGCCCCGGCCCGCTGTGGAGCCTGCCGCTGCAGCAGTTCGTCTACCGCCAGCTGATGTCCCTGGTGGTCATCCAGTCCGTCTTCACAGCCGTGTCGGGTTCACGGCTGCGGTGGCAGCGCATGGAGCGCTACGGCAGTCTGCAGGCGCCGACGGGCAAGCAGACGTCCGCCCCGGAGTCGGCACCGTACGAGTCCGTCCAGCAGCCGACGTCGTACGAGGGTCGTCCACCGATCCGGACCGGCGCTGTCCGCGGGTATGCACCCGGAGAACGACATCGTCGGCGGTGAAGCGTGCCTTCGGCCGGTCCAGGCCGTCATCAGTGGACGGCGATGTTTTTGCCCGCTCGCCCGGGCGGATGCCGAGGCAGGGGCCGGAGCCGGATGCGGCGAGGCGAGCGGGGAGCGGCGGCCTTTCTCCACCGCGCGCAGCTGCTCCCGGTCGACCTCCGGGCGGGCGGGGATGACCGCGTCGACGGACGCCGTGGTGTAGCGCGCGACGGCCTTCCGGGCATGGTCGAGGGGCTGACATCCCCCACAGAGCATCCCCCACAGAGCACCCAAAGCACCGTCATGGCCGGGAAGAGAGAACGGCCGGGGCGGAGTGCGGGGAGCGCTGCGTGACCGTGGGCCCGGAGGCGGGGCACGGATCCTTCGCCGCGGTGCGGGAGGAGATCCGACCGTGCTGCCTGCACCCTGCTGGCAGGGGGCCGGCGTGTCACGCGGCGTCGACGTGACGATGCGCCGACGGAGATCGCCCAGCGCATGGCCACGATGCTTCCTGATCGGCGCGCCGACAGGTCAGGCCTGGGACGACGGTTCGACGTCGAGGTGGTCGGTGAGCCCTTCACAGCAGGGACAGAGGACCTGCCACCTGCGACCGCGGCGCACCCGCCACCGGTTCGCCCTTTGCCAGGGGCTCGATCCCGACCGACTCCGGCAGTCACTGCTGCGCGGGCGCGAGCCCGTCCCACCCGGCCCGCTGCCCGGCCGCCCACACCCCCAGGTCCTCGCCCCGGACGATGAGTTCACCCGCTCCGGCCGGGAGGACGCCGCCCGCCTTCGTGTGGGCGAGGACGAGCCGGCAGCTCCGCTGCCAGGACAAGCTCCCACACGGAGCACCATCCGGGGTCGAGGTCGGTCAGGGCCTCGAGACGCGCCTCTGACAGCCCTCCCGTGTACGGAAGGATCGATTCACCCGCTAACGATCAAAACGGTGAGCGGTTCTGTCGCCCTGACCGATCGCTGCGGTGCCGCCGGGCCGCGCCTCGCCTCGCCGCCCGCATACTGCCCACCGACGGCACCGCCCTCCGTCCCGCCGTCGGGCACGCCGCGGCCCCGGCGCCTGATCCGTCAGCCCTGTGCGGTGGGGCGGACGACGAGCTCATTGACGTCGACGTTCGATGGCTGGCTGATGGCGAAGGCGATCGCTTCGGCGATGGCCGAGGCGGGGATCGCCAGCTGCTCAGCCGCCGCCCGGGCGGCGCCCTGGGCTTGTGGTGAGCCGCCGCGGTGCGTCAGCTCGCTGCGTGTGAATCCGGGGCTGACGACAGTGACCCGGATGTCCCGGCTCTCCTGCCGCAGCCCCTCCGACACGGCTGCCACGGCGAACTTGGTGGCACTGTAGACGGCGGCCGTCGGATCCACCCGGTGCCCCGACACCGACGACACGTTCACGATGTGGCCACCTGCCTGCCGCCGCATCTGGGGCAGCACGGCGGCGATTCCGTGAAGCACGCCGCGCAGGTTGACATCGATCATCTGTTCCCACTCGGCGATGCGCAGATCCTCGACCGGTGACAACGGCATCACGCCGGCGTTGTTGATCAGCACGTCGATGCCGCCGTACTCCTCCACGCCGGCTGCGGCGAAGGCACGCACGGAGTCGAGACGGGTCACGTCGAGTTCGCGGTGGGTGACCGAACCGCCGGCCGCACGGAGCTCTCCGGCGAGGGCGGCCAGCCGGTCGGTCCGGCGGGCGCCGAGAAGCACACGGTGGCCGAGCCCGGCGAGCCGGCGCGCGGTGGCCTCGCCGATGCCGCTGCTGGCGCCGGTGATCAGGACGGTCTTCGATTGTGCTGGCGTGTCCACGTGTGCTCCTTCAGATATGCCAAGACGGCGACTGCCGCGCCTTCGACTTCACCGCGTCGGCGAGGCGCGGACAAGGGACCGTGAGCCTGGGTGCCGCGCACCCAGGCTCACGCACCCTTCTTCGCCGTGGGACGCGGGTGGAGGCTGGAGGAACCGGTGAGGACGTCGGGCTGAGCCTGAACGCGTCTGCCGGGACGACACGAGAGGGCCGCCATGAGCGACGAACGTAAGATCCAGGAGGTCCTGGCGCGCTATGTACGGGCCACGGACCAGCGCGACGGCAGGACCCAGGGGGCGCTGTTCGCCGACGACGCGGTCGTGCAGAGTCTCTTCAAGACGGGGCCCGGCAGCCACGAGCCGGTCGCCCCGCCGATGATCGGCGGGGCCGCCGTGGAGTACGCGGTGGACCACTACATGGCCCCGCACCCCGTGGGCGGCTCCAGCCACCACGTGACCGCCGACCACATCATCGAGATCGACGGCGACCGCGCCCACATGAGCGCCCAGTTCATCGTCTTCCGCGTCCAGGCCGCCGCGCGGCCCGAGAGTGGCTGGGCGGACGGCACCTTCGGCTCCCAGGGCACTGTGCAACCCATAGAGTCCGGGTACTACGACACCGACCTGCGTCGGATCGACGGCGAATGGAAGATCGTGGGCCACCGGATCCTGCTGGACATGCCCTATGTCATTCCGGGCGTCTGAGCGGCGCGCCGCGACGCCGGGGAAGGGAGAGGGTCCGTGATCAGGTGTCTGACGGTCCCGAACCAACCGATCGCCGATCCGGCGGGCGGAGCTAGCATCGGTGGCATGAACCCCCGCGACAACGACCTCGGCGCCTTCCTCCGCGCGAGCCGCTCGCGTCTGGAGCCGGGCGACGCGGGGCTGGCCGGCGGGGTCTCGGGGCGACGCGTTCGCGGCCTGCGACGCGAGGAGGTCGCCGTGCTCGCCGGGGTCAGCGCGGACTACTACGCCCGTCTCGAGCAGGGACGCGAGCGCAATCCCTCCGTCCAGGTGATCGATGCCCTGGGACACGCCCTACGCCTCGCGCCCGAGGCACGTGAGCACCTGTTCCGGCTGGCGGGGCTCAATCCCCGGCTGGGCCCGGACAGTCCCCGGGACCTCGTGCACCCGTCGCTGCTGGGGCTGCTGGAATCCTTCTCCCGGGCGGCGGCATACGTGCTCGGCCCGGCCCTCGACGTGCTCGCGGCGAACCCGATCGCCGAGGCGCTGCTGGCCCCCTTCGGCACCGAGCGGAACATGCCCCGTGTCCTGTTCACCGATCCCCGGGCCAAGGAGGTGTTCGCCGACTGGGAGCTGCAGCTGAGCAGCAGCGTCTATGCGCTGCGCCTGAACGCGGGGCGCTTCCCGGACGACGCGGAGATCACCGACCTTGTCGCCGAACTCAGCGCGGCCTCGCCGCAGTTCAGGGCGCTGTGGGCCGACCATGACGTCGCGGGCCTCACCCGGAAGTTCAAGGTGTTCGTGCACCCCGAGGTCGGCCGCGTCGAGCTGACCTACCAGACGTTCGAAGTGGTCGACGCTCCCGGCCAGCAACTGCTCGTCGGCACCCCCGAGCCCGGTAGCCGCAGCGAGGAAGCCCTGACGTACCTGGCCTCGATGGCGGAGCAGGCCTGAGCATTCCGTCACCACGCCCGGACCTGGCCCCCTTCCCGGGTCCCGCCCACCGGGCGGCACGCACGCCGTGGAAACGCGACCGGACGGTATCCGCCGAGCCGCGACCTCCGCCCCGTAGGAAAGGACAGCCTGTCATTCCCGAGATCCTGGAAATCACCACCCTCCGCCCCGCGCCGGGCCTCACGCCGGAGGACTTCGTCGCGGCGAATGCGGACATCAACGAGTACCTCAGAGGCAGGCCCGGTTTTCAGTGGCGCCGGATCGTCGTGCGCGCCGACGGCACGGTCCTCGACATCGTCGCCTACGACAGCATCGAGCACGCCCGCTCGGGAGCCGCCGGGATCACCGGGGAGATGGGCGGCTCGCCCGTGCACGACGCGATCGACCATGCCACCGTCGACTGGCAGTTCACGACCGTGATCCAGTACGTGGAGCCCTGACCGACGGGAGGAGACGACGATGCCCTTCGCCGACGAACTCGTCAACGGCCACACCGTGCGGCTGCTGACCCGAGCCGTCCGTTCCGCGCTGCCCGGCGTGGAACCCGCCTCGCTGCGGGCCGCCGCGCAACGCCTCGGCCCCCTCCCGCTGCGCGAACGGGCGGACCTGCTGCGCGACGCCCTCCTGGTGGACGTGCCCGGCGGATACGCCGAGCTGGCGGGCGTGGTGCGGGCCGCCCGGGACGCCGTGCCGGGGTTCGGCGGGTGGCTCATCTGGCCGGTCACGAGTGCTGTCGCCGCGAAGGCGGTGGCCGAGGGCACCGACACCGCCTTCGACGACGCGATGGCGCTTCTCGCCGACCTCACCGGGCGGCTGACCTCCGAGTTCGCCCTGCGCATCCTGCTGCGGCACGACCTGGACCGGGCGCTCGGGATCATCGCCGGATGGACGGCTGCCACCGACCCCGATGTGCGCCGCCTCGCCGTGGAGGGCACTCGGCCCTACCTCCCCCGATCGGTCCCGGTGCCGGAGCTCGTCGCCCGTCCCGGTGCGACCGTGCCCGTCCTCGACGCCCTCCACCGCGACGACAGCGAGTACGTCCGGCGATCCGTCGCCGACCACCTCGACGACCTCGGCCGTGGCCACGCAGACCTCGCCGTGGCCACCGCCAGACGCTGGCTGGATGCTCCTGCACCGACGACGGGACGGCTCGTGCGCCGCGGACTGCGCACGCTCGTCAAACGCCGCCACCCCGGGGCCCTCGAACTGCTCGGTTTCACCTCGGCGACGCTCGAGGTCGACGGACCGGTGCTCGACCGTACCCGTGTTCCGTTCGGCGGGAGTGTTCGCTTCACCGCGACCATCCGTAACGTCGGAGCCTCGGACGCCCGGCTGGCGATCGACTACGTGGTCCACCACCGCGGGGCCGACGGGTCGCGAAGTACCAGGACGTTCAAGCTCACGGCCCGCGCCGTCGCCCCGGACGAGACGATCGCGGTGACCCGGGAACACTCCTTCCGGCCCCTTGCCACCCGCGGCTGCCACCCGGGCCGGCACGCAATCGCCCTGCACATCAACGGCGTCACCTCGGACCTCGCGGAGTTCGAAATCCAGGCGCCCTGAGTAGGAGGACTCCCTCAGGTCTGTCTTGATCTTGGTGTCGAGGGAGTCCGGCTGGGCAGGGGCTGGTGGCAGGTGGTGGATGCCGGTCCAGCACCTCGCGACGTTCTTGCCCGCGAAGTGGGCCAGGCGGCCGCCGCCTGCCTGCCGCTACCGAGTCCGGTGTCGAGGAGCCGACACGGCAGAGGTGGGTAGTGGCCCGCCGCAGCATCAGCAGGCCCGGCGAGATCGCCTGCTGCCTCGCCTGCACTCCGCTGGAGGTCACCGTCACCGATGTGGTCCGCGTCGGCGGATGCCGCTGGAAGATCGAGCAGTGTTTCCAGAGCGCGAAGGACGAGTGCGGCCTGGACCAGTACGAGGTCTGCCGCTCCGTGGGCCGGCACCGGGACATCACGCCTGCCGTGCTCGCCCACGCGTTTCTCGCGACAATGACCGTGCAGGAGCGTGAAAGAGGGGTGCCGAGGCCGGTACGTCCGACCTCGTGGAGCTCACACCAGCCGAAATCCGTCGTCTGCCGGCAACTCAACCCCGCCACCGTCCTGCAGCCGAGACCATGTGCCGAACTGGTCCCGACGGCGCCGCCGTCCCCAGGCACGTGCCCGACGCTGCTGTCACTACGTGCGGCGCGGGCACCCGTTGGTGGGACGACCTGTCTCCAAGACCGTCCCACCCATACCCAATCCCCACGACCCTCCCCAGCGTCAGGCCGTTGACCAGGAGAAAGACAGGAGTCCAAAGTCCGGCTGGAGTACTGGGATCCGCGACATCGTCAGCAATGAGGGCGGGATCGTCAGCAACGGATCCACAATTCCGAGATCTCGTTGACGATGGCTACGTCCAGTAGCGGTCTCCTCGGGTGGGGTTCCCTCCAGGGGGCGGTTCTTCCCGCCCCCTTCGAGGACCGGGGCATGACGATACGGGCGTGGGCGTACGGTGATCACTGGGTCGGCACGGGTACGGCGCGGGAAGCAGAGGGAGCCGAGCGGCCGGCGCTGGTGGTCGCTCACAGGGAGGAGCCCACACCCCTGGCGGTCGCTTTGGGCGAGGACCTCGACTGGATGCAGCGGCTTGTACGGATCAACGGCTGGACAGGGGCCGCCCGGCGGCAAGACGTGGACTGGGCGGAGGTCGAGTCACGCCTGGGCACCGCGGTGCCGAGCGACTACAAGCGGATGGCCGAGACGTTCGGCGAAGGCGCCTTCGACGGTTTTCTGGACCTGAACCAGGAGCCATGGACGGGCCTCAGGGAGGACGGGCTGCTCAGCTGGGCGGGCACCGGATCATGAGGACTTGTACTGCTGGAAAGCCGACGGCGACGCCCCCGACCGTTGCTTTCCGTCAGCGGGACCACCGCAGGACCGTACCGGGGGCGACCTGTCGCAAAAGGTAGCGATCTTGATCTGTAGACGCCGGAAGGCCGGTTCCCTTCTGGCTGCTTCTTTCGCTACTCCCCGTGCCGTGGTAGGCGTGCCACTGCTGCGGGAGGCCGGCGATGTCTGGGGGCCGGCGTGTCAGGTGCCCGCAGCCTTGATTGCGGAAAGGAATTCCTCGACGCTGAGAGTCGCGTGCGATATGAGTGGGTACCGCAGGATCATGGCGTCGTATGCGGGGCGTCCACCGTAGGCTGCTGTCGCGTCCGTGAATGTCGTGACGTGAAAACCGTGTTCCATGCAACTGCGCGCGGTCGATTCCACACACATGGTTCCGACCATGCCGGCGATGGCGATGTACTCGACATCGTGCTGCCGCATCTGTACTTCGAGGTCCGTATTGGCCAGAACGTCGATGTTCTTGTGTGGGATGATGACAATCTCGCCGTCGATGGGGGAGAGGTCCGGGTGAAAGTCGGCACCCCAGCTCCCTTCCACGAACAGGCGGTTGTCGAACATTTCGTGGTGCACGCCTGAGATGTGCTTCCAGGTCGTGTAGTCGCTTTCCGTGTATGACATCGGGGCGTGAAAGACGGGGAAACCTTGCTCCCGGGCTCCCGCGAGGAGTGTCTTGAGGTTTTCGAGGGTGCCGATCCGCTCGAATTCCTCCTTGAAGACTCTGTATGCCTTCCCCTCTTCGGAGAATACGTCGTTGACGGTGTCTATGAGGAGCAGTCCTATGCGTCCCCGCTCGTACGACAGAGCGTTCATCTAGACCTCCGTTGCCGCTTTGCTTGTAGAGAGATTCTAGGACGAAGCATCTGGTGGCGCGCGCTGGCAACCAGACCGTACTCGAAACGCTGAGGCCGGTCTTTCACGAGATTTTTGTGACAGCTTGCTCGTCGCGGACCGGACAGACCCGAATGGCGCCGCCGCCGTGCCATATGGCTCGTGCGGGTTCGGTTTGCCGCCCGCTGGAGCGTCGCCTCGCGTCGGCTGCCTGCGGGAGCGATGATCGCTGAGGAGACGTCACGGAAGCACCCGGGCAGGGGGGTCACGGAACGGAGTATGTATTTGACCGGCCGCAAGTATCTGGTGGCTCCCAATCTCTTCGGCATCAGCTTTGGTCTGGCAGGCCTGGCTCAAGCGTGGACAGCGGCACACAGCGTGGCGCGCACACCCGAATGGCCGGGAATCGTTCTGTGGTTGGGTGCCGGCCTTCTGTGGCTTCTGACAATGGCCGCCTACGTGGTGAATGTCAGTTCTCGGGGACATCTGGGGAAAGAATTCACACACCCGGTTACTGGCCCGTTCATTTCACTGGTGCCGATCGTTCCCATGCTCATCGGTGTCGCCCTGAAGCCGTACGCGGACACAGCCGGTAAATGCATCTTCCTAGTCGCATTTGTCGTCACGGTCACTCTGGGCGGATTCCTGACCGGCGCGTGGATCCGCGTCGACATGAAACTCGTTGACTGGCATCCAGGATATTTCCTGCCTACCGTGGCCGGCGGTCTGCTGGCGGCGGGTGGGGCAGCATCATTCGGCTGGGTCAGACTTTCCGAGCTCATGTTCGGGTTCGGGTTCATCTGCTGGGTCGTCCTCGGCTCGATTCTCCTTCTCAGATTGTTCACGCAGCCCGCACTGCCGAATCGGCTGCTGCCCGTCATCGCCATCGAATTCGCTCCGCCTGTCGTGGCCGGGAACGTCTGGTTTGCGATGAACGGAGGAAGAGCAGATTTCGTGGCGAGCGGACTGGCAGGCTACGCACTGCTCATGGCGCTCGTGCAGATTTCCATGATTCCCTCGTACCGGACGGCTCCTTTCGGGCCGCCCTACTGGGCGTTCGCCTTCACGTACGTCGCCGCTGTCACGGATGTGATCTTCTGGCTGAGAGCCGAGGACGTCGATCATTCGAGGGTGATCGCGTACGTTCTCCTCGCACTCTCCACCCTTGGCTATGCGGCACTTGCGGCACGGACGGTAAAGGGCATGGTTCAAGGCACATTTCTTCCCGGGTATCCGGCTGCGCGCTGACCCGACCGGGCTCCGGTGGGGCCGACCGGCAAGAGGACGCAGGGTGGTGAAAGTGCTCGGCTCCGCATGGGCCCTCGTAAACTGTGCGGAGGTGTCACACGAGCGAAGTCTGCTTCGTGGACTCGCCTGCTGCGCCCCGCACTTGTGCGCCAACGCCTGGCGAGTTGTGTCGATGCGGCGTTCAGGTGACTCGTCCGTCACGGCCCAAGCGATATAGGCGTCAGGCCGGCCCAGCACACTTCTTACCGTCGAGCCCTGTGCGGACACGGTCTCCACTCTGTCGGACCACCCGCTGATCGACGAGGCGAGGGTGAGCGGAGTCGTTCGAGGTGGCAAGCACGAACCGGCGGGCACGAAGTGCCTCGTAGAGTCGGCGCCCGTCGCTCCGGGGGACATCGGGTGCGCTGGTCGACGATCCGGTCTGCCGCAGACTTCGAGACGCCGGACAGCGGGGCGAGTTGGCGCAATAGTGAAAGTGCTGGGCGAGACGGCTCTCGCCCTCCTTGTAACCCCGACGACGTGGGCCGATGGGTCCGTCAGTTCGCGGAGCGTGGCAGTACGGCGAGGGCGGTGCGAGCGATGTCCGTCAGTGTCTCCTCGTTGGCTCCGGCCTTGGCCAGCGCTTCGATGCCCCGTAGTACGGCGAGCACCAGCGCGGCCAGCTGTCCGGGATCCGCCTTCGCGTCGAGGTCGCCGTTGCGCTGGCAGGCGGCGATGTCGTCCTTCAGCAGTGCGTGCAGCGCTTCGATGGCTGTGTGCGCACGCTGGGCCACGGTTTTGTCGTGTTCGGCCAGCTCGGCGGTGCCTTTGGCCAGCAGGCATCCGCGCTGGGCGGTGTCCGCGGCGGCTGCGGCCACCGCGTGAATGTGGGCGGACAATCGCGTGTACGCGTTCTCGTCATCGCCGCGCAGTTGCTGGGCTGTGGCGTCGACTACTGAGGTGCAGTAGTCGTCGAACACGCGGTGGAAGAGGTCCTGCTTGCCGCCGAACGCGCCGTACAGGCTGCCTTTGCCGAGGCCTGTCGCCGCAGCGATGTCGTCCATGCTCGTGGCGGCGTACCCGCCCGCCCAGAACCGCTCCCGTGCGGTCGCCACTACCTGCTGCTCGTCGAATTTCCGAGGTCGTGCCATGGAGGTGATCCTACGCGTTCTTGACTGCTTCGTCCATAACGGCTAGCGTTATGGACGAAGCAGTCAAGAACTATCTAGGAGTGGCGCGTCATGACGGCAGTACTCGCAGGCAAAGTGGCCGTGGTCACCGGGGCGAACAGCGGCATCGGGCTGGCTGCGGCGCGGCGATTCGCCGCTGAAGGCGCCCATGTGATCATCACCGGCCGACGCCAGGATGCGCTGGACGCGGCCGCCGCCGAGATCGGCCACGACGTCACCGCCGTCCGCGGAGACATAGCCAGCCCAGCCGACCTCGACCGGCTCTTCTCGGTCATCGCCGAGCAGGGCCGCCGCGTCGACGTACTCTTCGCGAACGCCGGCGGCGGGGAATTCGCAACCCTGGAGGAGGTGACGGAGCAGCACTTCGACGACACGTTCAACATCAACGTTCGCGGGACGCTCTTCACCGTGCAGAAAGCACTTCCGCTCCTCAATGACGGCGCCTCGGTAATCCTGACCGGTTCCACCGCCGCCACCACCGGCGGAGAGGCGTTCGGCGTCTATGCCGCATCGAAGGCGGCCGTCCGCTCCTTCTCGCGCACCTGGGCCAACGAGCTGCGTGGCCGTGGCATCCGTGTCAACACCCTGGTGCCCGGACCGATCAAGACCCCGGGAATCACCGGCCTCGCGCCCAACGAGGAAGAGGCCAAGTCGCTGCACGCCTTCTTCGCGCAGCAGGTTCCTCTCGGCCGCATGGGCGAGCCCGCCGAAGCGGCCGCGGCTGCTCTCTTCCTCGCGTCCGACCAGAGCAGTTTCGTCACCGGCGCCGAGCTCTACGTCGACGGTGGACTGAACCAGATCTGAGTGGTCCTCCGTCCAGCAGCGGGCCGAGAGAGCCCTCACCTGCAGCACAACAGGATCCGACTGCCGCGTGACCCTGTCGTACCGGGCGTACCGTCCGATCAACGCAGCAGGTCACCGGCGCGGCTGCGGTGCGCCCCCACCTGCCCGGCGATCCACCGGCCCGAGCGCGCGCCTCGTTCCCATGGTCACGCCGCCGTGACCGCGGCCGCTCACGTCCCACCGTTGTGGCACAGCCGCCGCGCAACAACGCGGCGCGGGCCACCCACGGCCCCGATCCTTCCAGGAGACCAGAAACATGAGTGACCACTCCAGCACGGCATCGGTCGTCGGCCGACCAGAACCGCTACGAGCGGAAGGGCACGCCACACCCTCGCCGCAGAGCAACTGGCCGGCCGTCGCTTCGGTCGCCTTGATGTCCTTCGTGCTGGTGCTCTCGGAGTTCCTGCCGATCGGGCTCCTGCCCGTCATGGGATCCAGTCTCCACGTCTCCGTCGGCACCGTGGGCCTGGTCGTCGTCGTACCCGGCCTGACGGCAGCCGTCACAGCGCCCCTGCTCACCATCGCAACCAGCGACTACGGACCCAGGACCGGTGATTTTCGAATCAGGCGATCACGATCAGCATGACCGCCATGCCCAGTGCCATCAGATCGTGGTAGGACAGGCCGTGTGGTGCGGTCGGCATCGGCGTATGCGGCGTCCTCACCGCTGGCTTGTTCCGGGCAAGATTGAACCCCGGGGTGAGCCAGCGCAGTGCGAGGGCGAGGGCGACCACGGCCACGATGATCGTGAGGCTGGAGTCCGAGCCGGTGAGCGTCGTGGCGGCTGTACTTCCCGGTGCACTCATCTGCATGCCGGGCATCTCCACCATGCTGGAGCCGCTTTCGCCACCGCCGACGGAAGGACCGGTGCGCATCGTATGGGCCATCCAGGCGGTTGCGGCCATGGTGAGGGCGTGCGGAGCGGCGTGGAGGAGCCGGTATGACAGCGGCGCGGTCGAGGATCGAACGAAGCACGCCGCGGCCAGGAACCAGATGGCCGCGAGGGAGAAGAAGGCCACCTGCGGTGTGACGGGAACGCTCATGCCCCACGGCCAGGTCATCACGGCCATCGCCACGGCCATCAGGGCGTGCAGCGCGTGTGCGACACGCTCGAGGGCAGGATCCCCGGCAGGTGCTCCACCGTCGGGGGCGGCGCCCGCACGCCACGCCGCTCGCCCGGCGACGGCGGCGAAGCAGACCGTCAGCAACCAGTGCAGAGCAGCCACCGCGATGTCCTTGCCTTTCTCCTGCGCCGGACGGTGTTGATCGAGCAGGTCGGTCAAAGCACCGGGCGTCGGCCTCGTCCGGTGCCGATGCACGAGGGTCTCGAGGATGTCGCTGTCTTCGTCGAGGGCCTGCCACGGGTACGTGTCCGTCCTGCTGACCGCGACGAACACCTCAGATGCCCTTCGCTCCAGGCCGGAGCCGGCCGCGACGCAGTCCGTCGTCGTAGGTGCGCAGACGTGGTGCACGATCGCCGGACCGTCTCGTGGGAGGCCATCACCCGCGGTGGAGGACAAGCGCCCCCACCTTGCGGCGGCCGAGTGCAAACACAACGGGAAATCATCTCAACTGCACACCGAGGCCGTTGTGTGACGGCGGGTGCTTCCCACGGACGATCCCCCTCACCATGATCAGCCCGTGGACCTTTCATGTCATCCGCCAGTGTGACGGCGTCAGGGAAAGGGTCGGCAGCAAGCCGACAAGCACTCGCGACGGATTGCCACCGGGCATCAAGTCAGGGATCGTCGCAGCTGTTTCACCGAGTGAACCGGCCGTTGTGACCTGATGAACCCCGAGTGCCACGGAGCGGCCAAGGTCAGGCCATCGAGCACAGGACCCGTTCGCACTTCGCCGCCCCGGACAGCATTTTCACCGAGTCGCGGGAAATCCTTTAGGATGACGGCACCGGAGGAATTCGGTGAGAATACTCCTCTATCTCCACATTCGGGTAGCGAAGCTGAGAACGCTCTGCGATCTCAGCTTCGTCAAGGAATGTAGTCATCGGTACACCCGGAGCGCAGAGCATAAATACCACGAACCGACTTGTGATGTCGTCCCGCAGATTGGATGCCCGATAGTGAACGACATCAGCGGGCTCCCAGAATCCCTCCCCGGCTTTGATCGCGTAGGGCTTTCCGCCTTCCAGCTCGAAAAGCATCTCCCCTTCGAGCATGTACCCGAACAAGGGGCCGGAGTGACGGTGTGGTTCCGGGCCAGGATCGCCCGGCGGAAGTTCCACGACCTGCACCATCCCATGCGTCCCCTCCGGGAGAGGCGGGATCCCCTTCACGCAGATATCAAATTTCTGCATCTTCGACTCTGAACCCGGTTTGGCTTCCACTTTCCACCTCAAATACAAGTTTCGGTCATGTCGGCTGAAACGCACTGCTTATATGTGCCGGTGTGCGCGACCTACGCCGTTCCGCAGGATCGATGCTGCCTTCCGGCACCTGTTCTGCTCGTCGCGCGTTCCCGCGTTCTCATCAGGGAGACGAGGTAGCCCTTCCGAGTGTGACAGCTCAGACGGGCACGAATTTGTCGAGACTGAAACGCCTGGCCGCTGCTGGTCCCAGCGGTCAGCCCGCACCCGCCCCCCGGCATTTGGCCGCGGGCGGGTCGTCCTCGGCGGCCGCGTCC
The DNA here is from genome assembly GCF_042754285.1 of Streptomyces sp. NPDC059224. Classification (NCBI taxonomy): domain Bacteria; kingdom Bacillati; phylum Actinomycetota; class Actinomycetes; order Kitasatosporales; family Streptomycetaceae; genus Streptomyces; species Streptomyces sp. NPDC059224. Next base: position 36,681 of record NZ_JBHZAN010000039.1, read on the forward strand.
AGGAGAAGCACGTGCTGAACCTCTCCGACACCGAAGCCCACGAATGGCGATGTCCGGCATCTCCGCTCAAAGCGAGGCCGGCTCATCCCTGCCCCAGCCGAGCACAAGCCTCCGCCCGTCCTGCCCGCCCCGGCACAGACCGCCGACCACGACGGCCTCAGCGACGTCCGACGCAGCTCTCCACGAACACAAGCCCCCGCCCGCCGCGTCCCCAGCCCCGACGGGACGACGCCGTCGTCGGCCTGTACAAAGCACAGGCGGAACACCTGCCGCACCTGACGTTTGCTGCGCCGCGCTGGGCTCGCACAGGCCGCCCGGCTGATTGCACCAGCAATTGCACGACGTGGAGCTTCGGCGGCCTCCATCACCGCCGGTAGCGCCGTCGAGGTCAGCTGCCGACGGGGTACCGACTGGTGATCGCGACGCGGTTGAAGGCGTTCATCACGGTTGCCAGCCAGGCGACTGCCGATATCTGGTCTGCGGTGAGTATGGCCGCGGCGGCGTTGAAGTCCTCGTCGCTGACATGTCCGTCCGGCACACGTGTGATCGCCTCGGTGAGGCGGAGGGCGGCGCGGTCGGTGTCGGAGAAGTAGCCGGTCTCCGCCCAGGCCGACAGCACCGCGATCCGGTCGGGGTTCTCGCCCTTCTTGAGGGCGTCGTGGGTGTGCATGCGCAGGCAGAACGCGCAGCCGTTGATCTGGGAGGTGCGGATCCTCAGCAGCTCGACCAGGAGGGGGTCGAGACCCGCTGCGGCGGTGGCCTTCTCCACCTCCGCCGACAGGGCGATGAGGGTCTTGTAGGCGGCCGGGTGCTGCTCGCCGATGTTGACACGCTGGGGGTTGGTCATGGTTCCTTCGATCCGTTCGTGTGGCCTGCGCCGCGCTCGTCGGGCGCGCGCCGTTTTGCGTTCTCATCAGGGAGACGAGGTAGCCCCTCCGGGTGTGACAGCTCAGACGCACGAGGTTGTCGGGGTTGATGCTCGCCGCCGACCTCGGCGAAATAGGCGTTCCCCGCCTTGACGGGCGTCGCGGTGCTTCTCGAGCGCAGCAGCCGCTCCACGCTCCTGGTGCACCTGCCCCGGCTCGAGGGCTGGGGCGAGAATCCGCCCGTGAAGAACGGCACCTCGCTCGGGGGCTATGGCGCGATCGCGATGAACGCGGCGCTCACGACGTCGATGGCGCGGCTGCCCGAGCAGTTGCGCAAGACCCTCACCTGGGACCGCGGGAAGGAACTCTCCGGTCATGCCCAGTTCGCGCTCGAGACCGGGACGAAGGTGTTCTTCGCCGATCCGCACTCGCCCTGGCAACGACCGACGAACGAGAACACGAACGGGCTGCTGCGTCAGTACCTCCCGAAGGGCACCGATCTGTCCCGGTGGTCGTCCACGGACCTCGAAGCCGTCGCCATGGCGATCAACAACCGGCCCCGCAAGACCCTCGGCTGGCGGACACCCGCCGAGGTCTTCGAAGAGCAGCTACGCTCGCTGCAACAGCCCGGTGTTGCAACGACTGGTTGAACTCGCCCAAATACGGCTCCCGGGCCTTCGCCGGCCTCTGCGACCAGCTCGGGGTCACACGGTCGGTGGGTGCGGTCGGCACCAGTGCGGGCAACGCGGCCCGCGAAGGCTTCCACGCGTCCCTGAAACGCGAGACCCTCCAGGGCGTCCACGACTACGGCGACGCCACCACTTGTCGCAGGACCGTCTTCGCCCGGCTGACCCGCTACAACACCCGCCCGTTCCACTCCTGCTCGACCACGGCCGGCTCGGCCTGGATTCGGTAGGCCTCCTCCTGCAGCTCGTCCATGCGACGGCGAGCGGTCAGCTCGCGCTGTTCCAGCAACCCCACGACCGACGGTATCCCCAACCTCCCCAGAGCGACAACTCGACGCGTAACCACTCCCCGAGGCCGCCGACCCTATTCCTGACCAGCGGAAACGCAGCCCTCAAGGCCGGAAGGACGACAGCCGCTCAGGCACGTGAGATGTCTTTCAGCCGAGAGCCGTAGAACGTCAGGTGACGTTCCGCAGCGGTGGCCCAGGTGTGGCGGGCGGCGAGTCGGCGGCCCCTGGCCCGGCGCGCGGGGGTGTCGTACGTGAGCGCGGCACCGAGCTCAGCGGCCAGGTCCCGGTGGGTGGTCGCGAAACGGGCGGCGCCGTCGAACACCTCGCGCAGTACGGGCAGATCGCGTACGACCAGCGGAACTCCCGCGGCGAGTGCCTCCATCGCGGCGAGGCCGAAGCCCTCCTTGACAGAGGGGAAGGCGAAAGCGGAGGCGGCGGCCACCAGTGGCGGCAGCTCGTCCTCGGCGACCTGGCCCAGCACGACCGGTTCGAGGCGGAGTTCGGCTGCGCGTGTCTCCCAGCGGGCTCGGTAGTCGCGGTAGTCGAAGAGGGTCTCGCCGCCCGCGATCACCAGCTGTACGTCAGGGTGTGCGGAGCGCAGTCGGGCGTACGCCTCCAGCAGGTCCAGCGAACCCTTGCGGGGTTCGATACCACCGACGGTAAGGACGTAACGGCCCAGACGGGCACGCCAGTTCGCGCGGGCGGCCGGCGCGGTGGTGGCGAAACGGTCGTAGGCCACTCCGTTGGGAATGACCGCCGCGTTGATGCCCCAGCCGTCGGCCAGTTCCGTGGCGACGGCCGTCGACACGCAGATGTGCGCGTACGGTTCGACGATGGCCCGCTCGTGGCAGGCGGCCAGTTCGGGGGTGGTGAAGCGGTCGATGTGGTGGACCGTGCGGATGCAGCGGCCACCGACCGCGTTGGCGCTGATGCAGTCCTGGGCGTGGACGACGTCGTACGCCATCGCACAGGGCTCGAAAGCCTTGCCCAGGACGGCGATGGAGCGCAGAATCCGTTCGCCGACGGACTCCTCGGGCGGGCCGTCCGGGAACGGTACGATCCGCAGCCGTACGGCTGGGTCGACCGGCCGGAAGAAGCCCGCGTCACCGCCGCGGCCCAGCGTCCACACCGTGATGTCCTGCCCGGCCGCGGCGAGCGCCTCGGCGAGGGCGAGGGTGTGGACGACGCCGCCGCGCGGCTTGGTGGAGTAGCTGAGCAGAGCGATCTTCACGTGCGGTCCTCCCGGTAGGCGCCGGGCCGGCGTTCGTCGAGGTGGCGCAGAATGCGGCGGGCGCGGTCGATCTCCTCGGCGACGTCGGTCTCGGCGACCGCCAGGCCGGCCTTGGACCAGGTGCGGGCGAGGACGTCACCGCCCGGGCCGACCACCTTGGACTGGCCGAGGAACCGCATGCCGCCCATGGCGCCGGTCTGGTTGGAGGAGGCGAGGACGACCTGGTTCTCGGCGGCGCGGGCCTGGTCGTACAGGTCGAAGAGCTTGGCCTGGCGGTCCTGGGCCATGCGCGGGGCGCGGTTGGTGAGGGACGTGGGCCAGGCGGAGAGACAGGCGAGGATCTCGGCGCCGTCCAACGCCAGAGAACGGGCCGACTCGGGGAACGTCTTGTCGTAGTCGATGAGCATGCCGATGCGGCCGACGGGTGTGTCGAAGGCGTCGAAGCGGTCACCGGCCGCGTAGGCGGCGACCTCGCCGGCCGGCAGATGGACCTTGCGGTGGCGGCCGAGGACACCGTCGCCGCTGACGCAGACCGCGGCGTTGTAGCGCTCGTCGCCACCGTCCTCGCAGTAGCCGAGGCAGACCACCATCTCGGCGGCCAGGCGGGCGACCTGGAGGATCAGCGGGTCGTCCGGCTTCAGAGCCGGCGGCAGGGCCCCGGGGTCGGGGTGGCGCAGGTCGGCGAGGTAGCCGCCTAGCGCGGCGTCGGGCAGGACCAGCAGACCGGCGCCAAAGGCGCGCGCGTCGTCGATGAGCTTCGCGATGCGGGCCAGGTCGAACTCCAGGTCGCGGCCGAAGTGGGCGGCCGCGGCCGCGATCCGGATCGTGCTCATGCGCTGACTGCTCCCGTGGGTATGTCGTAGGTCTCGGGCCGCCGGTCGCGCAGGTGCCCCATCGACCGCCGGGCGGTCTCCAGTGCCTGTGCGACGTTCAGTTCGGCGACGGCGACGCCGGCGGCGACACCCGTGTCGGCGAGGATCTCGCCGCCGGGGTCGACGACCTTGGCGCTGCCGACGAAGCGTAGCGACCCGAACGTGCCCGCCTGGTTGGCCGACAGCCACACGATCTGATTCTCCAGCGCGCGGGCCTGGTCGAAGAGGTCGAAGCGGCGTTTCCAGCGGTCCTCTTCGAGGCGGGCGGCCGCGCTCGTCCGGGATCCCGGCCACGCGGAGACACAGACCCCGATCGCGGCGCCGTCGAGCGCGAGCGCGCGGGCGGACTCCGGGAACGCCTTGTCGTAGCAGATCATCATGCCGATCCGGCCGACCGGGGTGTCGAAGGCGTGGAAGCGGTCCCCGGAGGCGTAGCTGGCGTCCTCGCCGAGTGGCTGGTGGACCTTGCGGTGGTTGCCGAGAACGCCGTCGCCGGTGACGCAGACGACGCTGTTGTAGCGGGCTTCGCCGGCCGCTTCGCAGTATCCCGCGACGACCGTCATCTCCCCCGCCAGGGAGGCCAGCCGGCGGATCTCGGGGCCGTCGAGGGCGAGCGCGGGCGGGCCCTCGTCGAGTTCGGCGCGGTCGTCGAGGCTGAGCAGATACCCGCCGAGACACGCCTCGGGCAGCGCCAGCAGCCCTACGCCCTCCCTCCGGGCTTCCTTGATCAGCCGTTCGGCGATCTGGAAGTCCTCCTCCAGGTCGCGGCCGAATTCGGCGGCGACGGCGGCCATACGCAGGGTGGTCATGCGGTCCCCATCCCGGTCACGGTGGACATGACCGCTTCGGTGATCTCTCCGTCGGGCCAGCGCAGCCCGACGCCTTCTCCTTCGGTGAGCTCCCCGCACACCGCACCCGTGGCGGGCCCGGCGGGCAGGGGCGGTGCACCCGGCTCGTCGGCCGTGAGCATCGCGAAGCCCGGGAAACAGGTGAACCAGTCGCCCACGGTCGCACCCCCCGGTCGGGGGACGGCGGCCACGTCGAGCACCGCGCGGCAGCCGCTCGCCTCGGCGAGCATGCCGAGGGTGCCGGCGATTCCCGCCATCGACACGTCCTTGGCGGCGGCGGGCCGGGCGGCGGCCACCGCGCCGGTCATGGTGCGCAGTTCGTCGCTACGGCGGTGGCTGGCCGAGTCCCACTGGCGGCCCCGGTAGCCCGGGCGCCAGCGGCCGCCTAGGTCGGTGGTGAGCCGTACGGCGTGACCGGGGCGGCCGCCGCCACCGGGCACCGGCCGGCCTGTGCGGCCGAGCGCGGTCACCGACAGGGCGGCCGGGACGCCGAGCTGGGTGTGCCCGCCGAGGACCGGGATGTCGTACGCCTGTGCCGCCCGGGCCAGTCCGGCCAGGATTCGGGCGGCGTGCGCGGCGTCGCGAGCGCCCACCGCGTCCAGCAGCCCGAGCGGCGCGGCGCCCATCGCCGCGAGGTCGTTGACGTTCACGAGGACCGCGCACCAGCCCGCCCACTCGGGGTCCCGTTCGACCATGGACGGCACGATCGCGTCGCACGCCGCGATCACGTCGGTGCCGGGGACGGGGGCGCCGTCGTCACCGACGAAGCCCGGGGGAGGTGCCAGCGCGGTCAGGAGCGGTCCAAGGGGGGACTTCGTGGCCGCCGCGAGGGCGGCGATACGGCCGATCGGCCAGCGCATCAGGACGTGCGGTACGCCCGCGACCGTCGTGTCCCGCACCCGCTGCCAGCCGAGCCGCCGGAACAGCACCTCGTTGCGCGCCTGGACGGTCGCGTCGAACCGCAGCACGCCCTCCGCCTCGGCGCGGGCACAGGCGGCCCGGACGAGCGCCGCGCCGATGCCGTGCGGGCCGCGGGCCCGGGGTGCGACGACCAGGCGCCCGCCCTGCCACCAGCCGAGGTCGGAGCCGTCGTCGACCGGGCACAGGCGCACCCCGCCGACCACGGTGCCCTCCGGGTCCTTCGTGACCAGGACGACGGTCCGGGGGTCGGTGTCGCGGTCGTCCAGGTCGTGACGGACGAAGAGCCCCTGCTCTTGGACGAAGGCGGCACGGCGCAGCTCCCGGTAGGCGGCCACGTCCGCCGTGCCGTCCGCCTCCTCTATGCGGAAGGCGGGCCGGCGGGCGAGCGTGCTGCGGTCGCCCAGCAGGGCCAGGATGTCCTGCGGACTGTCCACGGCCGGCACGACCACGGAACCGTCGAGGTACACGGCGGTCACCCGCCCGCTGCCTGGAGCACACTGCAGGCGCCGCACGCCGCGCAGCCGGCCTTCTGGTCGGCGCCGCTCATTCCGGCGGCGCGCAGCCTCGCGGCGACGCCCTCGGTGACGTACGTCAGGTGTTCCGCGCGGGGTGCCCCGGCGCCATCGCGGGCGGCGAGGGTGCCGCTCATCGGGCGGAACGGGACGACGAACGGGTACACCCCCCGGTCGATCAGCCTGCCCGCGCCGGCGACGAGTTCGTCGGGGTCCTCGCCCAGTCCGACGAGGAGGTAGGTGGAGACGCGGTTCGGTCTGAAGACGCGCACCGCCTCGTCCCACGCGGCCTCGTACTCGGCGAGCGGGACCGTCGACTTGCCGGGCATCCAGCGTCGTCGCACCTCGTCGTCGAGGGACTCGACGTGGATGCCGATGGCGGTGGCCCCGGCGTCGTGCAGGGCGCGGATCCAGGCGAGGTCGCCGGGAGGTTCGCACTGCACCTGGATCGGCAGACCGGGCACGGCCCCCAGCACCGCCCGGACCGACCGCACGAGGTTGCGGGCGCCGCGGTCCGGTCCGGTGGTGGTGCCTGTGGTCATCACCATCTGCTTCACGCCGTCGAGCCGTACCGCGGCCTCGGCGACCTCAGCGAGCTGCGCCGGGGTCTTGGCGGCCACGGTGGCGCCCGAGCGCAGGGACTCCTCGATGGTGCAGAAGCGGCAGCGGTCGGACTCGGCGTAGCGGATGCAGGTCTGCACGACGGTGGTGGCCAGGACGTCGGAGCCGTGCAGGCGGGCGATCTGCTCGTAGCGGAGACCGTCGGCCGTGGTCAGGTCGTAGAACTTCGGTCGCTGCACGGCTGTGAAGGAGATTCCGGTGTCCTCGTCACCGAGCCACACCTTGCCGTTCCGCACGGAGTAGGGACTGTGGGGGTTGCGGGGGAGCGCGGCGTTGGCACCGTCGACGAGGACATGTCCGTCGTCGCTGGGCCCCGCGCCGTCCGGCCGCCGCACGGGCGCGTCCGACGCGACGCCGCGCAGGGCGAGTTCGGCGCGGGTCATGATCCGCACGTCCACCGCCGTACCGCTGTCACCGGTGCCAACGCTCACGTCGTTCTCCCTACAGCTGGTAGGTGGAGTTGATGATGGCGCCCTTGCGCGCGTAGTGGATCAGCGCGTCCTGGACGTCCAGGGGGTGGGTGGGGATGACCCCCTCGATGAGGTCCTCCTCGCGGGCGCCGTGCAGGGAGAGGCCGAAGCGGCAGCAGTAGACCTTGCCGCCCTCTGCGATGAACGTCTTGAGCTGGTTGTTGATGTTGTGCTCGCCGGGGAAGGCGGAGTTGCCGACGGTCGGGAAGCCGCGGGTGGCGAGGCAGTTGAGCGAGCCGGGGCCGTAGAAGTAGATCGCGGTCTCGAAGCCCTTGCGCAGGGCGCGGGTGGCCTGGAGGACGGCGACGAAGGAGACCGAGGACTCGTGGGCGATGCCGTGGACGAGGGTGAAGTAGGTCTCGCCGTTCTCGGCCCGGTAGTCGGGGAAGACCTTGGTGGAGCCGTAGATGCTGGTGCCCTCGGGGAGCGAGGGGTGCGGGATCTCGTCGAGGGACTTCTGCTCGACGTCGGAGAGCTCGGCGGTGACGACGGATTCGGACATGACTGTCTCCTTGTGCGTACGGGAAGGGAGTCGGGGGCGGTCAGTCGTAGAGCGCGGCGAACGTGTCCCGGAAGACCAGGTCGCCGAGTTCGCCGCCACCGGTGGCTTCGGCGAGGCGGGCGTACTCGCCGGTGAAGTCGCCCCACGGCTGGTCGCTGGCGAAGAGCACCCGGTCGTGGCCGATGCCGCGGCGCTCGATCTCCTGGGCCAGCCAGCGGGGAGTGAAGCCGATGGCCCAGGAGAGATCGGTGTAGACGCGCTTGCCGGCGCTGATCCAGTCGAAGAACCGGGAGCCGACGAGCTTGATGTGGCCGCTCATCCCGCCGCCGAAGTGCACGAGGTGGACGGGCACCTGACCGGCGTACCAGTCGACGAGATGGCCGACCTCGTCGATGTCGGAGGCGGCGCCGGGAGAGGTGTGCACATGGACGACAAGGCCGTGCCGGGCGGCCTCGGCGAAGATCCGGTCTAGCTGGGGGCGGCAGGCAGGGTCCGTGGGGCGGCCGCCCAGCAGGAAGCTCAGCTTGAGGGCCCTGACCCCGGGCTCGCCGGCCAACCGGAGGGCCTCTTCCGTGCGTTGGGCGTCCTCCGGGCGCGGGGACACCCACAACCCGGCACGGATCCGGTCGTCGCTCTGCGCGGCCTCCAGCGCCAGCTTGTTGAAGGAGAAGGCAATCGCGGGATCCGGTACGCCGTAGTTGGGGATGACCAAAGCCCGTTCGGTTCCCTCCGCGTCCAGGTCGGCGATGAGCTGCTTGACGGTGGCGCGCGCGGTGGTGTCCGGGTTGACGGGTGGGCCGCCGTAGAAGGGATAGGCCGGCAGGACGCCGATGTGGCGGTGTGCGTCGTAGACCATGGTGTGGTTCCTCAGCCGATCGGGAGGGCGGAGGCGAGTTCGCTGGGGGCTCCGGTGAGCGTGCCGCACACGTCGGCCAGGCGGCGCGAGGCGTCGATGTGGTCCGCGAGGAACTCGGCGTCCCGGCCCACCGCCTCGAAGCGGCCCGAACCCCACGAGTACTGCCAGGGCAGACCGAGGAAGTGCAGGCCGGGCGTGCCGGTCGCGCCGCGCCAGTGCATCGGGTAGCCGCGGCCGTCGAAGACGGGGGCCTCGATCCACCGGTGGTCGCGCCTGAAGCCGGTCGACCAGACCACCGAGGTGATACCGGCGGCCTCCAGGTCCAGTTCGCGCGGCTGCTCGTTCGGCTCCCACACCGGGACGTACCGGGGCTCGGTCGGGACGGCGATGCCGTGCGCGGCGATGTACGCGTCGATGGCGTCCTTGATGCCCTCGGCGACGGCGTCGGCGTGGTCCAGGTTCACCTTTAGGTCGTCGGCGAACTCCAGGCCCGTACCGGTGACTCCGGTGAGCCGCCCGTACAGCCGCATGCCGTCGCGGGCAAAGGCGCGCAGGTCGATGTCGCGGCCGCCGTCGCGGCCGGTGACGTAGTGGTTGACCCGCATGCGCACGGCGTCTGCGTCGTCGAACTCGTCGATGGACTTGTCGTAGTGGCCCATCTCGTCGAGCCAGGCCACGCAGTCGCGGCCGCGGTAGAAGCGGGCCACACGAGGGGCGCTGCCGACGGCCAGGTGCACCTGGCGCCCGGTGAGGTGGAGGTCCTCGGCGATCTGGCAGCCGGACTGGCCGGTGCCGACCACGAGAACGGGACCCTCCGGGAGCTGGTCGGGGCTGCGGTAGCGGGAGGAGTGGACCTGGGTGATGCCGTCGGGCAGTCGCTGGGCCATCGGCGGGACGGACGGCGTGTGGTAGGGGCCGGTGGCGACCACCACCTGCCCGGCGGTGAAGTCCCCGGCGGTCGTGGAGAGTTCGAACACTCCTCTCGGCGAGCGCCGCAGCCGGGTGACCGTCACGCCCTCAACCAGTGGCGGCCGGAAGAAGGAGACATAGTCCTCCAGGTACCGGACGATCTCGTCACGGACCATGAACCCGTCCGGATCATCGCCCTGATACGGATAACCGGGCAGCCTGCACTGCCAGTTGGGGGTCACCAGGCAGAAGGAGTCCCAGCGCCGTTCCCGCCACTCGTACCCGACCCGGTTCGCCTCGATGACGACGTGCTCGACACCACGCCGACCGAGGCAGTAGCTCATCGAGAGCCCCGCCTGACCGCCACCGACCACGACCACCGGGATCGGGGCACCTCCCCTGCCCGACAGGCTGTGAGGGAGGGCGCCGACCGGCCGTGTCGCCGGAGCCGAGCTCACCGCGCGCTCCCGTCGGCGCCGGTCAGAGATTCGACCGTGACCTTGGCACCGCTGACGGTGGCGTACGCGGCGGCGGTCCGCTCGATCTGTGCGAGCTGGTCAAAAGCACCGGTACAGAAGAAGCCGAACTTCTCCTTCACGCGCTCCCCGGCGATCCCGAGTGCCGTACGGCTGCGCTCGACAAAATCCGCAAGTGGGTACTGACCGCCGGGAACGAAATAGTCCTCGACTACCGTGGAGGGGGAATAGCAGCGCTGCGTCACGCCATCGGGCCAGCGCACATGAAAATACATCTCGGGCATGACATCCTCCATGCCGGGCGCCGAGGTCTTGCCACCTCGCCGCTGTCCGTGGAGACCAACTCCAGCCCTCGGGGATTTCCGAACGAAGTCATCCGGAATAAAGGGGAGTTACCAGAACCTCACGCGGGTTCGGGATGCAATGACGCATTATTGTTCCCGCGGAAATGAAACCGAATTACCGAGCCCATGGCTGCGCGCTCCGCACGGTCCGGATCTCCCGTCCGGGACCGGGATTCCGTCATGTCGGTCGAATCAGTCGAATCAGTCGTACCGGTCGAGATCTGCCGACTGCGGACGGCCGCACCTGTCCGGTCGAACGCGGGGAGGGGATGATCGGTGCCGCCGATGACCCGGCGGCATCGGTCGACGGTCACGCCGTACTCGTCCGACAGGATGCCCTTGGGCCAGACGCCGGCGTCGTGTCCGAAGAGCGCGAACTCGCCGAGTGTCTTGCCGACGAGGTCCTGCGGCTTCTCGATTCCCGCCTCGGTGTTCCCGAAGACGGTGGCATGCCGGAAGTTGCGGTTCGGGAAGATCGGCAGCGCCATGAACGGCGTGTCGTCATCGCCGCCGCACTGCGCCGTGGACAGGCGGCGGGCGCTGTCCAAAACGTGGAGCCGGAGAGCGGCGCACGGGTATTGAGCGGTCTGCCGCACGGATTCCTGCTCCAGCGTGTGGCCTTCGGCTTGACCGACACGGCAGGATTCAACGACGCCGTCCGGGGGTTGCTCGACAGAGCCGAGGTGATTCGCCTGTTCATGAGGGTGGTGGCGGCGCAGGTGGTCAGCGATTCCGAGTGCTCGATGAGCCGTTCGTAGTCGCGCGCGTGCCGACGGGCGTTCATGACCCAGGTGTGTGAGCGTTCGACCCACCGTGCGGTATGGCGGACGTCTGAAGTCCTCGCTGCCCGATTTCCGGTGCACCACGGGCTGGAACCAGGTCGGCAGGTCGCTTGCGGTGATCGACGCGGCGGCGCGGCAGGCGGAGGCCGAGACGGAGTGATCGCGGGGTGGCCTGAGCGGTGCCGGTCAGGCCACCCCGCGGTCCGAGGGGAGACTGCCGGGGTCCGGACAGTGCAGGACCTCGGAACCGGCACAGAGGTTCCGGGGCCCGGTCGGAGGGCGGGCGGGATGAGCGCCCGCAGCAGGCGTCACACGCGCCGCAGTACCGCGACGACCTTGCCTGATGGTCGCGTCGCCGCCGGGGGTGGGCTCGCAGGCCGCGTTGTGGGGGAGGAGCCAGACGTGGCCGTCCTCGCGCTGGAAGCGCTTGACGGTGGCCTCGGGGCCGGCCTCGCGTTCGTAGCGGCGGTGCGGTCGGCGGCATCCGATGAGCCAGGCCGTGGCTTCTCCTGATCAAGCGGGGTGAAGGCCGGACGTTGAACGGCTGCCGACGGGGGAACTCGCCGTCCGCGCGTACGACGGGTGGGGACGGACGACATGTCGTCGCGCCCTCAACTGTCCACCCTTCAACGAGCTACGGGTGCGCAGCGTACGCAGGTTTTCGCCGCCGGGCGAACTTCGAGGCGCTCCATCGGGATCGGCTCACCGCATTGCTCGCAGCGCCCGCAGTCCCCTCTCTCCCACCGTTCCAGGGCGTGATCGAGATCGTTCAGATGCTCGCGCGCCTGGGACAGCAGGGAGGCGACGTGTGCCCGCTCGAAGGCCGTGCTCGCCCCCTCCGGGTCGTGCTCGTCGTCAATCGCCACCAATGCGTTCGCCTCGACGATCCCTTCGAACTCACGGCTAAGGGCGGATATCTGCTGCAGCGTGCTGACACGGTCGGCCGAGAGCAGCGTCCGCATCCACTCGCCCTGGGGTGCGGGAAAAGCGGCATTGACGCATTGATCGCTCATATTGGTGGAAACAGCATTGTCTTGTGTCGAATTCCCGGGTGCTCGGGAGGCGACGGCCTCAGCGATGACGTGGGCGGCCACGCTGGTACTGCTTCGGCCACGGGACGTCGTCACCGAGCACGTGGGCAGCGCGGAGCGGCCACGTCGGATTGCGCAGCAGTTCGCGCGCGAGCATGATCGCGTCGGCCGAGCGGTCCACGAGGATCTGGTCGGCCTGCTCCGGTGCGGTGATCAGGCCGACCGCGGAGACGGGCAGGGCCGCGCCCTCGCGGATGGTTCGGGCGAAGGGCACCTGGTAGCCGGGCTCCACTTCGATACGGGCGTTGTGGACGAGCCCGCCGCTGGTGATGTCCACCAGATCGACACCGTGGGCCACCAGGTGCCGCGACAGCTCGACCGTCTCCTCCGGGGTCCAGCCGCCGTCGGCCCAGTCCGTGGCCGAGAAGCGTACGAACAGGGGGCGGTCCTCCGGCCACTGCGCCCGCACGGCGTCGGTGACCTGGACCAGGAAACGGCTGCGGCCGTCGAGATCGCCTCCGTACTCGTCGCTGCGGTGGTTGGACAGCGGTGACAGGAACTGGTGCAGCAGATAGCCGTGCGCGGCGTGGATCTCGAGGACCTCGAAACCGGCGGACAGCGCCCGCGCGGCGGCCTCGCCGAAGGCCCGGACCAGAGCGCGGATGTCGTCCGCGCCGAGCTCCCGCGGGGCCGGCCAGTCGCCGAACGGCAGCGGTGACGGTGCGACCGTCTGCCATCCTCCGGCCTCCGGTTCGACGTACACGTCACCCTCCCAGGGCGGTGCCGTCGACGCCTTGCGGCCGGCATGGGAGATCTGGATGCCGGCAACGGCTCCCTGCCCGTGGACGAAGTCGGTAATCCGCTTGTACGCGGCGGCCTGTCCGTCATCCCAGATGCCGGCGTCGGAAGGGGTGATCCGGCCCTCAGGTTCCACTGCCGTGGCCTCCTGCATGACCAGGCCGGACCCGCCGCGTGCCAGGGAGCCGAGATGCACCAGATGCCAGTCCTGTGGATAGCCGTCGACCGAGCTGTACTGGCACATGGGTGCCACCCAGGCCCGGTTCGGGAAGGTCGTGCCGCGGAGGGTGAGCGGCGAGAAGAGACGGCTCATCGAAGGCCTCGCAGGAGGGAGGATGTGGGATGCCGAGTACCCCGCAGCCGTCGGTCCGCGGCCTGGGTTCCTGCGGGGCGCCCCGCGCACGGTGGCCCCCCGAGTACCCCGGCTGCTCGTGGCGCACACCACCGGTCAGGCGTGCTCATTCGTGCGGATGTCCGGGCACGTGGCGGTCCCGGGCCGTGGTCGCGTGCGCCCCTGGGTCGTCGTCCTGATCGCCCTCTTCGGCTGGCAGCTCTCGCACACCTTCCTGCCCCGAGTCCGGAAGGCTGCCGGTGTCTCATGCCGCAGATCATGGAAATGCAGCTCGGCCGGCCACGGGCAACACGCCGGCCTCCCCGGCCGGGGCCAGCACGCCGGAGCCGATGACTCGCACGGGCCACAGCAGTTCACGCGCCGTGCTGATCTGTCAGCACATGTCCAGCGATCAGGGCCGGGCCATCGCCGATCGGCTCGGTGCAATGATCCAGGAAGGTGGAGAGTGGCCTCTGACTGTCCGAGACGGACCCCGCGGGCCTGTAGCGGCACGCCTGTGGCACAACCCCTGGAACGCCGAAGGGTCAGTCCGGGAGCAAAACCCTCCTGAGCCGGCCCTTCTCGTTGTGTCCCCGGCAGGATTCCAGGTCGGGGTCTTCCGGGCCTGCGCACCGGCCGCGGACGCACACTGACCGACCGGCGGTTGTGGTCCCCAAGGCGATCGCCGACCGGGTCCCGTTCGGCTGGGTGACGCCGGACGCCGCCTACGGTTTCAGCAACGGCTGGCGGTTCGAGCCGGAGTAGGCGGACGTCCTCCACGTGTTGGTCACCACCCGGGACCGTACCGTCGTCACCCGCTGGCCGATCGACCACCCTGTCCACGACCTGTTCCCCGCTCTGTCCCGGCTCGTGCGGACCTCTCGCCGCGCGGCAGCGTTCACGGTCCTCGGCGCGGGACTTGGGAAAGTACAGCTCTCGGTCGACCAGGGCCCCGCCGCGGGAGGTTGCGTAGGCGGCAAAGACGCCGGTCTGGCAATTTTCGGTGCGTCCAGCGGTGCCGGAGTACTGGCGCTGGACCACGGCAGAGGTGGTGCCCTTCCTGATGAAGCCGGTGTCGTCGATGATGAGGACTCCTTCGTCCTCGCCGAGCTTGTCAGCGACGTATTCCTGCAGATCGTCGCGGATGTCGTCGGGTCTCACTTGGCGCCGGCCAGCAGATGCTGCAGTCCGGCAGGAGTGGAACGGCCGACCTGCTCGGCCGGCTGCCAGATGCCAGTTGTTCTTGCGGGCCACCGGGCGAGGAGACCACGCACGTAGTCACGCATGCGGCGGCGGAGCCCGATGCGGCGGAAGCGGTGACCAACGGCCAGGAAGAGGTCGTCCAATTCGAGGTCCCGTTGTCCGCCAGCACGCTCGGTGATCACGTCGGGGGGCTTCCCCGGGCGCTGCCATTACCTACGGCGACGACACACGTTCGAGTGGCGGCCTCCGTAAGACCGCCCCTCACCGCTCCGTGACCCGCTGCACCCCAGCCGCCCAGCGAAACCCGCAGGTCAGACAGCGAACCTGCTGGAGTCCTGGACCGGCAGGGGCGCCGACGAGGGTGCGTATGTCAGACGATGCGCTTGCGGCCCCAGAGGAAGATGAAGGCCGTCACAACGCCGGCAAGAGCGAAGAGGAACAGGGTGTCGAGCCACTGGGTGCTGCTGAGCTGCGAGAGGGGCAGGTAGTCCACCGACTTGCCGACGACATCCTTCTTCTGGAGACAGATGTCGACGGCTTTCGCCGACGGCTCGTGCAGACAGGTGTGCATGGGGAGGGCCTTCCCGGAGCTCGTGATGTACGACCCGCTGTCCACCGTCAGGCCGCCCGGGGGAACGGGCGGAAGGGAGCCGTTGACTCCCGAATGATTGGCGATCCTCACGGGGTTGGCCAAGTTCAGGCGGTTCATGGACCAGAACAACTCGACGGCGACGGTGAAGAAGAAGGTGGCGACCATGGAGAACAGGGTCCGACGCAGCACCATGCCGATGGCGACGCCGCCGACGACGCTGAAGACGGTGAGTGCGACTGGCACGGGTCCGGTGTTGCTGAACACGGTCACGTCCCAGCCCATGCTCCCGTCCTGTTCCATCAGCGGCGTCCACCACCGGCCGCAGGCGAGGGAGAGGACCGTCGTGCACACGACGACCACCAGGACGGTGAGCCCGAGTTTGGCGGTCAGCCAGCGGCTGGGGCGCGGGGACTGAGACATGACGAGCTTGGCGGTGCCGCTCTCCAAATCGCCGGCGAGCAGGGGGGCGCCCAGGAATACGCCGAGGATGACGGGCAGGGGAAGAAGGGCCAAGCCGACCTTGAGAGTCCGCTGCACGTATGGCTCTATGCCCACCGTCCACTTGTCGGGCGAAGAGTCGGGCCAGCCGAGGGCGGTCAGGTGGTCCATCAGGCCGGCGCGCTGGTGGGCGATCCACGCCGTGATCAGGGCCGTGACGGCGAGGTAGGTCCAGTAGGCGGCGCGGTGCTGGCGCCAGGTGAGCCAGGTCATGCCGCTGAGCCGGGAAGCTCGGATGCGGCGGGAGGCGGCGGAGGGCGCGGGAGAGGAGGCGGACCTGCCGGGTCCGGCGGCCGGGGGCGTGGTCAGGTTGCTCATGCTGCGGCTCCCCCTGGGCTGTGCGGCCGGGCCGGGACCCGAGCTGCGGGAGTGATCAGTGGCGGCGCTTTGAGGGAGCGCAGGTAGGGGAGCAGGAGTTCCTCCAGATCCGGGGTGCGGGACTGCCACTGGTCGCTGACCGGGCCGCCCGGGCGGACGAGGGCGCTGGTTCGGCCTGCGCTGGTATGGCACTCGACAACGGTGTGGCGGGCGAGTTCGCTGGAAATGCCCGCCGAGTCGGCGCCGCCGACGTCCTGCAGGAGAAGATGGGTGCTGCGGAGTTCGTCCACGTCACCGGCCATGCGCAGACCTCCCGTGGAGACGACGAGGAGGAAGTCGCAGACGCTCTCCAGTTCGCTGAGCATGTGGGAGGACAGCAGCACTGTGGTGCCGTGTTCGCCGGCCTCGGCCAGCAGCAGGCTCATGAGTTCGTGGCGCACCAGCGGGTCGAGGTCCGAGAAGGGCTCGTCGAGCAGCAGCAGGTCGGGTCGTTTACCGAAGGCGAGGGCGAAGGCGACGCGGGTGCGCTGCCCGCCGGAGAGGGTGCCGACCTTGGCGTTCATGGGCACATTGCCCGAGCGGACGATGTGCTCGGCGACGAGCTGGTCCCAGCCGTGGTTCAGTTCGCGGCCCAGACGCAGTGTCTCGGCCACTGTGAAGCGGCGAAACAGCGGCTTCTCCTGGGCGAGGAAGGCCGTGCGGCGTCCCGCCTCCACGGACTGGGGGAGCGCGCCGAAGACCGTGAGGGTGCCCTCCGTCGGTTCCAGCAGGTTGGCGGCGATCGACATCAGAGTCGTCTTGCCCGCTCCATTGGGACCCACCAGTCCGCAGATCCGGCCGGCCGGGAGTCGGAACGAGCAGTCCCTCAGGGCCCAGCCCCGGCGGTACTTCCGCCCCACCGCGTGGGCCTCCACCGCCGGCTCAGCCACGGGGCCGGCTGTGTTGATCGGGCTTCTTGCATACGCGGCGCCCTGACTGGTGTCACTCACTGACACTCCTTGATGCACGGGTTTTGGGTCACTTCAGCGGCCGTCATGGTGACGGCGCGCCTCTTCTCCAGGACGCCGCGACCAGCGTGGCCACGTCCTCCATGGCGGGCGCGGCTGACGGTTCCTCGCATTCAGGAAGTGATCCGTTCCCAGGCGCGCTCGTGACCAGTAAGTTACGGAGACGACCCGTCGCCGCGCTTCGAGCAGAAGTTGGATCTGTGGCACCCCTCTACGACTTTCGGCCGAGCGCTCTGATCCGCCTCCTCCGATGCCGATGCCCAGATCGGCGCGCGTTGTTCTGTACGCGGTGAGTCGCCGGGGCAGGACCACGTCACCCGGCGGATGGTCCGCAGGGCCCTGGACGGCCGGTGTCCGGAGACACGCAGGCAACAGCGACGCCCGGAGTCACGACTGGCTGGTGGACGAGCACGGCGTCGGCGACATCCGCCATCCCATGGCCGGCCCCGCAAGCACCGACCGGCTGAACCAGGCATCGCATGACAGGGGCCTGCGAACAGGCGACGCCACCCTGGGTCTGACCAGACCGGGCAGGGGGTGGTCACCTGCGGCGAGAGCAGGGCCGCCCGTTCGGGGACGCGCAGGCATGCGGCCGGAATCGCGCCGGCGACGAAGGAAGCGGCGTTGAGGCCGGCACCCAGCCGGCCCCAGGCCATGCGTCGGGCCCGGGATGCCAGGGACGTACCGAAGTCCCGGGGGCAAGGCCGTCCGCCCGCCAGGCACAGGACCAGGGCACACGGACGGCAACGCCGCCTTGGCCCGTACGGCCCCGCCTAATCGCTCACAAGGCCCGAACGCCACGCCCAGAGTGCGATCTCGACGCGGTTGCGTACGGCGAGTTTGGACTGGATGTTGCCCAGATGCGTCTTGACCGTGCCGAGGGACACGAAGAGGGCTGCCGCGATCTCGGCGTTGGTCTTGCCGTCGGCCACCAGGCGGACGACGTCGGTCTCGCGTGAGGACAGGACCGACACGACCGTGGGGGAGGTCTTCGACGGATGAATGCCTCTCAGCAGCCGGACCGTGATCGCCGGACTCACCAGGGCCTCGCCGGAGTGAGCCGCGCGCACCGCTTCGGTCAGCAGCCTCGGCCCGGAGTCCTTGAGGAGGAAGCCGCAGGCACCGTTGTTCAGTGCCTCGTAGACGTAGGCGTCGTCGTCGAAGGTCGTGACCATCACGACCTTGGGGGAGCCATGGCCGAGGCGGTTGAGCTCGCGCAGGGCTTGCAGCCCGTCCATTCGCGGCATCCGGATGTCCATGAGGACGACGTCCGGTTCGAGGCGGCGACTCATCTCCACCGCCTGGACGCCGTCCTTCGCTTCCCCCACCACCTCGATGTCTTCCTCGACGCCCAGGATCAGCGAGAAGCCGGTCCGGACCATGGCCTGATCGTCCGCCAGCAGCACGCGGATAGTCATCACGCTCCTCCTGCCGGTATGCGGGCCTGCACACGCCAGCCCCCCTCGCTCCTTGGACCGGCGACGAATGAGCCACCGAGCGCCTCAGCCCGTTCCCGCAGACCAGCCAGTCCATAACCGCCTTCTGACGAGTGGCCGCCGCGGCTGCGACCGTCGTTGGCCACCTCCACCGTCACCATGTCGAAACGCATATCGCGGCCGACCAGGATCTCGAGTTCCCGTACGCCCTCCGCGTGCTTGCGGACGTTCGTCAGGGCCTCGGTCACCACTCGGTGCACGGCCGACTGGACATCGATCGGCACGTCGTCGAAATCACCCTCGACGCTCAGCCCTACCCGCATGCCGTCGGCGGAGGTGAAGTGCTCGGTGAGAGAGGCGATGTCGCTGATCGTGCCCAGTGGTGAGAGACGGGCCTCGGCCCCAGCCTCGCGCAGCAGGGTCACCATGCGGCGGATGGCCGTCATCGCTTCGTCCCCGGCCTGCTCGATGCGCTGCAGCGCGGGGAGCACCGCCTGAGGCTGCTGGGCCGCGACACTTTGGGCGGCCTGAGCAAGCACCACGATGCCGGTGACGTGGT
This sequence comes from Streptomyces sp. NPDC059224, assembly GCF_042754285.1. Classification (NCBI taxonomy): domain Bacteria; kingdom Bacillati; phylum Actinomycetota; class Actinomycetes; order Kitasatosporales; family Streptomycetaceae; genus Streptomyces; species Streptomyces sp. NPDC059224. Next base: position 55,640 of record NZ_JBHZAN010000039.1, read on the forward strand.
GGGCGACGTAATCGTGCAGATCGGAGGCGATGCTCGTGCGCTGCGCCAACTGCCTGGCCATCTCTCCACGACGACGACTGATCTGAATCGTCCGCACCCAGAGCCCGGTGCCGGCGGTGACGACGCCGGCCAGCGCAAGGACGAGTGCGAATACCACCAGTGACATCTTGTCGGAGGACATGCGCAAAGGCTGCAGCACCAGCCCCGCCAGCAGGAGCGGTAGCGCGAACGCGGTGGGCTTGGGCGCCGCCCGCCACGCAGTCAGCCCGATGACCAGAAGGGCGACTGCCACGACGGTGAGCCCGAACGGCAGGGCCTGACGAACACCGCTCGCAGCGCCCGCCTGAAGGCCTGTTGTCGCGGCAAGCATGGCCGCTCCCAGTACCAGCGCGCCCACGCCCAGCGCGGTACCCGACAGCCGCGAAGCAACCAGGGCTACGGTGACAGCGAGCAGGATGACGAGCGGGTGAGCCAGTCCCAAGCCCAGGTCCACTGTCCCCAGTGCTCCGGTGCCTGCCAGCACGGCCAGGCCGCGCACCAGCCACTCCATGAAGCGGTTCGTGCTGTTGTTCACGTTCTTGTCTTCCCCACTACGGCCGGACGGGCAGGCGGCCCTCCGCTGTTCTTCCAGTGTCATCGATGCGCTGCCGCCGCCCCCGGGGCGGCAGCAGCGCGGGGAACGGGATCACGCCGGGTCCAGAGGGGTGTTCCGGCAGCAGCCTCGCGTCCCGGATCCGGGGGCGTGAGCCCTTCCCCCGCGCCGAGAACGGCTACTTCAAAGGCGGTCATCGTGTAGACGCGGACTGACTGGATCAGGCGGTGCATCAGGTCGGGCATGGGGAAACCTCCTGGGGTGGATGGGTGCTGGTCGGTCCGGGGAGCCATGGCGCGAGCGGATGGCCGTGCGTGGATCCGTCCGATGGCCGTGGCGTCAGGACAGGCGCGGCGGCCGGCTCCGGGTGCCGCGCGCGAAGTCGTCCCACATGGCCCGGGGGCCTCAGACTCAGACGGGCGAACCGCGGGGCGAGGACGCCGGGTGTGCGCGGCGGGTGCCGCAGGATCCAGCGCCGGCTGGGGACCGGTTCCCTGGCCGGACGGCGAAGGCGGTTCGTCGACACGGGCACCGGAGTGGATCTGTCGTGCACGATGCATCTGGCGCCTTTCGTGGAGTCTCATGACCAAGCCGGTGCCCAGGTGGTCACGAGGCGTCACCGTCTGTAATCCTGAATGCGAGCCTGCTCTGCCGCGCGAGGCCGGCGCACTGCAGCAACCCGAACGAGAGTGACCGCGAGACCATCCCACGACGTGGGGCACATGACATGAACGCTATGGGATCGCTGTGGCTCGCCGCTTGGGGCAAAAGTCTGACCTGTCCGCGGCCGCTACGACTTTCGGCCGACCATCGAGCCGCTGGAGGGCGCGAAGGCCTGGGACGATGATGACTTCCGCCCACCTGGCAGCGTCCAGGCCCTGTGGGCGCTTGCCTCGGAGCAGGTCCGTCGGGTCATCGAGGATCTCCACGCCAGGATCAGCGCCGAGACCCTGACCGCAGCCGAGACGGAGCATCTGTGGATTCGCCTCGGCGGCGACAGCATCGTGCAACGCGCCCGCCGCGGGGGTGATCGCGGCTCGCTTCCGTCACTACGAAGACCGTGACGGCGGACCGCTGCCCGACGACCACGTGGTTCTGTCGGTCAAAGTTCGGCGCGTGGACGGCCGGCGGGTGACCTTGCACACCCGTCCGTTCCTCGAGTATGCGGTCGCCCTCTCCGAGTTCTGCAACCAGCGCCCGGTGGAAGACCTCTGCCAGGCCCTCAGCCCGGCGACGGCGCCCCGCTGTCCGACCGCCGGGCAACGGCCGGTGACGGAACTCGCTGGAATCCCGGACCAGCTTGACTGGACGGGCACCCCGCCGGGGAAAGCGAACAAGATCGGCGAGCCCGACGTCTACGAAGCCCGTCGACGAGTCCGCCACCGACACTTGTCCCGACGCTTCGCCGTCGGACGCACTCGTCGAAACACGGCCTCGACGGGTTCCGCACCGGACCTGCGCCGGGGCTTCCGGCACGCGTCATGCACGGGCTTCAGCGCCGCTTGCGTGAGCGACGTCCCGCTCCCCTTCTTCGACAGGGCCCTGCCGGTGCCGGGGGGAGACGATGTCGTGCCTGGCGTCACCCTGACGGTGACCGTCAGGGCGCGAGCGGCTGCTTGACAACGGCGAGAGCCTCGGCCGCTCTGCATCCATGCGTTAGATTATTAATATAATGTAAGTGTTCGTTCGCCGGCCGTCGTACGGCTTCTTTCTCGCCCCCGTGCGGCTTCGGTTCGCACACGTGGGACGACCCAGCGGGCGGCTGCCCGCTCACCTTGCGGCACTACTTCACGAGGAACTCATGGCCTTTGATGATCTGCTCCCACGCGTTTCGCCTGCCGAGGCGGCCGAACTCGCATCGCTGGTGAGCGGTCTGGTTCTGCTGCCCGGCGACGAGGGTTACGACGCCGAGTGCCGGATCCACAACCTGAACGTCCCCCTGGAGCCGGCGCTCGTGGTCGGTGCCGCCGACGCGGCCGACGTACAGGCGGCGATCCGCTTCGCGGCCCGCGAGGGCCGGCCTGTGACGGTGAAGACCACGGGGCACCAACAGGTCCACCCTGCCCGGGGCGGGGTTCTGATCAGCACCCGGCGCATGAAGGGCATCGCTGTCGACGCCGGCCGGCGATGCGCCCGGGTCGAGGCCGGAGTGGTCTGGCAGGAGGTGATCGACCAAGCCGCCGGCGTCGGTCTGGCCCCGGTGAGCGGCTCGGCTCCGCTGGTGGGCGTGGCCGGCTATACCCTCGGCGGTGGACTCAGTCCGGTCTTCGGCCGGAGCCGGGGATACGCGGTGGACCACGTCCGCTCGCTGGATGTGGTGACCGCTGACGGCGAGTTGCGGCATGTCACGGCCGGCAGTGATCGCGAACTCTTCTGGTCGCTGCTGGGAGGAAAGGGCAATTTCGGCGTTGTCACCGCGCTGGAGTTCGATCTGTTCCCGTTGACCCGTTTCTACGGTGGCGGTATCTACTTTGCCGGCGAACACCTCGCCGATGTGCTGCACACCTGGCGCACCTGGCAGTCGGAGATGCCGGAGGAGATGTCCTCTTCGCTCGCCGTGCAACGGCTCCCTCCGCTGCCCGAGTTGCCGGAGCCCATCCGGGGGGCGTTCGTGGTACACGTTCGGATCGCCCACCTGGGTCCGGTGGCCGAGGGCGAGCGGTTGATCGCACCCCTGCGCGCGGCCGCCCCTGCGCTCATCGACACGGTGGGTGAGATGCCCTACACCGCCATGGGCGCCATCCACATGGACCCTCCGGCGCCGATGCCCTATTACGACCGCACGACGATGTTGCGCGCGTTCCCCGCCGAGGCGGCCGACAAGCTGATCGAACTGCTCGGCCCCGGATCGGACTCGCCGCTGGTCAGCGTCGAGATCCGGATGCTCGGCGGTGCACTCGACCGTGAGCCCGCGGTACCCAACGCCGTCTCCAGCCGGGGGCTGCCTTTCGTCCTCTTCGGTTTCGGCGTGGGCGCGCCGGACCAGGCGGGGTTCCTGCGCGGCGAACTCGACGCGTTGATGGACGCCATGGAGCCCTGGGCGGACAGGCGCAGGATGGTCAACTTCCTCTCCACCGAAGAGGCCACCGACCCCGAGCGGTTGAGCGAGGTCTACGGCGTCGAACGCTACCGTCGTCTGGCCGCCGCGAAGAAGGCCTACGACCCCACCAACATGTTCCGGGTGAACCACAACATCCTGCCCGGCTGACAAGGTTCGGCCTTCGGGACAAGAACCAGTGCCGAGGCCAAGGGGCCGAACGGCCGCCACCACGACCGCGGCGGGGCTGTCCACGCTGATGCGGCTGGTGGCCGGCGGGCTCGGGGTGACGCCGCTGCCGCGGACGGCGGTCCCGGCGGAGACCGGACGCGGCGCGGACCTCGCCACGGGCCCTTTCCCGCCCGAAGGAGGGGATGCGGGTGGCGTTGACGGTGCTCGCGTCCCCGCTTCGGGGGACGAGTTTGCCGCTGCCCTCGCAGTAGGCCAGCTCGGCCGGTCCGACCAGGCCCCGGTCGCCGAGGTGCCGGTGATCCGGTAGTCAGGGCGTTCGCGGAGCAGCGTGCTGCCGGGCTTGTCGAGCGGCTTCTTCAGCGCGGGGGAGACCGCCGTCTGGCCGGGGGCCGGCATGGTTTTGACGCCCGGCGGCAGCACCGGCCGGTCGCCGTCGGCCTTGAGCAGCAGACCCCGGATGCCGTCGTCGCGGAAACCGGTGGCGGCCTGCTCGCGCAGCACCGTGCTGGCGGACTGCTTGGGCCGGTCGTTGAACCAGGAGCAGTCCCGCTCGTAGCCGCGCTCGCTGCGGGCGCTCAGCATGGCCGGCACGGCGGCCGCGACCGGCAGCAGCGCGCCGCCGACCGCGGTGAGCAGGGTGCGGGTCCAACCCCCGCGGCCGCCGGGCGCCGCGAAGCGGGCGTCGAGGCCGAGGTCGCGGACCCAGGTCCGGAACATTGCGCCGACCGTGCCCTCCCCGATGGTGCTCGCGCGACGCGCTTCATGTCGTCGGACTTGCCGTCGTGGACGACGACCTCGCGGTTGGAATGGGCGGCCACCCCGCGCCTCGTGCGTGACGAGGACGACGGCGGCGTTGGTGTCACGGGCGGCGTCGGTCAGCAAGCGCATCCCGCGCTAGCCGTTGAGGGAGTCCAGGGTGCCGGTCGGCTCGTCGGCGAAGACCATCCGCGGGCCGGTGACCAGGGCCCCCGCCACGGCGACCCGCTGGCACTGACCGCCGGAGATCTCATCGGGGCGCTTGCCCACAAGGTCGTCGACCTCCAGCCGGGTCGGCCACTCGCCGGCGCGCCTCGGCCTCCTTGGGCCGGGTGCCGTTGAGCCGCGGCGGCAGCGCCACGTTCTCCACGCAGGTCAGCTCCGGGGCGAGCAGGCCGAGCTGGAAGACGTAGCCGAACTCGCCGCGGCGCAGCGCGCTGCGCTCGGCGTCACTCATCGCGTTCAGGTCCCGTTCCCGGTACGGCATGCGGCCGCAGTCGGACCGGACGATGCCGGCCAGGCAGTGCAGCAGCGTCGACTTGCAGGAGCCGGACGGCCCCGTGACGGCGACCACCCCCGGCGCGTGTCTCGAACTCCACGCCGTCCAGCGCCGGGTACGCGGATGATGGTCCGCGAGGTCGCCGTGCCGTTCGCGTTCGGTCAGTTCCCGCATCTGCCCCAGGTGCTCGGACCGCTGGGTGCCGAGCTGGCCGGCGGGGCTGCGCCCGGTGAGCAGCAACGCGAGGACGACCTTGGTGTGGAGGGTGTTCGGCAGGCAGGACTCAGGCTTCTGCGGCTGCCCGAGCCACTTGTCGACGTCGATGATCCCGGCTTCGGTGATCGCGTACCGCTTGCGTCCCGGGCCGCCGCCGGGCTCGATGCCGTCGACCTCGACCAGCCCGCGCTCCAGACAGCCGCGGCACCGTCGAGTAGACCCGGACGCAGTGCAGGGGCGGCCATGACCGAACTTCTCGTGGAACGCCCGCTTCAGGTCGTATCCGTGGCGCGGGCCGGACTCAAGGAGCCCGAGCAGGGTGTGCCCGATGCTCACGACTGACTCTGCACGCCACGTATACATACAGTGTATAAATCTTGTGTATAGTGGCAAACGCGTTGCACAACCGCATCTGGACCGGCGAATTCCTTGAGGTGTCGCCAAGGCCTTCTGCACTTGGCGGCCGCGACGAGGAGCCGAGCAGCCTGGCTGCCGAGCGGACCGATTTTGAACGAGGAGCCGTGCCCTCTCCGGGTGCCTGAAGTGGGTGCGGGTTCACTGCCGCCGCCTGGTGGGTGGCGGGTCCATCACGCGAGCCCGACCCCCGGGGCTTGTCCTTCCTCCTCCATGGGTTCGTCGGCCTGAAAGGAGTGCTCGGCCCAGATGGTCTTGCCTTGCGGGTGATGGCGGGTTCCCCAGCGCTGGGTGAGCTGGGCGACGATGAACAGTCCCCGGCCGCTTTCGTCGAAGGTGCGGGCGCGTCGAAGGTGCGGGGATGTGGTGCTGCCGTCGGTGACCTCGCAGGTCAGGCCTGTGGCGCAGCGGATCAGGCGGAGACGTACCGGTGGCTGGGCGTGGCGGATGGCGTTGGTGACCAGCTCGCTGGCGATGAGGACGGTGGTGGGGGCGGCCCCCTCCAAGCCCCATGTGCTCATTTTGGCCGTGACATGTTTGCGTGCGGCGGAGACGGCCGCCGGGTCGGCCGGGAGGTTCCAGGTCGCCACGTCGGTGCTGTCGAGTGTGCGGGTGCGGGCGGCGAGCACGCACAGCTGGCGCGGTACTCCCGCTGTCACAAGGGCCTCCAAAGCAGCACGGCAGGTGTCTGTGAGCGAGGACTCTGGCTCGACAACGCGTTCGGGCACCTTGAGCCCATCGGTCTTCGTGTCGGAATCGGGTGGCCTGGCGGCGTGCGTGTGCAGCAGGAGCACGCTGCCTTTCCGAAGCCGGATGTCGGCGGTCTCGACCTTCGCCCGCGCGCGACCGAGCGGTACTCCGGCAGGAAGGTCGACGGCAGTCATCGCGCCATCGGGGGCGATGACGGTGGGCGCAGGATGCCCAGCGCAGGCAAGGCTGCAGTTTGCGGTGACGGGATCGTAGACGGCGTACAAGCAGCTTGCCGCAACGTCGTGGGCACTTGTGTCCGGCCGCGACCGGCGTATGACATCGTGGAGATGGGTGAGCAGCTCCTCCGGTTGCATGTCGATGTCTGCCAGCGTTCGCACCGCGGCGCGGAGTTCGGGTACCCGGGCGGGGGCTGGGTCTCCGCCCTCGGTCACGCTGCCGGCGACCAGCGCCACCCGGGCTCCGGACAGTGGGATCGCGTCCAGCCAATGGGCCTGCGGCCTTCTGTCGTCAGCCCGACAGTATGCGAGCTCCACGGCGGCGGGTTGCGGCAAGCGCCCTTCCGGCGGTCCGACCGCCGGCAGGGAAGCGCATGGATCGCCGGTGACCTGACGTGGCGCAGACAGGACGCGGCCCGCTTCTTCAGCGCTTCTGGGGCGTGCAGCGAAGACGCACCCGGCTTTCTGGCCGATCCGGACTCGGCAGATGAGCAGGCTCATGCCGACAGACAGGAGGGCTGCGGCGATGACAACCGTCCGGCCTCCCTCCGACACGCCTGGAATCACGAAACCGTAGGCGGCCACACTGGTTGCCAGCGTGGAAGCACCGACGATCAAGGTGTGCCTGATGGGTAGCAGAGCTGCCGCCATCAGCGGAGTCAGGACCGAGTAGTCCGACCAGCGGACCAAGCCCGCTGCAGAGGCATCCAGTTGCAGTGCGCAGGTCGCGGCGAGATAGACGGCGAGCAGTGCGCTCGCGTGTCGGAGCAGGAGGAGTCTGGGTGGGGCCATCCTCGTCACCGTCCCTTCTGATGTGGTGCGCAGTGCCTGCGAGACGGTGCGCATGTTGGTGGCGGTGGGGTCGGGGTCTTTGCGAGGCGTGCGGGTTTTCGGGCTGTTGATGTTCACTGTGGCGCTCGTCCGGCGTGCACGGGGTGCGTTGGACGATGGACAGCGACAAGGGCCAGGTCGTCCTGGAGGTTCTTGCCCGCGTGTCGGTTCACGTCGATGCTGACGTGCTGTACGAGGCGCCTGGGGGAGTCCCAGGACCATGTATCGGCTCGGTCGAGGACGGGGAAGAACTCGCCGGCGGAGTCGCGGGCCTCGGCCAGGCCGTCGGTGTAGAGAAGCAGGGTGTCCCCGGGGCCGAAGGCGACAGTGTCGAGGCAGAAGGCGTTGGGCGTGTCTGCTGCAAGTCCCAGCGGCGGCGCGGCCTGGGTGACGGGCAGCAGGGTGACCTGGTTGCCCTGGCGCAGCAGAGGTGCCGGGTGCCCGCAGCTGACCACTCTGGCGATGTCTTCGTCGTCGGGGAGTTCGATCAGCAGGGCAGTGATGAACCGCTCGTTGCTGTCGGGGGCGATGGGAGTCAGCTCGCTCAGGTGCCTGCGGACGCTGCGTTCCAGGGAGGCCGCAAGTTCTGGGAGTGTGCGGTGCTGCTGGGCTGCCTCACGGAAAGCACCCAGGACGGCGGAGGCGTCGTCGATGGCCGGGAGGCCTTTTCCGCGGACGTCTCCGATGAGGACGCGTGTGGCATGAGCGGTGCGGGCGGCTGCGTACAGATCACCGCCCACCAGCGCGTGTGCCGCTGCGGCGCGGTACATCGAGGCGACGTGGAAGGGGCCCAGCTTCGAGGGGATTGGCCGTAGCAGCACTCGTTGGGCTGCTTCGGAGACTGCCCGTACTTGGGCCAGTTCCCGCAAGTCGCGGTCATGCAGGGCCCGGGAGGCGAGGACGAACGCGGAGACGATGAGCACTGATCCGATGTGAATGGGCAGCAGTGGTGAGTGGAGCAGGCCGTCATGACGGTCCACGAGGAGCACTGCCGCGGCTGCCATGAGCGCGACGACGGCCGTGAAGCGTGTTCGTGCGAACGTTCCCGTGCACGTGGGGGCCGCCACGAGCAGTGGGGACAGGTGAACCGCAATGGGGGCGAACGACGCGCCCGAGGTGATGGCCGCGATCAGCAGGAGCGGAGGCACAGTGTGGCCGCGCATGCCCAAGGGCCCGGTGCCGCGGCCATGTGCTTTCGGCCGCTGGGGGACTTCGGGACTGAATGCTGGGAGTAGGCGGGCCCCATCACTGGCCGCGCGCTTGGAGACGGGAATGCGCGGGAACAGGTGCATCACGAGTCGGGGGCGTGACCTGGTTTGCCTGGAAGGGCTGCGTCGTATCAACATGGCGCGGCTTTCGTGCCATCGCGGCGTGGAGGGGTGAGGTGAGGCCCAATGAGTCCGCCGGCGGTGCGCGCCCCCCGGCGAACAGTCCTTTGGGTGGGGCGGCGGTCAAGCCGGTGATCGTCCGGCCAGAAGTACAGTCCGGTCAGGGGCTCCCCGGCGCATCGGCCGCTCACTACGGCTCGCAGCGCGCAAGGGGTCGGGCTGGTGTGTGTCCCAGACAGGCAGGCAGACCGTGTGGGGGTCGACGCCGGTGCTGTGACGTCTTCGGTATATGTGCGGCTCTGTTGGGATCACAGCTTTGCCGCCCTTCGTGTTCCGTATGGTGGAAGGAGTTTACCGGAATGTGATTCAACTGTGCGACGCGCGATTCGGTACGTCAAGCGAGCTGCTTCTCTGCCGTCCGGCTCGGCACAGCAGGCGCGACGTGGCAATCAGTCACGCTTCAGTGCGCGATTTCGAAAGGCGATTGGACGAGGACGGGGTCTGCTGAGGATTGCGTGACGGGTTGGATCGCCCCGGCTTGACGACCGGTGTGGGCATGGCGGCTTCGCTTACGACTGGGGTCGGCCGGCCGCTGACGACGGCTGTCAGCCTCAACGGCAGCACCTGCGGGCAGCGGCCTTCGGTGTCGTGCGGGCCGAACGCATGGCACGGCAGAAGGTCCCCGGCGGCTACGGGGAGAACGTCGTTTCCGTGCCTTCCGTGACGAAGTAGTCTTCGCCGTGGGCGCGATAGCCAAACGACCCGTGGGATGCTTCCAGGGCTCCGTGGTTGCCCCCTATGGCATCCGGGAGTCCGACGAATGCGTCGGTGAATCCGGTCCGCCGGTTCTTCCCGCTCTTCGGTTGCCATGACGCAGGGGTGCTTGAGCGGGTGGGTGCCCGCCCAGGTCGCCCAGGGCGGCAACGCGACTGTTAGATGTTTGTCGTTATCTTACATGCGAGGCGACGTCCGTGCCCTCTGGAACGTGGGTGCCTTGCTCGCTCGCCGGTGCGGCGAGCGGTGGGTACCGGTCGATCGACCACCGCCCGCGGGACCTGGTCGGGTGTGCTCGTCGGGATCGCGGCCGACGGGTGGCTGCGGCTGTGGCAGGTGATAGACGGCAGGCGTAATCTTAGGGATGGGGGTGTCAGCCCGCTGGTCGTTGTAACAGCCGCAAGCAGCACAGGTGGCCAGTCGGTATTACGGAGGGTGATAAATGAGTCGCGTCTCGCAGGCAGAAGCGAAGGCCAACCGGGAGCGAACGGTGGCTGCGGCTTCTCGGCTGTTCCGCGAGGACGGTGTCGCCAACGTCGGCATTGCGGATGTGATGAAGACGATCGGACTTACTCAGGGCGGCTTCTACAAGCAGTTCGCCTCCAAGGCCGCGCTCGTCGACGAGGCTACCGCGAAGGCGTTCGCCGACAATTTGCAAGACCTTGTGGCTCTGGACCACGAGGCTGGAGGGCACCAGGCGGCGTGGCAGTCGCTGCTTGAGTCCTACTTCTCCGTCGAGCATCGCGACAACCCTGGTACTGGTTGTCCCGCAGCCGGTTTCGCGGGCGACGTCGCGCGTGAGCCCGAGTACAGGGAGACCTACGCCAGGGGTGTCGAGGAACTCGCGGGGTGGATCGCGCCTGGCGATGCCGGCCTGGCTGCCTATGCCACGCTAGTCGGCGGCATACTTCTTGCCCGTGCCACCGCAGGCACGCCTTTGTCGGAGCAGATCCTGCAGGCGTCGCACGCGGCGGTGGCGAGGGCTGCCGAAGTCGGCAGTCACAGTCAGCAGCCGCGGTGCTGACTCGCGGATCGGGCGCATGACGGGGGAATGACGTGGCTCGTACCTGGCTGTCGATCCGGGTGGAGTTGGTCTCCGGCCACGGTGCGGACCTGTGGCCGCGTCCCGGTCGGGTGTTCGCCGCTGCTCAATCGCACTCCTTCGCGCAACTCGCCTCGGCCATCGATCTCGCCTTCGCGCGCTGGGACTTGGCTCACCTGCACCTGTTCACGTTGTCCGAGGCCACCCATGTCAGCCCGCTGGACTGGTGGGACGGCGAGCCCCCGGAGGGCACCGTGGACGGCCACGTGACCAAGCTGAGCAGGCTGCAGGCCGGCGAACAGTTCGCCTATGTCTTCGACATGGGCGATGACTGGGCGCACCTGTGCACGGTGGCGGGGAAGCGTATTGATCCCCTCGAGGAACTTGGCGAGGTGCCCGACCGCCCGGTTCCCTACTGGGGCTGGGGCAACCTCCCGGACCAGTACGCGCGCCGTTGGGACGGGGACGACGGGGAGTCGCCGATGCCAAAGCGGCCGGCCGGTGGGCTCAGCGACCTGCCTCCGATCCTGCCGTGGTGGGGCGAACACCGCCGTGGGTGACCTCACGCTGCGTACACAAAGTGGCCGTCGGCGGGGACAGAAGTGGCCGTGGTGGGAGCCGAAGTGGCCACGAGTGGGGAAAACCAACCGGCCGCTGACACCCGACCCCGCGGTACGGCGTCCTGAGGTCGTGGCCTGTGCCGCCGCCCCTGACCCGGCGGGCTCGGGCTTGGCTGTCATAGCGACCGGCGGCGAGTGAATGCCCCCTTCCCCGGCTGCTTCTGGGTGCGACGTGGTTCCGCCGTAAGCCTGGCAGCCCCGCGCTGGCGGTGCGTGCAGCCTGGCGGAGGTGACCTTGGAAGGGCCGCCATGAGACCCAAGCGCCTTGGTGCCCGGCGGGCCGGCTCCGGGCCCCCGCGCCCTGGCGTCACCCACGGCCGGCAGGCGCTGCCCGGGCTTCGCCTGCAACTCCATTCCTGGCGGCCCTCGACTGCGAGACCGGGCCCTACGGGGCGTGACGGCAGTGCGTTGACCGGGTCCCACGGCGCCCCGTCGAGGTGCTGCACGGCAAACGGCCGGCCGTCACGTTGGCTCCGACCCCAAGTCGCAGGGCGCGAAGGGGGCACGGACCGGGGGCGGTTGGCCCCTGGCCCCGACGAAGAGCGCGCTTGCCCCAGATGTCAGCCGGTGTAGCGTTCGGCGGGGCGCGTGAGGGACAGGCCCGGGATGAGTTCCTGGCGGGCGGTCTCGTACTCCTCCCACTTGGTGTACTCCGGCAGCGAGGGGATCGTGACCAGCTCCCCGGCGTCGAGACCGGCGAGCGCGGCCCGTGCGGCGTCGTGGGGAGCCATGACGGCCTCCTTGGGCAGCTGGTCGAGTTCGATGCCCGAGCCGGCCCAGATCGCCGTCTCCAGCGCCCCTGGTACCACCACCTGCACGCGGACACCGGAACCGGCGAACTCCTGTGCCAGAGCCTGGGTGAACGCGATCACGTATGCCTTGGTCCCGCTGTACACGGCGCCTACGGGCAGGATGTTGAGCGCGAGGGCGGAGGAGATGTTGACGATCGTGCCCGAGCCCCTGGCGGAGAAGGCCTTCGCGGCGGCGGCCGCCAGCCTGGTGGTGGAGGTCAGGTTGAACGTAATCAGCCACTCCAGCCCATCCGGGTCTGCCGCGGACAGGGGGCCGAACAGGGCACTGCCCGCGTTGTTCACCAGCATGTCGACCAAGGGGTCGGCCGCCAGGCGGTCCTCGACACTACGCATGCCCGTCGGCGTGGCCAGATCGGCGCTCAGCACCGCAGCCTGGACGCCGAAACGCTCCGTGAGGTTCGCTGCGGAAGATTCCAGCCGCGCCTGGTCGCGGGCGACGAGCAGCAGGTTGCGCCCGCGCCCCGCCAGCTCCTCGGCGTAGGCGGCACCCAGACCTGCCGTCGCGCCGGTGACGAGTGCTGTACCGGCCTTCTGTGTGGACATGGTCGTCCTCTTTCCTGAGTAGATGTCGCGCGTTAGATGGTCACTGTAATCCAAATCTCTGGTCTGACGTGTGCGACACGGGGTGTGGCCGGCGAAGCAAGGTCGGAGCTTGGGTCCTTCGGAGCGCTCGGTGTCCCAGCGGGTATGGAAGATGTCGGTGCGGTGGTAGGTGTGGGCGCCGCGAAGCAGTCGCGCTCTGCCTGGGTGAGGGCGGCCGGCAGGCGCGGGGCGTGCAGGGTGTCGTAGTGGGCGAGCGCGGGCGCGAAGGGGGGCAGGGACGCCGTCGCGGGCGGCGTGGGCCATGACCAGGCCTCCAGGGCAGTTGGGCGTCGCCAACTCCTTGGGCGAAGCCGGGGTCGGTGAGCAGACCGGGCGGGGCGGGGTCGGTCGCGTAGGCGTCGCGGACGCGGTCGAGGAAGGCGGCACGGATGATGCAGCCGGCGCGCCACAGCGCGGCGACGGCAGCCAGGTCGATGTTCCGCTTGTAGGTGTCGTCGGCGGCCTGGATCTGGTGGAGGCCCTGGGCGTAGGGGATGACCTCGGATGCGGACAGGGCCTGTTCGCCTGGTCGGTGAGGCGGGCCGCGTCGCGTTCGCCGAGGAGGGTGTCTGTGGGGCCGGGCAGTGCGGCGCCGGTGGCGTGCAGGGCGGTGCGTCCGGACAGGGAACGGGTGAAGACGGCTTCGGTGATGCCGGATATCGGGAGCCGAGGTCGAGGGCGGTCTGCACGGTCCAGCGGGTCGTGGTCGGCGCCGCCGGGTCCGCCTGCGCTGCAAGCGGGTCGGTGGGGCTGTCCCCGGAGGGTCGGGTACGGATCCCGTTATAGATAGTTAGTGACATCTATCACGTGGACGCTGCGCGGTGAGGGCCTACATGATGGGCCCGCACATCATGCCCAACGCATCATCTGCCCTTTGAGGTTCGAATGCCCCTGCCGTCGCTGTTGCTGGTGCCCGGAGCGTGGCACAAGCCCGAGCATCTGCAACTCCTCATCGACGACCTCCCCGGCATCGATGTCCACACCGTGGCCCTCACCTCGTGCGGCGACGACCCCAAGGCACTGGGCGACATGTACTCCGACGCGGCCGCCATCAGGGGCGCGGTCGAGGCGATCGGCGGGCCCGTGGTCGTCGTCGCGCACTCTTACGGCGGTGTTCCCACCACCGAGGCACTCGCCGATGCGCCCAACGTCAAGAGCATCGTCTACCTCGCTGCGTTCCAGCTCGACGCCGGGGACTCCCTGCTGCCGAGCGCGGGCGGCGACCCGGCGCTTTGGTGGGAGTTTCACCAGCAGGAGGGTGTCGGCGACTTCCTGACCGTCGCGAGCCCGGTCGACGTCTTCTACGGCGACGTGGACAGGAGCATTGCCGAGAAGGCGGCGGCAGCCCTGGGTTACCAGTCCTACGCCGCTACCACCCAGAAGCTGACCGCGGTCGCCTGGCAGACGATTCCGAGCACCTACATCATCTGCGAAGCAGACGGTGCCATCCCGCCCTTCGTCCAGGAACTCTTCGCGAAGCGCGCAGACAGGACGCTGCGGCTGAACAGTTCGCACTCGCCCTTCCTGTCGCAGCCCTCCGCACTTGCCGAGCTCATCAGGGACGAACTCAGCCTGCCCTGAGCCGGCTGCACGGACTCCAGCAGGAGCGTGAGCCTGGCTGCCCCTACCGCGCGCCAGTCGCGTCCGCCGCGGCCGGCGGGCCCCCAACCGCTTCCCACCGGCACTGAGGGTTGCCGCTCGTGGGTAAGCAGGAGATGTGATCTCGTGACCTGGTTCATTACGGATAAGCCCGAAGTGTTTCGTTCTGAGGCGGGGCCGTTGCTTGCCGCACGTCCCGACCTGCACACCATGCTGCTGTCCGGACTCGACACAATTGAGCAGCTGCGGGCCGGGGATAAAACCCCGCCCACGGTGCTGGGCTGGTGGCGGGAGCCGGACGGAACCGCGACGACGGCCGCGTTCGTGTGGATGCCACCGCACCTGCTGACCGCGAGCCGCCTTTCCCAGGCCGCGGCAACGCACCTGGCCGGATTCCTGGCCACCCAAGCTCACCCGTTCACACAGCTCCTGGCCGACGACTCGTCGGTCCATGCCTTCTCCGAAGCGTGGCAGACGGCCACCGGCTCCGCGCCGAAGAGCGGACCGCACCTGCGCCTCTATCGTCTTGGCCCGCTTGTGAGCCCTGGTGTCACGCCGCCGGGGGCATCGCGGACGGCGACCGACGGTGACCGGGCTCTTCTTCACGACTGGTGCACCCGTTTCGTCGCGGAAGCCGGTTCGCTCGGAGCGGATCTCGACACATTTGTCGACGAGCGGATGAGCCGGGGCGGCTGGCGGTTGTGGACGGTCGGGGACGAGCCGGTGGCCATGGCCGCCATGACGTCGGTGGTGGCCGGCACGGCTCGCCTCACCCCCGTCTACACGCTGCCCGAGCATCGCGGCCGGGGCTACGGCTCCGCCGTCACCGCAGCCGTTTCCCAGGCGGCCCGCGACGCCGGCGCGGAACACGTACTTCTCTTCACCGACCTCGCCAACCCGACGAGCAACAGCCTCTACCAGCGCATCGGATACCGGCCCATCTCGGACTACCGAATCGTGGTGCCCTGACATACAAGATCAATGAGAGGCTGGTTGCGGACGGCATTGCCGGAGTTTGTGAGGTGTCGGCAGTCAGGAATCACTCGACGCAACCGCCGACAGCGTCGATGGCTACCGGCAACGCCGGGCGCGGAGACGACGACCCTACGGCTGGGTTGCACGGTCGGCAAGGTATCCATGCAGCAGGACAAGCCACGAGATACCCTCGGGCCGCTCAGGTCCGAGGCTTTCGGACAGAGGTAACACCCATGACGGACATATCAAGCAGAGCTGATGAACCGCTCGCGGCGGGCGCATCCCCGGACAGCATCCCGCGAGACCTGTGGCACCCTCAGAGCATGGGCTGCGTGACCGCCAACTTCCGTCAATATCTGACCGGATGGGGCATGGCGGACCGCGCTGACGGTGATCTCGACTACTTCCGCAGTGGGCTGGCTCAGCCACAGTTCAACGGAGTGGTCCGTATCCGGTCCCTGGATGCGGTGGAGCAGTCCACTGCCATCGCGCGAGACCGGCTCGCGGGAGTGCCCTGGTGGTGGTGGGTCGGCCCGGACAGCCCCGCAGGCACGTCGTCCGCCCTCGCCGAGCGTGGGGCGAAGGAGTTCACCACGATCCCCGTGATGGTCAGACCGCTCGGCCAGGCGGTCGAACCGATGGAGCCACCGGCCGGCCTGCGGATCGTGGAGGTGACCGATCAGGGCCTGCTGCCGGAACTGGTACGCACCTACAGCGCTTCCATGGGTGTCGCACCGAGCCTCGAATCCGACATCGTGCGGATCGAGTCGCAGCGTCGGGACAACGCGGACATCGTCCGCCTGGCAGCGGTTGTCGAGGACCGTGTCGTCGGGACGACCGTGGTGATCGCAGCCCACGATGTGGCCGGGATCTTCATCGTCCATGTCGCCGATACGCATCGCCGACGCGGCGTCGGCACAGCTTTGACGGCGGCGGCGCTCCGCGTGGGCCAGGATCGCGGTATGAGGCTGGCCGCACTCGCCGCGAGCCCGGCCGGCGAGCCGCTGTACCGGCGATTCGATTTCGCCGAGGTCTCGCAGTACCGCCTCTTCACCTTCCCTGCCTAGTACTCCAGCAGAACTTTGACGTTTTCCCTGTTCAGGGGCCGTTTGCGTGAGTGTAGTGGGCTGATTGACGGTCCGTGTTCCCTTTCCCCGGCCGCCCCTCGATCGTGTGCTGCCGCCGCCGATAGTGGCAACGGCGGGCGACGGCTCGGCGTCGTCTGCGCCGGTGTGACCATCTCAGTGCGCGTGCACGGACGAGGTGGCGGTGAACGGCGAGGGGTGAGTGGACGGTTGCCAGGATCCGCCGAACTTCTGCCGCGGTGAGGGGCGCGAGGCAGGAACCGTTTCTGCTGCGCCTTTTGCCGCGGCGTCCGCAGCCATGACGGCCATGAAGGCATGCGCCGGTATGGCCAGGGTGCTGTGCCGCATCCAGCCGGTGTAGCGGCGGACTTCGTACTGGTCCAGGCCATTCGTCCTTCGCGGCCTGGAAGGCATCCTCGATGGCCCAGCGCATCCCGGCGACACGGACCAGATTCTCGACCGTGGTGCCGAGCGGTGCGTAAGAGGTGGTAGGCGATCTCCTCGGGCGTGCTGATGCTGCGGCGGGCCAGTGCCCACCGCTGGTGGGTGGGCATGTCGCCGTCGAAGTCCTCGGTGGATCTGATCTGCGGGGCGGCCAGTGGCGGAGACGTGGGCCCTTCGCACCGTTCCCGCACGAATGTCGCTCCCGCGCTTCGTCGTGAGCCTGGGAGAAGAGGTGGTCGATGCGTCCGAAGTGCGGCATCTGCTGGGACGTGGGGAGGGCGAGGACATGACCCAGTCCGGTCTCCTCCAGCATGCGGCGCAGCCGCCACTCCTGGCCGTAGCCGAGTATGCGGTCACCCAGGCGAGCGGCAGCGGCGAGGCGATCGCCCGCAGCACCGTGGTCTTGGCGAGGTCGGGCTCGGTGGCGAAGGCCCGCTCGTTGGGGACGTGGGCGGCGCGGCAGCGATCGGGGTCGTCGGTCCAGGACTCGGGCAGATACAACTCCCGGTCCACCAGGGCCCGTCCGCCTTGGGCGGCGTGGGTGGCGAACAAGCCGATCTGGCGGTTCTCGGTACGGCCGGCGGTGCCGGAGTACTGGCGCTGCACGCCGGCCGAGGTGGTGCTCTTCCTGAGGAATCCGGTGTCGTCCAGGATGAGGATCCCGTCGGGCCCGCCGAGCCGTTCGGCTACGTAGTGCTGGAGGTCGTCGCGGAGTTCGTCGGCGTCCCATCGGGCGCCGTTGAGGATTCGCTGGAGGCGGTCGGGTGTGCGGTGTCCGGCGTGTTCGGCCAGCTTCCAGCCGTTTTTGCGGCCGACCGGGCCCAGCAGCGCCCGGACGTAGTCACGCATTCTGCGTCGTGGCTTGACGCGCCTGAAGCGGTGGCCGGCGGCGGACCTGCCCGTGCGCCGGAGCCGGGTGAGGGCGCCGCGCACTCGGCCCCGCAGTCGGCGTCATGGCGCCTTGCACCAGGAGCTCGTGCTGGAGCCCGTGTCTCGGGATGCCGGCACCGCGCGACTGTCGCGCAGACTGGTAAGCGGGCGGATTGCGCGGGTCGGTGGTCGCAACCCCGATGCAGGCCGCCCCGGCAGTGGCCCCAGCCCACGCGACGTCTGCCCGGGCACCGGCCTGGTCCGGCTGTCATCAGGGCAGGAAAATCCTTCCCCTGGCCAGCGTTCTGCGCCAGTAATCCGTTGGTAGATCCGTCTCGTCCGGGCGTTTGGGTTCCGGTCGGCAACCAGGCGTGTTGACCACCTGCGGCCCAGTACGAACTACCTACGAACTTCCGGCGCAGGACACTAGCGACGCACCCGGTGTCGCTTGATGCTCGCTGCGTAACCCGCCTTGTGGGAGAAATCGTTTGTCAGATACCTGCCCATCGTCGCCGGATACGACAGCGACGAGATCACGGGCACCAGGGTCGGAAGGACGGTCAGGGGGAGGACAGCTCTACCCGGACGTCGATGCAGCAAAGGCGCGCACGGCGCCCGCGAACGCCTCGGACTCTTCAACGTGGCCCAAGTGCCCGCTGTTCTCCAGCACGACCAACCGGGACCGGGGGATCAGGGCGTGGAGTTCCTCTGCCCACCGCGGTCCGCAGATCACGTCATGCCGACCGACTACGACCAGGGTGGGCACGGTGAGCTTCGGGAGAGCCGCCCGGTCATCGATGATGTCGGATTCCCCGTTCTCGTCGAGAGACGAGATGTAGGTGCAGCTGACCGCCTCGCGAAACCCGCGGAACTCGTCCTCGCGATCCCAGTAACGCGCGAAGTAGACGGGGAGCAGACCGCGCAGTGCAGCGGTGATCTCCTCGTCGTCGGTGACGGCCCCGACACTCTGGAGCGCAGCGAGCGCCGCGTGGAGTTCCGGTCGGCCCTCGTTGCGGTGGACGAATTCCTCGACCCGGACGGCGGCCTCGGCCATGTGCTCCGCGCCCGTCACCGGAGCACTTTCGTAGAGCACCAACCCGCGAAGCCGGTCAGGATGGTGCAGCGCGACATACTGGGCCACGAAACCACCGTGAGAGTGCCCCAGCAAGAAGACGCGGGACAACCTCAGCCGGTCGAGCAGGCCCACGAGGCTGCGCCGGTAGCGCTCGCGGGTATAGCCGTTGGGATGCGACGGAAGGCGCTGCGATCCTCCCGTGCCCAGCGGCTCGACGTACACCATGGTCAGGAACTCCTCCAGGTTGGGCGCGCGCAGGGATTCCCAGATCACGCCAGGCCCCCCGGGTATGGCCAGGCAGACGGGGCCCGAGCCGTAGACGTGATACCGCTGGTTCAGACCGTCCACCACAACCTCGTGGGCTCCGGGCGACAGGAGGTCTGCCGTTTCGTTCCGCATCAGTTCTCCGTGTGGGTAGTGCTGTGAACACCCACAAGACGCAGCGCATCTCGGAAAGTTCGATCGCGAAAAGTGATACGCGTCATACTCGCGTGGGCGGTGTTCTGCCGTCCTGGACACCGGGGGCGTGGAAGAGCCGAAGTTGGTGCATTCTGCCGTCCTTCATGGTCATCAACCAGGCGACGGCCGGAGGGCAGTGGTCCGGCGCGTCCGGTGGATTGACCATGTCCATTTCCCAGATAGTGGTGTCCCTGCTGGTGACGGCGCTCACGAACCGCTGACGCACCCCCGCTTCGAGATCACCAGCCATGCCACGGATCAGGAAATCCCGGTCGCCCACTCGTTGCCGCCCCTCGTAGTAGGCGGCATCAGGCGTCCATCGCTCAGCCGTGAGCTGCGCGAAACGCCCCTGCTCCGCAGCGGCCAGTGTCTCCACTGCGTCTCGGGCGCTGGCCCGAGACGCAGCCAGGACATCGGCGTGCACGGAGTCCGCGGTCGCGACCATCGCCTCGACGAGCTTCTTCCGCGCCTCGCCGAGCCTGCTGCGCACCGTGCCGACGGGTATTCCGCACAGCGCGGCGATCTGGTCGTAGGAGGGGGTGCGCGGGCTGAAGTGCCGCAGCATCACGGTCATGCGCAGTGTGGGAGACAGTTCGTCGATCGCCTGCCAGATCCAGTCGCGCATGGCATGCCGGTCGATGATCTGCTCGGGATCGGTCTCCGCCACGAGCAGGGACAGGTCCGCGAACGGCGTCGTGGGAGGCGTCGAGCGCAGCCGCGAGCGACATGAGTTGCGCACGATCATCCGCAGCCACGCGCTCACGGATTCCGGCTCCCGCACGTCGCCGATACGCCGGAAGGCGATCAGCGAGGCGTCCTGCACGGCATCCTCAGCGTCCGGCCGGTTTCCCAGCACGCTCAGCGCCACAGCCCGCATGCCGGCCCGGTGCCGTTCCAGCAGCGCGCCGAAGGAGGCCGTGTCGCCATCCTGGGCGCTGCGCACCAGGTCCTTGTCGGACGGATATTCATACACCACGGTTCGCACGCGCCCCAGAGTACGTACAGCACGCGCAACCCCCGCTACGCTCCCCACCGCAAGGCCGTTGACCAGGAGAGACACAGAAGTCCGAAGTCCGGCTGGAGTACCGCCCAGGTGGGAGGTTCCTCAGTCGTCGTCGGCGCGCACCGATGGATCCCCGCCCCCGGGCGGTGTTCGGCAGCGCAGCGTGGGATGTCTTTCGGCTTCCGTTTAATGCGGCTGGTCTCGATGGCTCTTTGGCGTGTTGGCTTCGGCGGCCCTGGATCCCGTGTGTTTATATCGGCGCGGTGAATTTACTGTTCCGCCCCCAGCCCCTTCGGTGGGCATTCGTGGCAGAGGTGAGTCACGGCCTTCGGGGGCGGAAATTCGATGCCCCATGATGGTGGCCATCTATTCCACAGCGAGGGAACCATGACGGACGGCAACGAAAAAGGGCGTGCGGGCGGACCTCGGCAGGCGCTGAACAGGCGCCGTCTTCTCCAGGGGACGGCGGGCACCTTCGGTGCCGCGCTGGCATCCGCCGGCATCTACAAGATGATCGATACGATCGCGGAACGACCGGACCGCCCGACCGCCTCTGCCGGGCCGCCCGTCCAGGAGCAGTACATCCTGCAGAACGAGCAGGTGGTCATGGTCGATGACTCGGCCGTCCAGAGCAGCAAGGGAACGATTGCGGTCCGGGTGCCGGCCCTGCACGATCACGTCATCACCGCGAAGCTGAATGTTCCGGCGAATGCCAAGGCCTTGCAGGAAGCGCAGCACCATCTCGAGTCCGCCATCGTGGCTCTGGAAAGCGAATTTCCACCCACTCCCACGGGGGTGGGCGTCACCGTAGCCTGGGGACTTCCCTATTTCCACCACTACATTCCAACCCTGGACAAGGGGTCGGACTTCTTCAAGGCGGGAACACGTTACCCGGCCTATCTGCCGGTCGACCTGATGACCTCCAAGGCGGAGGGCCGGACCGTCTACGCACTGCAGGACGCCAGGACCTTCCCCAGCGACCAGCCTCCGTCCGGTTTCGGGCCGGTCCGCCTGGAACAGAACGACGTGGCGGTGCTGCTGCGCAGCGACAGACTCGCTCATATCAAGGAGGCCACCGAAGCGATCTTCGGGTCCGGAAGCAATCAGGCGGGCAGCCTGTTCAAGGTGACGAGTATCCGCCAGGGCTTTTCCGGGGGTGGTTTCTACGGGGAGCAGGGCCTGCCGAGCAAGCTGGCGCTGGCGGCGAACATCCCGGGCGCCCAGTCGATTCCCCGGCAGTCGCAAGGCTTCCTCGGATTCGCCACCACCCTGGTGTCGAACATGGGGCCTGACAACATCGCGAATCTCGAGACCCTGCCCGGTTTCACCGACCAGTGGCCCGACGGTTATTTCAAACAGGGCACCACCATGCATCTCTCGCACCTTTTCCAGGACCTGGAGACCTGGTACGAGAAGAACTTCCCCCAGTACGCGGACCGCGTCCAGGCGATGCTCCAGCCGGGCCTGACCCCCGCTCCCGCGCCGGGTACGTTTGCCCTCCAACCGCCGGGGCCGACCGAGGCCGAAGTGGCGGAAGGGGTCAAGCGCTACCACTCCTTCGGTCACACCGGGAGCATGTCGGAGGTGGACAGCACCGCGAAGCAGGAAACCAGCAATTACGGGAAGTCATATCCCTCGGGGACGACCATCCCCGTGCGCGGAGACTTCGATACGCTGGACAACCCGTTCCACTACACGTCCGATCCGGCGGGGGACCACTACAGCTCGAAGCCGGCGGCCGGGTTGCATTTCATCCAGTTCCAGCCGACGATCGGGATCTTCAACATCGTCCGGCTCGCCATGGACGGCCACTATCCCAACATGAATCTCCCCGTCGAACCGCGCAGCCCTCACGCCGGCATCAACTCGGTTCTGAACACGACCCACCGGCAGAACTACCTGGTTCCACCACGTCGCCACCGTTCCTTCCCGCTCGCCGAGTTCCTCGCCGTCTAATACTCCGGTTGTAGATCATGATCTTCATCGTTGATGGGCGGCCTGCCGTTCGTGGTGGCAGGCGGGACCGGACTTGATGGCGTCGTCGCCTGACGGACCAGCCGAGGTGACGGGCGGCTGGGCGGGCGGAGGTGGTCAGTACGGCGAACGGGTGCTGGATCTCATTGCAGGTCAACGGAATCAGCTCGGCTGGGGTCGGGTGGTGGTCGCGATCGTGTGCGGTGACTGGGGCCAGGAAGGCATGGGCGAGCATCGTGAGGGCGACCGGCGGTGCCAGGACGTCCAGCGTCTGACCTGGTGGTCGTTGGCGGCCTGGAATGTCTCCTCGACGGTGCACCCGCGCCCGGCCACCCGCACTAGCGTGGCCAGCGGCACCGGGGCAGTCGAGGAACAGCGGTAGAAGGCGGGTTCGCCGCTGTTGCGATGCGGTGAACGAGTAGATGGCGGTGACCGTGCTGGTCGTCGGCAATGTGGGCCAGGGCCCAGTCGTAGTAGCGGTGCCCCTTGGCTGCGGCGTCTGCGGAGAGCTTCTGCCAGGTCCGTTCGGGCAGCCTGTCGGCCAGTGCATCGGCCCGCATCTTGGCCGCCCGGGTGGCGATCCGGTGATCGCAGGCGACCTCGAGGACGTAGCCGACCAGGCGGATTCCCAGCGCGCTCGCAGCTGCGGATTGCCTCCGTAGACCTCGTCTGCGGCCACCCAGGATGCGCGGATCCCGGCTCCCAGGGTCCGGTCGATCAAACGGAGGGCGAGCGCGGGATTCGTGGCGAAGCCGACAGGCCACGGGTAGCTTCCAACAGGGTCCACGTTTCGGCGCGCCCAGAAACGGCTGGGAGGCCCGGATCAGCTCTGCCAATCGCTTTGGGGAGGGGCTCAGTTCAGGTGGTGGAGCCCATGATGCCGGCCTCCCGGTCACCCAGGCGACGGGCGAGACGTTCGTGACCACGGTGCCGCCGGCCGGTGTGACGTACGCGGCGGCAACGGTGAGGTGGCCCCTGATGGCGGCATCCGCCGCGTCCGATCATCTGAGCGGGGCGAGTGTCATGACCCGTCCCGAAGGACTCGAAGGTCCTCGACCGCCTGGCTGCGCATGGCGGGAAGCAACGGGTGCACCGGTTCAGGCAGACCCTTGAGGACCAGCTGAACCTCTGCCGAGGTGCCGACCTCGTCAAGGAATCCGATCATCAGGTGGCCGGCCACAGGAGGTGTGGTGGCGATGACTTGCTGGGCGAAGTCCGTCCAGGCCGCAGGGCTGATGTGGGCGCGCAGGGCGGGGAAGAGGATCGGCTCTTCGTGATCCAGGTGCCTGTGCACCACGTCCCGCACGGCGCTGGCCGCGGCGTGCAACTCGGACCGGATCATCTCGTCCGACCCGGGACCGTCGGTGAAGGCGACGGCGGCGAGGCGGTCAAGCGCCTCGTCCAGTTCATGGTGTTCGTCGGTGAGCGCGTCGAGCCCCTGGGCGATCTCCGGAGCCGCGGAGAGAATCTGGGGCCACAGGTCGTGGTCTTCGGTCTCGTGGTGGTGGCGCAAGTTTACGACCAGGAAGTCGCGTAGCTGTGCGAGCGCTGGGAGCGGGACCCCGGGACGGTCGGCCGCATCGGCCAGCAGGGTCGTGGCCACCCGGTGCACGTTGTGGGCCAGGCGGGTCTCGAGAACGGCTGCTGAGTCATTCAGTTCTGTCGTCATGCACGCACTATATTCATTATAGGAGCCTGCATTCAAAATGTTGACGTATCGTAAGGGCGTAGACTGTCTCCGTGACCGTTCGGAAATACACCTCACCCCGGCGCGCCGACGCTGCGGCCGCCACCCGGGAAGCCATCCTGACCAGCGCTCACTCCCTCTTCCTGAGCCGCGGGTACGCTGGCGTCACCATTGGCGAGATCGCTGAGGCGGCGAAGGTCGCCGTGCCGACCGTGTACTCCAGCGCTGGGAACAAGCCGACCATCCTTGCCGCCCTGCTGGAGCCGGCTCTCACCGATCCGGCAGTCGCCGACACCCTGGCTGCGGTCGCGGCGTGCGACGACCCCCGCACCGTGATCGCACTGACAGCCGAGGGCACGCGGATCACCCATGAACGGCACTGGGACCTCGTGTACGGACTCTTCTACCGAAACCCGCCCGGCGAACCCGCCGTCAAGGCGGTCCTGGACAGAGGCGCCGACGGCTACATCCAAACCCTGACCCAGGTAGTCGATCGTCTGGTCGACCTCGATGCCCTCTGCGCCGATGTCAGCCCTTCCGACGCCGTCGACCTGCTGTTCTTTCACCTCGGCCCGCACGCATGGATGACGCTGGTCGGTGAACGCAAGTGGTCTTTCGACCACACCCAGACCTGGATCGCCCACGCCGCCTGCCGCGCCTTGCTGAGGAACTGAAGGGCCGGCGTCCGACCCGCCGTTGCCCACGGCAGCCGGGGAGGGCTGGCGCCATCCGGTGGCGAGGACGACGCTGCTTCGTAGTGGGTGGGTGGACACACATCGACGTCCGTCGTCCACGGTGCAGACGCTCGGCTGCTGGCGCGCCCTCACCGGCTTGGGACATGCGCGGAGATGTGGCCAGGCACTCACGACGAGAGTTCTCTGTGCACACGTGAGTACCTCCGACTCCCGAGGGGCCGGAAGGGCACCCCCCGGCACCCCCCTCCGCCACCGGCGCCGGCCATTGGTCGGCGCATCGAGGCCGCGTCGGGCGCTCCACCCTCAGAAGATTGCCGGAAGTTCCTGGAGCGCCCTGCACTCAGTGCCGGCAAACGCGGCGCTCTCCCGGCACTGTTCGGTCGCCCACCACACGTGCCCGTCCGGGCGAAGCGCGGCGGCAGTGCCCCCGGACCACTGTGTTCCCCCGGTCAGGGGCAGCCTGCCGATCTCAGGGGCGGTCATGGCTTCGGCCAGGAGGGCTTCGGCGCGGGCGTTGCAGCCGTTCTTGGCAGCGTCGGTCCAGTGCTTGAACTTTCCCCGGGAGTAGCCGGCGCGGCTCTCGTCTGCGACGGGCAGTGTCGCGAGCGCGTCGCAGACCGCAGGGTGATGGTCTCGCCCGGTGCGGCGGCCCGGCGGCGCCGGGGGAGGGTGCCGGGGCTGCCGAAGGCTGCCGGCGGTGCCGGAGTACTGCCGCTGCATCCCGGCCGACCGTCTGCCAGCTGCCGCCGTACGTTCCCGAGTTCAACCCCGTCGAGGGGAGCGTGGTCGCACCTGAAGAGGTCGTTGGCCAACCTCACCAAACACAGCCTTGACCAACTCGCCACGTCGGTGAAGACGCGACTGAAACGGATGCAGTACCGGCCCCGCCTCCTCGAGGGACTCATCGCCAAGAGCGGACTCGACATCCAACTGCCGTAACCCGGAGGTCAAAGACCTCCTGCTGGGGTGCGTATCGAGTTGTGACCAATCTGAGGGATTCGCCTCGCAACAAAGGCCGATCACATGGCCGGAGGGCGATCGCAGTGGATGCACACGTCAGTCAGCCTGTGGGCAGGCCGATCTGGTGGTGTTCGAGCGCGGAGCGGAGCTCCGAGAGGACCTGTACGGCGGCCAGTCCTGAGGGGCCACCGAGGGCGCCTGCGGTCAGCTCGGCCAGCGTTTCCGTGAAGGTCGCCTCCGCCGCCTCGACGAGCTGCAGGCCGTCATCGGTCAGGTCCAGCAGTGACGAGCGACGATCCGAAGGATTGGTTCGCCGTATGACCCGTGCCTGCTTCTCCAGACGGTCGATGCCCTTGCTGGTCGCACCGATCCCGATGGCGAACTCAGCGGCAAGGTCCGCCACCCGGGACCCAGGGTGGTCGCGCAGGAAGCGCAGGAATTCGAACTGGGAGGTGACGATCCCGTGCCGCTCGCGAAGACGGTCGTTCAGCGCGTTGTAGAGGCGCGTCTCGCAGCGAACGAGGTCGGCGAAGAAGCCCGGGAGGTCGGCCCGGCCACCGCTTGACTTAGATGCCATGGCATATATCTTAGCGCCCATACAGATGCCTGGGCATATAGTTCCTTGGCATGCACTTGTGGTGGAGGCGACATTGAGCAGGCAACAGCGCGCGGAGATCGACGCGATGGTCCGGCGGCCCCGTCCTGAGGGTCCTCGGCCGGTGGAGGAGCTCCGCGCCGGGTTCAGGGCGATGATGGCCGAGATGATCGTCCCGGCCGGGATCCGCACCCAGACTGCGGCGCTCGGCGACCGGCCCGCGGTGCTCGTCGAGCCGGCCGGCACTCCGACGGCCGGGACAATCCTCTACTTCCACGGCGGCTCCTACGTGGTCGGTTCACCGGAGACGGCGATGTCGCTGACGGGGAACCTGGTGACCAAAACAGGATTCAGGGCGTTCTCGTTGGATTACCGGCTTGCCCCTGAGCACCCGTTCCCGGCCGCGATCGAGGACGGGGTGAGCGCCTACCGAGCACTTCTCGACAGCGGCGAAGATCCTTCGGCGATCGCGTTCGCCGGGGACTCCGCCGGTGGCGGCCTCGCCGTCGCCACCTGCCTCGCCGTTCGCGGCGCGGGTCTGCCCATGCCCGCCGCGATCGTGGCGTTCTCCCCTGGACTCGACATGACCCGGACAGGCGGGAGCATGGACAGCAAGGCCGGCATCGATCCGTTCTTCACGCGTGAGGGCCTGGAACACACCGGAGCCATGTACCTTGCGGGACAGGACCCGCACCAGCCCATGCTCAGCCCTGCCATCCGCGCCGACCTGACCGGTTTCCCCCCGATACTTCTGCAGGCGGGCACCAACGAAGTGCTTCTGGACGACTCCACACGCATGGCCACCCGCGCGAGGGAAGCCGGAGTGGACGTCATCCTGGACGTCACCGCGGACGTTCCACATGTCTTCCAGGCGTTTGCCGGCGTCCTGGACGAAGCCGACGAGGCGTTGGAGCGCGCCGCTCTCTTTCTCCGTCAGCGCATCCGCAGCAAGGGCACGGCGCACACGCCAGCAGGCTGAAGGCGGCATACGCCCTCATTGGGACGACGGCCCACCCGGGCCGTACTCGCCGACCGGCACGTACCGCCCGACGAACTCCCATTCCTCGTCGGTCAGTTGCATTCGCGTGACGCAAGATGATCTAGCATCCCCGGGTGAGACACTGCTTACGGCGGACGGGCTTGGGGGCTTGAGTGGCCTCGGAGCGGGGCGGGGCCCTGGCTGCCAGGGAGGGGAACGGCGAGCCAGGGCCCGGGGTGTATCCCGAGCGGCTGCGGCAGCAGTTCGAGGGCGTGATCTGGCGGTTCAAGACCCGCGGGAATGGCGGGAGACACCGAAGGAGTTCGGCGCCTGGTCCACTGTGCACAACCGCTTCCGGCAGTGACGTGACGAGGGCGTTCTCGAGGCCTGCTGGAGGGCCTGATCGGGGAGGCAGCGAAGCGAGGCGAGGTGGACCTGTCCCTGGTCAGTATCGACTCCACCACCGCGCGCTCACCACGACGCCGCCGGAATGCACCTGGGCCAAGACGTCCTCACTGCCCTGGAGAAGGCCGCGGCCGAGGAGGAGAAGGCCAGGTCAAAAGGGGCGACTCCGAAGGACGAAACGGGCAGGAAGCCGAAGCAGCCTCCGAGCGGGAAGAGCGACGACGCACCCGGTCCCGACGCGGACTCCGTCTGAAGGCCGCCCTCCTGGGACGCTCCAGGGGCGGGCGGACCAGCAAGGTCCACCTCGCCGCCGACCGCAAGTGCCGCCCGCTGGCGTTCGTACTGACCGCAGGCCAGGCCGCGGACAGCCCGCAGTTCATCCGCGCGCTGGGGAAGACACGGGGCCGCGGTCCCGTCGGCCGCCCCCGCACCCGGCCGGACGCGGTCGTCGCCGATAAGGCCTACTCCTCCCGCGGCAACCGCACCCACCTGTGCAAACGCCGCATCAAGGCGGTCATCCCGGAGAAGAAGGACCAGGCCGCCAACCGGAAGAAGAAGGGCTCCGACGGCGGTCGGCCCGTCAGGCACGGCGCGAGCCTCTACAAGGAGAGGAACACCGTCGAGCGCCTGATCAACAAACTCAATGCCCGGCGAGCCATCGCCACCCGGTACGACGAGACCCCGGACAGCTACCTCGCCGGACTCTACCTGCGCGCCTCAATGATCTGGGCCAAGGACCTCACCCCAACCACCCATTGATCACGACTCAATACGCGCCCTGCACGACTCAATACGCCCTAGTAGGAGGCCACCAGGTCGCGGTCCACCGTGATGGTGTCGCGATCCAGTGCGGGCAGCCCCATGTGGTCACAGATCAGCTGGGTCAGCTGCTCCTCGTAGGTCTCGCTCTGACGGTCCAGGCCGGCCGCCGTGATGAGAGGGGCCATCTTGTTGGGCCAGTACTCTCCGACGTAGTCGGGATCCTCATAGTCGATGCAGGACGATACCTGGCCGTCCTCGTAGTGGTACGCCTTGGGCCCGTGGGCCTTGGCAACGCACGGATTGGGAACGAACACCATCAGCTCAGCGCCCGAAGGGCACAGCTTGCGGTAGTCGATCTCGTCGTAGTCGTCGCGGTTGAACATGTGGTGCACGATCACGCCCCAGTCGCCGGGTTCTGTGTCGTTGCCGTGGGCGAACGGCGGCCGCTGCTGCGCGGACAGGCCTTCGGCCAGGGCGGTCAGGCTGGTCCCCTTGAAGCAGACCAGGACGGTTGCGTCTTCCCGGTACGGCTCTCGCTCTTCGTCCACCCACGCCATGACGCCGCAGTCGATCCAACTTGTCATGCCCAGCAACGTATCCGGCGCCACTGACACAACAGCCCTCAGAGTCGCCAATCGATGCCCAGACCGTCGGAGCCCGGAAGGGGGCAGTTCGGGATCGGTGTCGGTCACATCGTCCGCGTCGATCCTGCACCGGAACGCGGCGCGTCCTTCCCCGACGGAGCCGGTCGAGCAGAGAATCACAAGCTGCGCAGACTGTCCACCAACACCTGGGCAGGGCTTGATCCTGGAGGGTGTGCCCGGCGAGCGGTGGTCCACTCCACAAGCATTCGGCCCGCCATACGGGCCGTCGAGCCAGAGCCTACGTCGAACCGACGGCAGCGGCCCTCCGACGCCATGTGCCACTTGGCGCCCAGAGGCGCTCGCACCTGCTCCCGCAGGACCTGCAACTGCTCGTCCGGCACTGCCAGGAAGGTTTCAAGCCGCTCCACACCGGATGTTTCGGTGTGCTCAGCGAGCTGTTCGCTGTGACAGTGTGCTGCGAGCAGCCACGCTGCGCGGGCCTGTTCGGGCGGCCCGGCGAACGCCATGTCCGCGCGTAGATCCGCTGTGAACACGCTGTCGTGCGTCGTCAGGGCATATCAGTACGCCGCAGACGCGTTGGTCGAGCTCGGCCCCGACGCTGTTGCCAGGGGGTGGCGGCGTCGAAGATTGTCCGTCATCTGCTGGACGGCTGTTCGGTGGCCGCCGGGGCGAGCTGCGCCACCGACGTCACGGGGTCCCGTCTGCTGGGTCATGCACAAGCTGGCCCGTGGCTCTGGGGTGACCGCCGTGCTGGACACCGCCGCGTTGCGCTACTTGGAGGGCACCCGGGAGGCAGTCCGGGACGGGTACGCCAGTGGCGGCACCCCGCGCAGCCTGGAATGGGTGCCGACTTCGGGGACACGGACACCCGGCTGCTGCCGGCCGACGCCAAGACCGCCGGCGGCGTGGCGGAGCACGGTCACCGGATCACCGCGGCGATCGCCTGCTCCGTGGCCCGGGTCGGCGGGAGCGTCGAGCAGTCGACCCGATTGCTGCTCCATCCCGACCATGAGGGCGGTCTCCACGCCCGGCACATCGCCATGCGACCCGGGCAGACGCGTGCGCTGGCTTACATCAACCGGGTCTGGGCCGGCGCCGCACAGACCGTCAGCACCAGCACGGTTCTCGGCTCCCGAGGCCACGCCTTCGAGGTGCTGGCCGCGCCGCGGGGACCGCATCGGGACCACACCGTGGCGCGGAGGGCGGGCAGGTATCGCGCTCCGGGTCCGGCGACCACACCTGCCCTTCGCAGGGACCGCGGGCGGTCCGCTGCACCACGCCATTGAGCCTCAGACGGCCGAAGAGGCCGGAATCTCGCGGACAACCCTGTGGGTACGGGGAGCGGGTGCGACGCGGAGCCGACGGGAACGCCTGTGCTACAAATGAGGCTGTGGCCCTTTGCGGCCGCTCGGTCGGTTGTTGGGGAAACAGCAGCCTCACCAGGTAGTTCCTCACATCGTCAAGCACCGACCGCAGTACAGCGTCCGGCACCGCGGGGGCCGGACGTTCGCCGTCACCCGCCCGGGACGTTCTCCGCTCTCATCGGGTGAGCGCGCTGTCGGGCCTCGACCGCTCCGTTCTGCGCCGCGCTGCACGGCTCGACAAGGAGCGGTCATGAGCGATACCACCACCGACCCCGGAGTGCGGCCCGTCCCGCCCCCGGTCGCTGCCCGGGCCCTTTCGGAGCTGGAACGGCTGGCCCTGCTCGCCGACATCACCGCCCAGCTCATCTCCAACAACGACGTGGACGAGGCACTGCACCGCGTGGTCGCTTTGGTACTGCCGCGCCTCGCGGACTGGGCCGTCATCGACCTGATCACGGAGAGCGATGACGTGTCACGGTATCTGGTGGTCCACGCCGGTGCCGACGGCCTCACCGTGCGCGAGGAGCTCCAGGGACCGATGCCGCCGGTCTCCGACGACTCTCTCATGCCCCTGTCCAGGGCCCTGCGAGGGGTGGCGTCCAACCTCGCCGGCCCGCAGACCTACGAAGGCGAACCGGACAGCGGTATCGCCGTCGAGCAGCGCAAGCTGTTCCGGGTGGCGGGGATCAGGACGGCGGTGATCGCCCCTATCCGGGGGCCGTGGGAGGTCATGGGCGCGCTCACGCTCGGCCGCTCCGACGACGGGGAGGCTTTCACCAGGCACGACCTGGCCCTGCTGGAGGACATCGCCCGGCGCATCGGTCTGGCGCTGGAGAACGCCCGTCACTACCAGCGCCAGCGCCAGGTCGCCGAGACCATGCAGCGCTATCTGCTGCCCCAGCTGCCGTACCTGCCGGGGGTCGGCATGACCGCCCGCTACCTCTCCGCTCCGGACGCCTCCTACGTCGGCGGCGACTGGTACGACGCGTTCCACCTCCCCGGCGGTGACACCGCACTGGTCATCGGCGACGTTGTTGGTCACGACCTCGAAGCCGCGGCCGGCATGGCGCAGCTACGCAACATGATCCGCGCGTTCACCTGGTCGCAGGACCGGCCGACGCACGGCATTGTCGAGCATCTCAACGAAGCCGTGACGCAGATCACCGACGTCCGCATGGCGACCATGATCCTGGCCCGGCTGGCGGTCGACGAGGCCGGCGCCTGGCAGCTGCGGTGGAGCAGCGCCGGTCACCCGCCGCCGCTGCTCGTCGGTCGTGACGGCCTGACGCGCTACCTCACCGGGGCCAACGGGCTCCTCCTCGGTATGCCTTCGTCCCAGCCACGTTCCGAGGCCCGCGTCACCCTCCCCCCGGCCTCGACACTCGTCTTCTACACGGACGGCCTGATCGAATCCCGCAGACAGTCATTGGACGCGGGGATGGAGAACCTGCGCCGGCACGCCGCCTCCCTGGCCCACCGCGACCTGGACGCCTTCGCCGACCAACTGCTGCAACGCTCCCGGCCCCACGACAACGACGACGACGTCGCCCTGCTGGCCGTCCGCCTCCCGGACGCCACCGGCGCTGCCCCTGGGGGGTGCGTGTAGGGGCGGTGAACCCAAGCAAGCCAGGACTGGAAGTCATTCACCTTTCGCGTCTTCTTGGGTGTCCGAGTTGGGTGTGATGGCGTCGTCGTTTTTCCCCCGGCGCCGTTTCAGCTCCTCTTCGTGGCGCGGGTCGTTCTCAGCTTCCTCGAACTCCTTCAGGGCCCCATCGGCAGCGGTCTTGGCGGGAGGGGGGGGCCGGTCATGGTCGTGGATCATGGTCTCTCCTCAAGCGGGACCGGTCGGCGCACGGTGGCACTGCACCGCGCTGTCTGCTCAGGCCGGAGTGCATGGCGGGGGTCAGCGCTGGTGTAGTTCTCCAGCCGTGTGGTGGCGTTCGTTGGAGGCGCGTGCCGCACGGTCGTTGAGCGCGCTGCCCACGGAGTGCAGTCGCCCGCTGGCAGGAGGAGGGTGTCTTCGACCAGCTCAACAGTCTCCTGCGTCGCCAAGTTCGCAGGCAGGAAGGCCGGCAGGCCGAACCCGGCGCATGTGTCATCGACTCGCAGAGCATCAAGCCCTCCACCCATGTCCCCGCGGCCGGCCAGGGTGTCGACGCGGGCAAGAAGATCGTGGGCCGCAAGCGGAACATCGTCATCGACACCGTCGGCCTGCTGCCGGCGGTGCTGGTCACAGCCGCGAGCGTGCAGGACTCCGTCGCCGGCCAGGCCCTCATCGAGAAGGTGGCTGCCGAGCGTCCCACCGTCCGCAAGACGTGGGTCGACGGCGGCTACCGCCGGCACCTTGTTGAATACGCCGCGACCCTCGGCATCGACATGCACATCGTCCGCCGCGATCCCACCATCAAAGGTTTCACCGTCCTGCCACGTCGTTGGACCGTCGAGCGCACCCTGGGCCGGCTGATGAACCGCCGGCGGCCGGCCCGCGACTACGAGGCCAACCACAACCCTCCGAAGCCATGGTCCACCTCGCAATGATCAACCTCATGACACGCCGCTTGACCGCGGAATCCACCCCGACCTCGCGCGGCACCTGGAACCTCAATGAATCCGGGCATTCAGGGACTAGACAGCAGAACGAAACGCCCTCTCAGTGGCGGTCAGAGACGCGCCGTGCACCGTTGCGGATGGCCGGCACGGTCAAGCCTGTTCCGGCCATCCGCTTTACGGGTCCAGAGTTCGGCGCGGCGGCCTCGCGGGCGTAGCCGGTGAGGTCTTTTGGTTGGCGGCCCGGGGCCTCCTGGACGTGGATCTTTACCTCGCCGTCCGCCGGCGGCCTCTCGACCACCAGTGTGCCGGTGTCGGCCTCGGGCACGCCCCGGGAGCTTCGTGACTACTTCAACCCTTGGCGGATGCGTTGCCGTGCCCAGAGCGCCGAGATCGTGGGCACGATCGCGGGGCGTTCATCGCGGCCGGAGGCTCAGGAACCAGCCACATTTGTGGGCGGGGTCCAGCCGGTAGCTCGGATCCACTCGACCAGGTCCAGGATGGCCGGCTCGATCGAGCGCACCACCGCGAGGTCCGAAGGGTATTCCGCCGCCTTCGCGAACTGGCGGAACATCGCCTTGTCGAGCTCGTTGGGAAGCACGCTCAACGGGAGGACCTCGTACCGTGCCGGGAGCCCGGCGCGCGCGCCGAACGCAGCGGCGATCTGGGGGCCCGTCAGCTCGTCGCCGACGAGCTCGACGGCTCCGCCGGGCGCCTCCGCGGTGTCGAGCAGGAGCGCGGCGGCGACCCGGCCGATGTCCCTGACCGAGATCATCTTCAGGGCGACGTCCTCCGGCAGCGGCAGCCTCAGCACGATCTCCCCATGCTCCAGGCTCGGTGCCATCACGCTGGCGAAGTTCTCCATGAAGGCGGTCGCGCGAACCATCGCGGCCCTCAAGCCGGACTTCCTCAGGTGCTCCTCGATCCAGTGCTTCGAGTCGTGGTGCGGCACACCCGACTCCCGGTCCGCTCCGAACACCGAGTTGAACACGACGTGCGGGACGCCCGCCTCGACCGCCGCGTCGACGAGCGCGGTGCCGATGCGGATCTCCGCCTCGACCTCTTCGATACTGTTCGCCTCCGGGGTCATGAAGTAGAACCCCTTGACCGTCGCCAGCGCGGCGGCCAGCGACGCCGGGTCGCCGACCCGGATGGCCGCCAGCTCGACGCCGCGGGCGGCCAGCACCTGAGCCCGGTCGGACTGCGGGTTGCGAACCAAAGCCCGCACCCGCGCCTTGTGGTCCAGCAGCGCGTCGACCACCGCCCCGCCCTGTTGCCCCGTCGCGCCGAAGACCGCGATCGTGCCGGTCGTCTGTGTGCTCATCGCTGCCACCCATCACTAGTTCACGCCATGAACGAAATTAGTTCACGGCGTGAACTATGTCAAGGTGTGGGTGTGGCGGACCTCACGGTGTGACAGATGGGTTCGAGGTGGGCGAAGAGAGGTCCGAGGTGTCCACGATGGCGGTGGCCACGCGCTCGAAGTCGCGCTGGTCGTCGGCGTCGAGGTTCCTCGCGATCTCGGGCAGGCGCTTGGCGACCTTGGCGTAAACGGCCTCGGCGAGCACCTTCCCCGTGGGTGTCGCACTGAGCATGACGACCCGTCGGTCCTGCGCCGAGCTTGCCCGGCCGACCAACTCGCGCCGCGCGGTGCGATCGACCAGCTGGCTCAATGCGTTCTTGGTCATACCCAACGACGCGGCGAGGTCAGCCATCTGCCGCGGCTCGTTCCTGAGTGCGCAGAGCAGCGTGGCCTGCGAGGGGGTCAGGTCGAACTCGGCGCAGATCTGCGCGTACTTGCGTTGGATCACAACCGAGAGCCAGAAGAGCTTGTCGCCATAGTCCACGCCGGCCTCCCTCGTCCGATGACGAACGATCAGCGTACTCGTCGCGGGCCGGCAGACCACGCCACTCACCAGGAGATGTACACCTCTGCGAGACCGGCCTGGCACTCGCGTCGATCCGTGAACTCGAAGTCAAGGAGGGTGGCCCCCGAAAGATCGAGTTCCATGTCGGCCCAGAATTTCGGCTCCTGGGGGAGGGGACAACCGCTGGTGGAGCGTGTTCGGCAAGAAGCGCGGCAGGATCAAGAAGGCCGGCCCGCCGGTGCACGACGACCTGGTCCGCCGAGATTTCACCGCCGACGGCCCGAACCGGCTATGGCTCGCCGACATCACCGAACACGCCACCGGCGAAGGAAAGCTGTACCTCTGCGCGATCAAGGACGCCTTCAGCAACAGGATCGTGGGGTACTCCATCGACGCGCGGATGAAGTCCCGCCTGGCCGTGAATGCCCTGGACAACGCCGTGGCCCGGGGCGAACACGTCGACGGCTGCATCCTGCACAGCGATCGCGGATCGCAATTCCGCTTCCGGGAATTCGTCTGGGCGCTCGACCGCCACCGGATGGCCGGATCGACAGGGAGAGTCGGAGCAGCCGGCGACAACGCGGCCATGGAGTCGTTCTTCCGCCTGCTGCAGAAGAACGTCCTCGACCGTCGGAACTGGCCCACCCGCGAGGACCTGCGGATCGCGATCGTTACCTGGATCGAACGGACCTACCACCGCCGTCGCAGACAAGCCGCACTCGGCCGCCTGACCCCCGTCGAATTCGAGACCGTCATGACCACACCGGCCCTCCAGGCCGCGTGACCGAACCTGTCAGCCGAACCTGCATCAGACCCCTTCTCGACCGGGGCGACGCGGCGATGTGCCTCATAATTCGCCGCCGTGGCACCGTAGTTGCAGGCGTCGCAGTTCCAACCGAACCGCGTCAGGAAAGGAATCGTTCGATCCTGGTCGTGTCGTAACGGGGTTCTCAGCGGTATATACGCTTTTCTCTTCACGTCTCCCTAATCACACACACGCGGTGGAAGGCGTGGTGGTTCGTAATGCGAAGGATTGTCGTTTCATCGCTTTTTCTGGGAGCGGTGAGTCTGGGTCTGTCCTGTGGGCTGTCAGGGTCGGTAGCGGCAGCTCACGGGATAAGAGGCGCCGCACTGTCAGGGGTTACGTCCGCGAAGGCGCAGCGGGACTCCTCCCTGGCCTCGGTTCGCGGGACCGTGACGGCGAGGAACGGCTTGAGTATCCGCGCCCTGGCGACGGCTCACTCTGCCGAGCTGGGTCATTACTCCAAGGGCGCGCGGATCGGAATCTGGTGCAAGTCACGCGGCACGAGCGTCGACGGCGACACAACGTGGTACAGGCTTGCGGAACGCTCGGGCTGGGTGGCTGCCCGCTACGTCGAAGTCTCAAGTGCCGTGCCGCTGTGCGGCGAGCCGGGCCCCCAGGGCCCCCAGGGCGATACCGGACCCGCCGGACCCGCCGGTCCCCAGGGTGAGACGGGGACCGCCGGACCTGCCGGTCCTCAGGGTGTGGCCGGGACTGCCGGTCCTCAGGGTGAGATGGGGACTGCCGGACCTGCCGGTCCCCAGGGTGAGACCGGGACTGCCGGACCTGCCGGTCCTCAGGGTGTGGCCGGGACTGCCGGTCCTCAGGGTGAGATGGGGACTGCCGGACCTGCCGGTCCTCAGGGTGAGACCGGGACTGCCGGACCTGCCGGTCCTCAGGGTGTGGCCGGGACTGCCGGTCCTCAGGGTGAGATGGGGACTGCCGGACCTGCCGG
>NZ_JBHZAN010000040.1:0-87193 GCF_042754285.1 Streptomyces sp. NPDC059224
GGATGTCCGCCATTGGGACCCCTGCCCGTGGCCCCCCCCCCCCCCCCCCCCCGAGCCCAGGCCACCTTACGGACCTACGGCCCTCCGGGCGTACGGCCCTCCGGCCCTCCGGCCTTCCAGGCTCACCGGCTTGCGGGCTCACGGGCTCACGGCCCTACCGGCTTACGGACTCCCGGGCGCCCTGGCTCGCGGACCTACGGGTTTACGGGTTTACGGGCTTACGAACTCCGGGCCCACGGACTTCCGGGCTCACTGGCTTACGGCCCTACGGGATCAGTGCGGACCCACGGGCTGATGCGGCGGATGGACGGGGCGCCCCCCGGCCC
The DNA here is from genome assembly GCF_042754285.1 of Streptomyces sp. NPDC059224. Classification (NCBI taxonomy): domain Bacteria; kingdom Bacillati; phylum Actinomycetota; class Actinomycetes; order Kitasatosporales; family Streptomycetaceae; genus Streptomyces; species Streptomyces sp. NPDC059224. The sequence goes on from NZ_JBHZAN010000040.1 coordinate 327, forward strand.
GCTCCCCCGAGAACTCCACACCGCCGGTCTCGTCACCGTCTCCCCCGCGTTCCCGCTCCTCGACCCCGTCCGGCCGCCGCAGCTCCATCAAATCCCTTACGAGCCGCACGAGTTCGGCAGGCTCGAAGGGCTTGGCGAGGAACGCGTCGACGCCGACGTCGAGGCCCGTCTCGACCTCGTACTGGGTACAGGCGCTGACGATGGCGAGCGGAAGGTCGTGAGTGCGGGGGTCGGCACGGAGCAGGGCAGCGGTCCGCAGACCGTCGAGCCGGGGCATGACGACGTCGAGGGTGATCACATCGGGCTGCACCTGATGAACGACATCCAGACACTCGGCACCATCGGCCGCGGTCACGACCTCGAGACCCTCCAGTTCGAGATTGACCCTGATCAGCTGCCGGATGACCTTGTTGTCGTCCACAACAAGCACCCGGCCCGACGCCCCTGGCACAACTCGAGAGTAGGTCCGGACCGGCCACCGCGTCCGGGTTTTCCGGACTTCCACCCCGCGCGGGAAGGCACCCCGGGAAACCCGTTCCTGATCACCCCGACCGAGCTGGTAGTGTTCTACCCGTCGCCGCGAGCAACAGCTCAACGCCAGACGCCCCCGTAGCTCAGGGGATAGAGCAACGGCCTCCGGAGCCGTGTGCGCAGGTTCGAATCCTGCCGGGGGCACATCCCATTAAGGCCCTGACCAGCGGAAACGCGGGTCAGGGCCTTTCTTGTGCATGCCAAAACGCACACGGCCTACCTGCTCGTGACCACTCGATCCGATGAGTCTTCGACCTGCGGTTTTCCGACACCACACGGATGGAATCCCAAATGTCCGATCCCGCGAAATCGCTCGCGCGGAACATTCACGGGACGGGAACGGCAAAAAGCAGAGCCGACACCGGCAGACACCGGCTGCGAGCTGCACTTTTTCGCGCATACGCGGTCGGAAAACATGCGGAGGAACGGGCCGTTTGACTTTCCGGATCAGCACACGGAACCGCTGTGACCTAGGGTTTCATCCAGCATGACGCCCACTGCTGGCGTGCTTGCCCGTGTCGGCACCACGGCGCCCCGGGATACGGCATGCTGGGCGTATGAGTAGGTACGCCGCAGCCAGGGTCTACGCGCTGCCGGAGTCACTCGACGAGCTGGTCGGGCCGATCTCGGGCACCGTGACCCTGCCCCGGCACATCGACTGGGGCCCGCCCTACGCCTACGACCTCGCCGACGAGGCCGACCTGCTCCTCATGTACGAGCGGGTGATCCGCGAGGCCCAGTCCCCGGCCGACCTGCAGTCGCACCTCAATGCCGGCCTGTTGCGCCGGCACTGGAGCGACCTGTTCCTGCCGGCCCCGGCACGTGTGGCCTGGCAGGCCCGCTTCCCCGAGCTCTCGCCTGCGGCGGCTGCGGCATAGTGGACGAGGTGCACCGCCGGCTGATCCGCATCGGGCTCGACGCACTCGCCGACGATTTCGGTTACGCCCTGGCAGGCGGTTACGCCGTCCAGGCGCACCAGATCGTCAGCCGGGTCAGTGACGACGTCGACCTCTTCGCTCCGATCGACCGGGCCACCGCCGAAATGCCCGCGGCCACCGAGCGTGTCATCGACGCCTACGAAGCCGCGGGCTTCACCGTGGAGCTGGCCCACCAGAACGCCGAGCACACCTACACGCGGCTGAACGTCACCGACCCCGCCAGCGGCGTCCAGAACAAGGTGGAACTCGTCGCCGAGTTCCTCAACCATCCGCCCGTGCCCTCCGAACTCGGTCCGGTTCTGCACCCCGACGACGTCGCAGCAGGGAAGACCAGCGCACTGGACGGCCGGGCCGAGGTCCGCGACGCCATCGACGTCGACGGCCTTCTCAAGGCCGGATACACCCGCGAACGCCTGCTGGAACTGGCCGGGCAGAACGACGACGGCTTCGATCCGCAGATGTTCGCCGACTCACTTGCCCGCATCCAGCGCTACACGGATAAGCAGTTCGCCGCCTACGGCCTTACCGCCGCCGAGGCCGCAGTGCTGCGCGAGCGGTTCGCCGACTGGCGACGCCAACTCATCACGCCCCAGGACGAGAACCCCGAAGGCAAGCGAACCACTGCAGCTGCTACAGCTCCACCGCGCCGGGACCAGTCTGCACAGCAGAACCCGAGCACTACCACGAAGCTCCCCGGCCCCGGCTCTCCCGGCCGCACACCACCCCACGGCCCCCGCAGGGGCTGATCCTCGCCCCAGGCCACAACGCGCTGCCAGCAGCTTTCCCAGGAAGGGACAGAAACTGCAGACTGGATGGGGCGCCACGGTCGCATTCGTCCAGCAGCGCCCGTACACGGGCAAGCGCAGGAGACAGAACCCCTCGATGGCGAGCGTCTATCGGGCTCCGGCCGAGCACGCCAAGCGCGAGGCGTATCCCGGGGCCGTCGAGGCGGCCCGCGCCAACTTCGCTGTCCTTCAGCCGCGACCACAGCCCCGTTTAGTTACTCAGAACTACACGCCACCTGGCTCCTGCGGTGTGCCGAAGCCGGAGCGAAGAAGGCAGTCAAAGCGTCGAAGGCCGCTCTCGCGAAGAGGAACGCGCCCTGTGCGACGAAGGACCAGGTTTTCGAGGTCGTCTCCGACGGCGGAGACGGCAGCGGCCTGAGGCTGAGCGCGGTCGTCTGCACGGGTGACCAGCGCGTTCATAGTCGAGTGCACGGGAGTTCGGACAAGCGCGACCGTCGCCGACCTCAGCCGACGCGACCATGCCGCCTGACGACAGCAATTGGAAGGGCACCGGCAACGCCGGCAGAAGATCGCCCACCCCGCGCGGCCCAAGGACGCAATGGCCCCGGCTCGTCGCAGACCTCCAGCAGCTCATCTGTTGGGCTCCTGTTTTCAGCCGTCCCATGGAGGTGTGGGCCGTCTCGCATCGCCAGGTGAAGATCGTCGATATGCGACCGATCACCCATCCTTGAAGCCTCCTAGGCGATTTATTTGGTCAACATTGACTTGCTGGCCGTTTATCTGTCATCTCTAGACTTTCACTTGGCGATTGCTTTAATTCACGACTTTCGGCCATGCGATCACAGGCTCACGGTAAGTCGCTTTTAAAAGTTCCAGGCCGTGACTACCTTGGCGTCGGCGTTCCGAACATGTGAGCGGATCGGTGGGGCAATGATCCCTGTCCCGGCACTCCGCCAATGGCTTGGATCGCGCTGCCAGCGGTGGGGGGTGCTCGTGCTGGAAAGGCGTCATCTACCCACCTGCGACGTTCTCTTCTAGGGGGGTTACCACACGTGTCGAAGCTGAGAGCAAGCCTGCGTGCTGTCACCACTGCTGCGGTCCTGGCCTTAGGCGCGATGGCCGCGCCCCAAGCGGTGGCTGTCGACCAACCCGCCGTTTCCATCTCGCATAGAGCCGATGCGACCACGCGAGCTCTTGTCCAGGCCGATCCTCAAGCCGCGGTCGCGGCGGCTACCGTCTGCGGGTCCGGATACACGCTGTTCCGAGCCGAGCCGCTTCCTGATGGTGTGGACCCCAGCCAGCGGCTGGCCACACTGTACTCCTATGTGAACGCTGGTAAGGGGTGCGCGATCCTCGACAACAATGTCGGGAAGTCGCAGTACATGTACCTGCACGTGTGCAAGGTGGACGGCACCGGTTGCGACACGGACTCCGGAAACTTCAGCGAATACGCCGGGCCCGTCAACGTCGCCAGTTCCGTCTGCGCGCCCGTGACAGCGAAAATGGGCCAGAGCTCCAGCAGCTTGTACATCAACTTCTCGTCCGAGTATATGTTCAGCTGTGACTGACCACCCGCCCGGCAAGAACCGGGTCTCCGCGCACTTCCTGTTAATAGCCTTGGCAATGGCACCACTTGCTCTGACCGCCTGCGGCACCCAGACGAGCCACCAGCCCGACGCCTCCTCCTCGCTGCGGTCCTCGGTAGCTGCCGGGGCAGCACCCAAGCCGTCTGACACGGCCGACAACCTCAGCAAGGCAGCACAGAAGGCAGCTGCCCAGCGCGCGGCCGCCGCCCCCGGCGGAGATCCCGTCAGCCCGACGAACACCGCTGTCCCGGGCCCCGGTGACTACGGGTTCGGCAAAGCCGCGGCCACGGCAGTGGGAGGCGAGGTCGTCGCGTACACACCGCGCCTGGAGTCGGGACGGGTCGTTGTACCGCTGACCATTCAAAACACCGGTGACAAACGGATGACTTACACAGTCACCGTGACAGTCATAGGCAGCCGGCAGACATCTCCCTTCTCCGTGACCGAGAAGGCCGACGGCGTTTGGCCGGGAACCACGTGGCCGACCAAGGCGGACATCACAGCCTCCGGCCTCAAGGAAGCGGCGGAGAGTTCGAAGATCAGCTTGAAAGTCGTCAAGGACGACCCGTTCCGCAACGCCCAATGACCCCTCATGCACGCCTCGCACCTCGTGCGGGCTGCCACGGACGCTGCACCCCTTTGGGGTTCCGCGCCCGGTAACGGAACCCACGCAGCCGAGTGCATCGTTGTCCTCGGCTGCCTCCAACTTCTCAGGCGCCGGAGCCGACAGCCCTCGTTCTCGCGGAACGGCAAGACCAAGGCCCTGTCCTACGGCAACACGCAAGTGGCGACGGCGTGTTCACTACCGTCACGGTTCACAACAATTCCGATGAGCCTGTCAATTACGACATCGATGTCAGCACCGGCAACGGTGTCCACTGGAGCGCCTCAGACAGGTCTCGCATCCAAGGCATTCCCGCCCTCGGCGTCAAACGCCAGGCCGGCGCGGTAGGCGACCACACCTCGAACCCATTCCGCAGCAACCAGGGATCTACATCGATGCGCACTGAAGATGCTGGCGAGGGCTGCGTCGAGGCCGGATCCGCAGATCAGGGTCGCTTGGCTCGCACGCCGGGCAGATGGCAGCGGACGCAGGCCGCCGTGGCTACTGACTCATTCCGCAGAAGCTAACAACCGCATCAGCAGGCTGACCACTTACTGAAAGGACGACTCACCAGATTATGCGCTACCCATCACAGAGAAGAAGGAGGAGGAAACAGTCATCCGCACTGGTCATCACTGCAGCAACCGCGTTGATCGCCTCCACCTTCACCGCGAGCGCTGCACAAGCGGCGATACCGAACCCGCCGGAGAAGTCGACGCAGAAGCAGGCCGTCACACCGGAGAAGAAGTCCGCGTCGGCGGTCCCCCTGAAGGATCGTGACACTGTTCTCGGGAAGGGCTGGAAGACCTCCGCGGACCGGGCCGTGACGGCCGCCGCCGACAGCGACGGCTTCCATCTCCTGGTCGCCGACAGCAGGAACGGCTACAGCTGGAAGACGGCTGCCGTGCTGAGTGAGCCCCAGCTTCCGGCCGACACCTGGGTCGGCAACCAGTGCGTCATAGACGACCATCACGCGGCCGTCGTCTACGCTCCCCGCACCTTCACCAACAAGCCCGATCTGATGATGGGCGGCGCGTTCACCGCGATCGTGAACCTGGACGACGGCAGCGTCACCAAGCTGCCGTTCACCGCGTCCCTGGCCTACTTCGACCCCACCTGCAGCCCGGCCACGCACACCGCCGTCTTCACCGCACTGCGCGACACCAAGACGCGCCTGGTCATCGTGGACACGAAGGGTGCCACGGTCGCTGACACCACCGCGAAGGGCGAGATAACCTCCGCTGTCCCCACCAAGGACGGTGTGATAGCCGCCGCCGGAAACCGGCTCGTCCACGTCGGCCCCAAGGGCAGGACAACCCAGCTCGCCACCACGAAACACGCTCCGTACGACATCCACGTGACCGGCGATGGCACGGTCAGCTACATCGACCGCACCGGCGACACCGACGCCAACGTACAGACATACGCGCACGGCAAGAAGACGACCGTCGCGAGCGGCAAGCTCACCGCGATGAACCTGAGCCAGGGCACGGACGGCAAGGTCTACCTCCAGGGCAAGGCCGCCCACGGCCGAGGCTTCACGGCCAGCGGCATCAAGTCACTGAACGTCTCGCCCGACGCGGAGCTCTCCACCCGCGGACGCCTGGCGGTCGACCCGGTGGTCTCCCCCGCCGTGCAGGCGGGCGTCGACAACATCAAGAACGCCGGCCGCGGCTTCACCGGCACCACGACCGAGGAACCCGCGGCCGAGACGACGGCGGGCCACAGCAGTCACGCACTGACCGTCACGGACACGGTTCCGGGCACGGGCCGACACACGCAACAGCAGACCGCCGAGCCCGGCAGCACCGCTGGCGACAGGCCGTCGCCGGCGCTGACCGGCTCATCGAAGCCGCAGCTGTCGACCACGAGCACGATGACCACGGCTGACGACGACACCAGGACACACGACCCCGTCGACACCGATGCCTGGTGCTCCGTGCCCCGCAATGATGTCAAGACCCAGGCCCTCCAGCCGACCCCGAACCAGGTCGAGTGGGCCGTGGACATGGCCGTCCGGGGAGACCTGCGCTCCGGCTACCTCACCCAGGGCGGCTGGCGCACGCAGACCGGGCTCGGCACCATCGACCCCCAGGGCATGTTCCCCGTGCCGACACTGACCGGTGGCGGACGCATTCCAGCCCAGGTCCAACTGGGAATCCTCGCCCAGGAGTCAAACCTGTGGCAGGCCGAGTCCGGCTCCATCCCCGGCCAGATGGGCAGCCCGCTCGCGGCCGTCGACGGCTACTACGGCCACCAGACCGGCGGATCCCTCGCCGACTTCTGGACCATCCACTGGGACAAGTCCGACTGCGGCTACGGCGTCGGCCAGGTCACCGACGGCATGCGCAAGGCCGGACACGAGAAGCCGGGTGAGACGTCCAAGGACGTCACCACGCAACGCGCGATCGCCATCGACTACACCACCAACATCGCCGCCTCGCTCTACATCCTCGCCGACAAGTGGAACGAGGTGCACCAGTCCGGCCAGACGATCACCGTCAACAACGACGACCCGGCCAAGCCCGAGAACTGGTTCACCGCCGTGTGGAACTACAACCTCGGCTTCAACAAGAAGGCCGACGAGGCCACCAACGGCAACTGGGGCCTGGGCTGGTACAACAACCCCGCCAACCCCGTCTACCCCGCCTCCCGGCTGGCCTTCGTGAACACCGACCTCGACCCGCTGGCCGCAAAGGACGCCGCGCATCCCCAAAACTGGCCCTACGAGGAGAAGGTGATGGGCTGGGCCGCCTGGTCCCAGGACACCGGCCACTCCTACGCCACCTCCGGCCGCCAGGACTGGCCCGGCGAGTCCGGCTTCTCCTCCGCCGGCTTCTACCCCGCCACCTGGAACGGCACCACCGGAACCGTCATCGACCCATCCAGCGGGAAATACCGCCGAGCGCACGTCTCACCGGCACTCGACGCGTTCTGCAACACCAAGAACAGCTGCGACACGGCCAACCCGCCCGACTGCCCCGACGCCGCATGCTACGCCCAGTATTGGTGGCACGAATCCAACGTCACCTGGAAGTCCGACTGCGCCACCAGCTGCGGCAACGAACACATCAAATACCTGACCCTGGTCAGCGAACCCGGCCGTGGCTACCGACTGCAGTACGGCACACCCGTGTGCACCGGCGAGCCCTCAGGGGCGAAGATCGTCGAGTCAGTGCCGCAAGGAACCGATACCTGGAGCGACTGCGGCATCACTACGACCGACGGCTCGTTCCAGTTCACCTTCTACGCGGACCCCAACGCCACCGGGGTGGGCCTTGGGCAGTACGACGCGAAGGCTGACCTGCACCAGATCGGCGGCGGCTACAACGGCCACTTCTGGTTCACGCACGCACGCGACGCCGCCCATCTCGGCGGCGACGGCGGACGCATGACCATCCTCGGCGACTGGAAGCTGAACTCGGCCGTCTCTGGTGGTCAGGCAAAGGTCTACGTACACATCCCGGATACCGGAGCGCAGGTCACCAACGCCACCTACAAGGTCATCACCCCCTTCGGCACAGTGACCAAAACCATCGATCAGAACTCCCAGAACAACGCCTGGGTCTCCCTCGGCGCCTACAACTTCAAGAACCAGGCCCCCGAGGTTCAGCTGACCAACTCCACATCGGACGGTGCCGCCGACAAGGATGTCGCCTATGATGCCGTCGCGTTCGTGCCCGGCGACTACAGCAACATGCCGAGCATCACCTTCCCCAATCCCGATGACAGCGCGCCGATGCCCAGTTGGGAGGGCGACGTCGAGGAAGCCCACCGCAACAGCGGGCTGCCCTCTGCGGCAGCTGCCCTGAGCAGCGCGTCGGGCATCGCAGACAACACGACGTGCTCTCCCTCAGGGACGAGCGGCGGCACGATCTGCGTGAACGTCGGCAAGGCGCAATCGAGAACATCCCAGCTCGGTAAGCAGATGACAAAGGCCCTGACCGCGGCCGATGCCAACTCGATCGTCCCCTGGTGCGACACCCAGAGCGCCGGCCACGACTGGTACACACGCACGGATGCCTGCCTGAAAGCCTTGTCTCCGCTCAATGTGACCTTCCTCGTGGATGAGAAAGTGGTCGGCACCGCGCACTTTGCGATGCAACAGGAGATCAAGCTCTACAACAACCTCGGAGAGTTCGACCAGACTCTTTCCCTCGTGCCTACCGAGATAGACCCCACCCTGGGTGCGGTGACACTGCGCTGGAACGCGGCATCGGACTGTTCCGACTGCACGCAGTCCCAGCAACAGACGGACGGACCTCTGACATGGGCCGGCCCGGAGGATGGCCACGTCGGAAGCGTCTCCTTCCAGACCCTGTGGAACGGCACCGGCAAGGAAAGGATCACCCTCGGGTGGAGTATCACGGGGAGCATCTCGGAACTCCCGGAAGTATCGGACGAGGCCGACCTCGGAAACACCATCGGGGATCTGGACGTCCGCTGTGATGACATGACCAAAGGCGCCGCGAACGCGGGATGTGTCTTCCCCACCTATACCCCGACGTTCACTGTGAACACCGATCGCTACCCGGCAGCCGGCGCTTATTACTGGCTCATGAAAGAAAAGAACAGCAATCATTTCGGCAGTAGGGCGCACAACACGCCTCTGCATTACCTGACGGACGGGCAAAGCGACAACCGGGAGGTGGTGTGCCCCGACAGCTGGCAGGGGCGTACCGAGACTCCAGACGCCAGCTGCGACGAGTACGCCTTCGCCACCACGAACGAGAGCGGTGGTGTACCGGCCAACGGAGTCACCTCTGGCGACCAGTGTGCGCAGTACTACGCAACACCGCTGAACGACACCACCTGGACGCTGTACTACGACGACAACCACCCCCTGCCCAACTGGTCGGAGAAGTGCGGCCGCGCCAGCATCCCGTTGGCCCAGAACACCGGCGCCCTGGCGCCATTCGGTCGCACCGGGGGCTTCGTCTGGTACAACCGGATGCTCGGAGATGACCCGTTCTGGCTAGCCACGCCGGGGTTCGACCACTGCACATCGGCAGACACCACGTGCACCTTCCAGCGCACGAACCCCTAGCCGTATTCGCCGGGTCGGAAGGTCATTGAGGGATCTTCCGGAGCTGGTGGACAAGAATTGCCCCGGTTGGGAATTGGGGGCAGCAGCTCGTGACACATGAGGGGGGGTGGCGTCCGCCCGGACTCCACCCCCCTCACTCATGTATTCAAACGTCGTCGCTCAGCGCGTCAAGGGAGGGGGTACCGCTGACTACTACCAGCGGAAGCCTGCCGTCCTCCAGCAGATCGCGTGGCAATGAGATACCGAAATGTTTCTCGATCACACCTAGCGACATGGCGATCCGCAGACTGTGCCGCGCGCCGCTCACCTTAAGGTAATCGCCCGTCGGAAGAATGATGCCCGCCGCTTCCAGCTCCTCCTGGAGAAGATCCGGCTGGGACCCCCAGCGCCTCCGTTCCTCGCCAAGACCGAACGAGCACAGCAACTCGCTGTCGGCGGCGTAGGAGAAGAAGGGAGGCGGGTGGAATGCCTGGGGATCAAGATTCACCGCCTCGACACCGTTGCGCGAAATCCTCTTGAGGACGTCGTGCCTGGCCCCGGGGGCTTCCCCGTATTCGGCGGCGAACGCCCACCCCTGCGCTTCCCCTACCCGCGCGACGCCTACATCTGCATCGGTAAGAAGCCCGACGGCTTCCCAGGCGGTCGCCAGGGGCTTAACACCTGCCGGTGAAGCGCCGAGCCGCACAGCCAACTCGTCCGGCGTGATCCCGCGGGCGAAGGTGACGCTGTACTGCCACTCGGACTCCACCAGCCAGCGCACACCGCGATTCGTCATATCCTCATCTTGCCGCATGGCCTCGTCACCATGAGGGCCGCCTGCACCACACCCCTTCCACACGGGAGCACCCCCACCTCGACGCACAACCGGCTCGCCTGGCCTGTCCACGCACCCCGGACAGCCTCCATGTCCGATCGGGAGGCGCACCGTTTACCCCTACGCCTGTCCGAGGAAGCCGTGACCTTCGTCATGCTGTATGGATCGACCACACCAGGGAATGATCCAGACAAGTCGAGCGAATGGGTTATTTCATTCTCGCGGGACATGCGCGGGACCGCGGGCCTGACGATCTGTCAGGTCAGCGCCTGACCTGCGAAAACGCGCGGGAATCCGACGGCCTCCGGAGCCGTGTGCGCAGGTTCGAATCCTGCCGGGGGCACCTTGTACGAGGTGCCCAAAGACCCCGACACCAGCGGAAACGCTGAGGCCGGGGTCTTCGCATGTCTAGTGTCTGTGCGCAGGCAGATGCCGCCGAAAGCAGCTGTTTGCCACTGATCACGTAATGGCGACGTAATGATCTTGGCGGATCTTTCCGCAGGTCAGCAACCGTTCTCCCGCCCGCTGAGCGCAGCCCTGTGGACTATACGTGGACGGGCGCACGAGAGCCCCGGACCTTCCCGGCCCGGGGCTCCCTTATATCGGTCACGCATTCGCGTCAGTCAGGCGCTTCGTCCTCCTCCCCCAGGCCCCGCATGATCCGGTCGTTCATCGCCGCTTCCTGGCCATCGATGCACTTGGCGTAGATCTTGAGCAGGACGTCCACCGAGTGACCGGCACGAGCGGCGACCTCCGGCGCCGGCACCCCGGAGTTGAGCCACTGGGAGACTCCCGCGTGACGGAGGTCGTACGGCCGGAAGGCCAGGACCGACGACACCTGATGCGGCAGCAGCGCCAGCTCGCGAGCCTGCTTCCACGCTCGCGAGTAGGACGAGGCGGCGATCACGTTCCCCCGCTCGCTGAAGAACAGCCGCCCGTCGTCCGCTGTGCCGAACTCCTTCAGGTGCTCGCGCAGCAGCCGCACCAGCGGCGGCGGGATCGGCACGATGCGCACCTCTCCCTCGGCCCGCTGCTTCAACCCCCGCCGGTCATGCGCCTCACCGGAGTCGGTCCACGCCTTCCCCGCCGTGGGCCGAGTCTCCACCAGCTCGATGCGACCCCAGCCGGTAGCCGGGAGCGTGCAGTCGGAGCGGCGGAGCCCGAGCGCCTCCCCCGGCCGCATGGCGGCGTAGTACAGGCAGCCGAAAAAGGCCCGGAGTCGCCGACCACCAGCCCGGTCGTAGCCGCCCACGTACGTGAGCGCGGTGAGCAGCTCCCGAGCCTGCCGAGGGTTGACCACCACCCGGCGGTCGACTTCCTGCACCGGCCGCTTTCCCCGCTTGCGCCGCACCCGGCTCAGGGGATTGGACGGCAGGTAGTCAAGTTCGACCGCGTACTCAAGGACGTTGAAGACCACCGCCCGCCGTCGCCGATACGTCTGCGTCGCCGCCGGCTTGCCGTCGAGCCTCCGGCTCAGCGCCTCGATCACCTCGTGGGCACGGGCGATCTCTTGCAGCTCCCCCACCGGAAGGGACGCCTTTTCGATCCACCGGACCGCCGCAGCGATCTCCTCCGGCCGCTCCCGTTCCCTACGGGGTACCGGCAGGACATACGACCGCAGGGCGCGACGCAGCAACTCTGGAGCGGGACGCCCCCGCCCCGGCTTGACCAGGGCGGGAACAACCGTGGCCAGGGCATCGGTCACGCTGTCCCGCTGCTTGGCGGATGCTTCCGCCCACCGTGCGTCCACGTACTTGACCGCCAGGTCGAGGAACGAGAGCGCCGCCTTTCCACTCCGCAGCGAGTCCGGCAACCCGGTCACCGTGTCGAAGGGCTCGCCCTTGTCGGCAGCACGCAACAGCTTGGCCCGGAAGCGGTCCGCCAGCGCCTTCGTCTTGTGAGACTCGTGGAACGGCGCGCCGTCCACTGACCACCGAACAAGGTAAGTCGGCTTCTTCGCTGAGCGGTTGATGCTGAGCTTCCAGATGACGACCTTGTACGACTTCACCGCGCAGCCTCCTCCGCCCGTTCTTCGAGCCAGTGATCGAACACGTCACGCCGAACCCGCAGCTCCCCGTTCGGCAGCCGTATGCACGCGGGTGCGAGGCGCAGCTCCCGCCAGCGGTAGAAGGTGCGCCGCGAGATGCCGCCCAGCTCGTCGAGGACCTGCCGAACGGTGAGCAACTCGGCAGCCCTCCGACCGTTGTCACGAGCCATGGGAAGTACCGCCCTCCCGTACCGAAGCCGCCAGGAGCGCGGCATCCGGCGAGTAGCCACGCCCGGCATAGCGCCACCGGCCAACCGTGACCGCAGGCACGTCGACCAGGCCCAGGGCGGCCCGCTGCTGCTCCGCCCGATGGTCAGTGCGCGCCTGCCGCAGCGCGGTCAACGTGGTCGAGTAGCGCCGGGACTTGGTGGAGAAGTGACCGCCGTAGCCGAGCATGTGCGCCCAGCGGCGCAGCCCGAGCGCTTCGAACTCCGGTAGCCCGCCCAGCCACCAACTCGTGGCGATCATGCGGAGCACATGCGCGCGAACCGGCAGAAGGACCATGTCCCGAGCACTGCGGATACGGCCGTCCACGGCGCCGGCGGACTCCGCTCCCTTGGTGGCGTACTTGGCGATGTATCCCGCTACGGCGCCAGGAGAAGCAGGCCGCTCCCCCACACCGCTCCGGTATGACACGACCGGTCGCGCGTCGACCTGAGCCCCGAACTGCAACACCCGCGGCCCGATGACCCCGGTGCCAGGAGCGATCAACTGCACGCGCCCGATCGCACCCCGCACGGAGTCGACCAGGAGCCGAACGGTCGCCCATTCGGGCGGTTCCGAGTCGGGTCCATCCGGCCCGTCGAGACGGATCACGGCGTGGAAGTGGACGAGGCCGCGCCGCTGGTACTCGGCGACTTTCGCGTACGACAATCGGGCGAGTTCCCCGAAGTCGGTACGGGGCAGTCCGACTCGCCGGGCGACCTCCCGCCGTAACTCCAGCCCGAACCGGTGCCAGAGTCGACCGGCGAACGCGTGCCAGAGGACGGCACCCGCGTAGTCGTAGCACCGCGCGCAGAGCGGCTCCCCGAGCCGAGGGTCATCCGCCGAGTGCCGTTCCCCGCATCCAGTCGACGTCCCGTGTGGGCAGAGCTCCCCGGCCCGCCGAGGTCGACAAGCCGCCGCACGTCCATCCCGCTCACGGCGGGTGTGCACGGGCCCGAACCCGGGGGCGGTGAGCGTGGCAAACACGCGCGGGTAGTTGCTCACCGCCTCCGGGACGCTCTTTCCTCCGACGAGACCGGCCCGGACGAGTTGGTATGTGTCCGCCCGATACAGCGCCGAGCAGGCCGGGCAGACTGCCGCCCGCCGGTTGCCGCACGCGACGAGCAGGCGGCCGCCGTAGGCATCCGAGCCGTAGGAGAGTAGGGCGGCTCCGCTCGTCGTGTCGTAGACGGTTGCCGCACCGACCAGGTGAATCGGGTTGGTGCAGCCGCCGAGGCGGACGATGTTCCGCCGCCAGGCCGCGAACTCCGGCTCCGACGACCTGGCGACGAGCGCGGCAACGCTCAGTGGAAGGACAGTGGTCATCGGCGACCGCCCCCGTCCCCGAACGCCTGCCCCATCACAGCCGAGATTCCCTCCGGCCGAGTCTTGGCGCTGAAGCGAAGGGTCGGGTCCGTGAGCCACACCGCAGCTGCGTGCGCGGGACACAGCCACTGCTCAGTGCCATCGAGTTGGACGAGGACGATTTGTTCCCGTCCGGCGCAGGTGGCGACCTGTGCGTCACGCTGCCTGAGATCGCACTCAAGCGGCAGGGATTTGCGCGAAAGATGCGCGGTGGACAAAGTGTGAGTACTCCTTTCACTGCTCACGTGGCGGATGGAGTGGGTTCCTGACGGGGTCGGGTTTGGCGACTTCGCGCCCCGTCGGGAGCCCGTCGTACGGGCGATCACTGCCGTTCCTGGGGAGGGACCGCGATGACGCCGTACGAGATCGGCCCGAAGTCGAGCCACGCGTTGAAGTAGCCCTCTCCGATGTCTGCCGCCGGCACCCCGAGCGGGACGGCGACGAACTCCACGCCGTCGCGGCGAGCGATGGAGCCGGAGGCGTCGACCAGGACGGCGACGGACGCGTGACGCGGCACGACGACGGTCGGATTGGCGGTCAGGAAGTCGACCAGCTCCCGCGGACCGGCCAGGAAGGCGGCACGGTCACCGGAGCGGATGACGTAGTCGGACACAGCAAGTCCCCTTATCGGGTGAGTGGTTGGGCGGGTCAGAATCGGAACTGACCGAGGAAGCCGTTCACGCCGTCGAGGAGGCCCTGAACCACGGGCGCGGCCACGGTCCGCGCGAGCAGGAAGCCGAAGGCGCCGCAGAGCAGCGTGTCGGCCCAGCGCAGGTAGCGGATGCGCAGGAGGAACCAGATCACCAGGCCGAGCAGCAGCACGGCCGACATGGACACCAGCACGACAGGCCCCTCTCACAGCGCTTCGACGTGCAGCTCGGACAGGACGGGAGTCAGGTGCGCGTACTCGGCGGCGACGGCTTCCGCCTCCGCTTCCGTGATCAGGTGGGACCGGGCGCGTTCCCAGCCGTCGCCGGACGCGAGCACGGCCGTACCGGCCTGCTCCGGAGCGATGGCCTGCGCCGCTTTCAGGGCGTCGGGGTTGAGATCACCGAGCGCCATCTCTGCCGTGCCGGGATCGGCGACCCGATGACACACTCGCCCGCCCAACTGGGCCCGCAGGGCGGTCACACCGGGCCCGAGATCGGACCCAACGCGCTGGCCGGCCACGACGAGGAACACTCCGAGTGCCGCGCCGAGTTGGGCCAGCCGGATCAGCGCGGTACCGGCCGCATGCGCTTCGTCCTTCTCGCTCCGGCTTGCGACGAGGAAGAGTTCCGCGATCTCGTCGACGATCACGACGATGGGGACCGGCCGTTCCTTGTCCGCCAGGCCCCAGATGTTCCGGACGCGAGCCGCCCGGCAGAGGGTCATACGGTCGAGCGTCAGGTCGACGAGAGCGGCCAGCAGCCGGACGGCCTGTTCCCGGTTCGTCGCGAGCGCGGACAACCGTGGCTCGTAGAGGGACAGTTCCATGCCGCCCTTGCAGTCGATCCCAAGGAGGGCGACGGACTGCGGAGCGAGCCCCGCCACGAGTGCGTTGATCAGAGTCGACTTGCCGGAGCGAGTGGCCCCGACGATCAGCCAGTGCGGGATGCGCCGCAGGTCGACGATCCACGCGGCGCCGGTCTCCAGGGCACCCACGGTCACCCGGAGCAGGCGACCGGGCCCGCGCTGCTTCGGTATCCGCGGATCGGCCAACGGGTCGGCCGCCGAGGCGACGATCCGTACGACCCCTGGCTTCCAGGAGGTCACGCGGACCGCGTGCACCTGCCAGTTCTCCGCCATGGCGGGAGCCGCCTTGACGAAATGCTCGGGCACCTGGCCCGGCAGTAATCGCACCAGCAGTACGAAGCCGCCGGAGGTCGGGCGTATGAGTCCCCGCCGCGGAACCCGCGGCTGCGACGGAGGCGCCCCTTTTCCGACGAGCCCGGACACCACGGTCAGCGCCGGCCGACGGCTCACGGCGAGCCCGCACCCGGCCATCAGGGGCCGCCAGGTCTGCACGACCCGGAAGGCCACGAACGGGAACCCGCATAACAGCCACCAGGCGACGGGATAGCGGCGGCGCAGGGCCGGGCCTGCGAGAAGCAGACCCGACACCAGCACTGCGGCCACCACCAGGACCCAACTCGGCCAGTGCGCACCGGCCGAAGCGGCGGAGGCCAGCTCACTCACTGTCCGGCCCCCTTACCCGCCGAGGCGGCGGGGGCGTTCAGGGGCCGGATCTCCGCCGCCCGGAACGCGATCCCATGCCGACCTTCGTTCTCCCAGGGCGTCGCGACCAGGTCCCGCACAGCCACGGGCATGCCGAGCTGCACACCGGCCGGCTCACCGGCCACGCTCACGTTCACGACGTCGGCCGACGCGCCCGCCATCAGGCAGAGGCCGACCTGGTACATGGTCTTGCCGGTCTCGCGGTCCACGCGGAGCTGACCGGTCTCTCGGTTGGCGACTCGCGGAGCCGGGGGAACGGCGCAGATGATCCCCGTGAACTTCGCGGTGTCGATCGGAAGGCTTGCCACTGTTCGGTCTCCTCATCTCAGGTCACCCGAAGGCGAGTCCTTCGGGCTGCTAGACAACCCGTAGTACGGGTTGCGGATACAAGACTGACCACCCGTAGTACGGGTTGTCAACCGCCTTGGCGATGAGCGATGCTGTCCGGGAACGCAGGCAAGCTGTCCGCGTTCCCGGACAGCCGAAGAGGCCACGGCCACGGAGGGCCTGCATGCCGCCGAAGAACACGCAGCCGAAGTACCGGCAGATCGCCAACTACCTGCGCGAAGGCATCTTGGACGGCACCTTTCCCGCCGGCCAACCACTCCCGTCCGAGGAGTCGCTCGCAAAGCAGTTCAGCGTGACGCGTCCCACAGTCCGTCAGGGGCTCAGCGAGCTGCGGGCGTCAGGTCTGGTCGAGGCGATCATGGGCCGAGGCACTTTCGCTCGCTCCCCGCACAACCGCCCCAGCCACACTCGCCCGCGCGGCGTACGCCGGACTCCAGAGGACCGGTACGTCGAGGCGGACGGCATCCGTTGGGCAGACGCCGAGGCGCCGGTAGCCACCCGCACCGACGCCCCGCTCGCGCTCGCGGACCTGCTCCGCATCCCGCCGGGCGAGCCGATGTACACGTACGACGCCCTACAGACCGCGGACAACGGCCGCCTCCGCCAACTGCACCGCACGTACATTCCGTTCTCGGTACTGATCGACACCAAGTACGAGGAGGAGGCCCCACCGCCAGCGCCGGAGCTCTACACCGCGCTCGCCGATCTGGGCCACGAACTCCACTTCACGGAGTACGTCCGCACCCGCATGCCGTTGCCAGACCAGGCCCAGGCACTACGCCTAACGGACGGCATCCCACTGCTCCACATCATCCGCGTGACGCTGACCGAGCCCGACAAGCCCCTCGCCCTGGAGGAGTTCCACCTCCCAGGCGACGAGCTGGAGCTCTCGTTCAGGCTGTAGCTGAGCCCGAGTTGGCTCAGACTTTCTCTACGTCATCAAGGCGGCTCGCTCCGCTCGCCGCGCGCTCCCCGGCTACGCCGGTCGCGCGGCTGAAGCGAGCACCATGGTGGGGTAACAGAACAGTCCGCTGTGGCTGGGGCGGTCGGCTCCACGGCTTTAGCCACCTCCCCGGTTCGGGTCCCGCGTCGAGCAAGACCAGGGGGCCACTCGTTCAAATTCCGGGCAGGATCACAGCCTGCCCGAGTTGCCGGCCAGCGTACGGCCCCCTGATCATGCTCGACCCCAAACCGGGCAGGACACCGGCCAAACCCGCTCCGCCGACCTAAATTCGAACGTTCGGGCGAATTCGCCGCCCGAGTCGACGTTTTTTGACATATGGCGTGCGTTTGGGTGCGGGTCGGAACCATACTGCTGCCGAGCATGTCGACTGCGCCGAGGGGGACACGTGGCAGCACCGAGGACTACCGTGTGGCAGCTTGACCCGCACACCAAAGCTAAGCACGACCTTTTGAAGTCGTATCTAGGCGGTTGGTTTCCTGTCCTGTCCACCTACAACGGCAGGATCGTTTTCCTGGATGGTTTCGCAGGCCCGGGGCGCTACCAATCCGGAGAGCCGGGATCGCCGCTTATCGCACTTGAAACACTGCTTTCTCATAGCTACTTCGACAAGATGAAGTGTGAGTTTCTTTTCTTTTTCTGTGAATCAAAGAAAGATCGCTTCGAGAGTCTCACTCAGCAAATCGAAGGATACAAAGAGGCGAACCAGCCCTGGCCGAAGAATGTTAAAGTGCAGCTGGTTAACTCGGAGTTTTCCGAGACAGCGACAAGCCTGATAGATCACCTTCGCAACCAGAAGCGTCGCCTCGCACCGACTTTCGCCTTTGTCGATCCGTTCGGCTTCTCAGGGCTCCCCATGAGCATTCTCGCAGAGCTGCTCTCGTTCGCCAGCTGCGAGCTCTTCGTGAACTATATGGTCGATCACGTTAATCGGTTCGCCACTGCAAGGAACGTAGATCACCACCTAGAAGATCTCTTCGGCACAAGCGAATACAAGCAGGTCGGAAGCCTCCCGCCCAGTGTAAGCCGCCAGCAATTCCTGCACGATCTTTACGAGCGGCAACTCACGGACGTCTGTAAATTCCCTTACGTGCAGTCCTTTGCCATGATCAATCGAACTGGGCACATCGGCTACTACCTCTTCCATGGGACTCGCGACATCAAAGGCGTTGAGCTGATGAAGGAGGCTATGTGGAAGGTCGACCCTGGAGGCGGCTTCAGGTTCTCTGACCGGTTGGCCGGCCAGGACGTGCTGTTCACCGACTCGTCCGTGGACACTGACCCATTGCGACGAGCACTTCTCGCCCAGTACAGCGGACGACGAGTTTCGATCACGGCCGTGGAACAGTTCACCTTGATCCACACGCCGTACAAGAAGACGCACCTGCGCAGGCCCGTCCTGACACCGTTGGAGAGAGAGGGGATTATCCAGGTTCAGCGACCAGGCCGGAGTGGCTTCCCCGATGGCACCTGGATCACGTTCCCCTGACCTCACACGCCAGCGCGGGACTTGGCTTTCGGGTACTCGTCCCAGGTGCGTCCCTGCAACATCCTTCCTCCCGCTTTAGGCGTTGACCCTCCCCACTGCTTAAAGAAGAACGGAACGTCGGCCTCAGAGCACTGATCCCGCAATGAGGTCACCCAGCCTTCATTAATGGGACGGTGCCCCTTTCCTGATTCCCCTCCGGCGATGACCCAGTCGATATCGCTTAGATCAACTGTGCCGAGATTTCCGATCAGGGGCTCGCACGATAGGAAGCGAACAGACGCCGGAGTCTCTCTCAATTCATCGATTCTGGCCTTGAATTCGGGAGATTCAACAGTTACTCCCATCCAGACGTTCTCAGGCCAGTCGATTTGATCGGCGACATTCCGCATTCGCCGGGATCGCTTCGTTAGAATCTGATATGTATGCTGTGGAGTTTTGCGCATTACATCAAAGATGTCCTTGATGTAGGAAACCGGAACTCGCGCATGGAAAAGGTCGGACATTGAATTAACAAACACCACTCTCGGTGACTTCCAGGTGTACGGAAGCCTCAACGAGTCTGGATGGATAGCAAGCCCGAAACCTGGCCCCGAGGTTCGCGGATCTCCATCGACTTGATACTTCGGAGACCCCATCGCCTTCAGTCGCTTCGCTAGCACCAGTGCATAACAGTTATCGCAGCCCTTAGAAATGCGGTCACACCCCGTAGTTGGGTTCCATGTGGCCTCAGTCCACTCAATGGTGCTTCGGTCTGCCATTTTGGGCTCCATCCCCTAGCGCCTTGGGCTCTGCCCATACTCCCTCATCTTCAACGCTTCGGGAGGGCCAGGGAAACCACTTCATCGGTACTGAACGGCACAGATTCATGTCGATCGCCCTTGAGCGTCTAGGCTCGACACGGCCTCAGCCCCTGGATCAGCCCTTGACCAGTCGCTTTGTCGCGCGAGCTTGACGTCGTGTCAGTTCTGGACATACGCCGATGAGTCGAGCCAGTGGCAAGCTGCACGAGCGTCGAGCACCCCTCGAGATCCCAAGCTCGCGAGCGCGCACGAGAGCTGTCTGTCAGCGCATAGACCGTCCGCCGCTCTGACATCACCAACTGACATCAACGACGGCGAACGACGGCACACGGCGGTGGCTGGAGCCGGATGTGTGAGTGACCGGCGGGCCTCGTTTCTGCACTTCGCATCGTGCAGTGATCGAACTCCTAAAGCGGTGCTCCGAGAGCGCCGGAGCCTCATCAGCAGTGGTCGCTACGCTCGGACTCGTGACCGAAGCCGCCCGACTCATAGCGAACCACCGAGTCCACGTCGTACCCGTTGTGCTGGCCTTGGCCAATCCACCCTGGCAGCGAGACGTCTGGCTCGATCCGTCGGCATTCGAAGATCTGGACCACGTCTTCCACACACTCTTCGACGACTTCTGCGACGCCGACGAGCCAGAGCGGTACCTCGGCGTCAGCCTACGAAGTGACGAAGAGGTCGTCCTGATGAGAGAGCTCGGTGCCGCGCTCAACGCCGCGGCGGCCGAGGCGCCCCACGACACCGACGCGGAGTATCTCCGGGCATCTGCCTGGCCAGAGGTCGTGGCCATCGCCGGACGCCTCGCTCAAGTCATGGTCGCGAACGACCTAAGGGAACTTGCCGCACTGCTTGGCGACGCAGCCGTGCCAGACCCGTGCCAGATCGGGCGGGGAACCACGGGGAACAGCGGGGAGCAGGCTGGCGGAGACTCAGGCTCCGACAAGGCATCGCCACAGGTCGATTCGGCGACCTCCTGTAAACGCCCTTAGCTTCCCAAGCTGATGTTCTCGCGTGCGACCAGGCACACCGCTCGCTGCCCAACAATCGAACACGCTGGTCTGCCGCTTCGTCCGGGCTGCGGCGCTGGGGCGCCGGTCCCGGCCGAGCGGCAGACGAGAGAGCCGACGTACGACAGAAGGCCCCGCACATCGGCCGCCGGGAGAGATGGCGATGTGCGGGGCCAGCCCGGCCGGTCGCAGGAGCCTGCCAGCACTGCGGCCAACCGGAGTTTCATCGGTCGACGAGATCAGACCACTGACGCACTCCGGCTGACCATGCGCCTCGGCGTCGGCAATACGTCGGAACTTGTCTCTGCCTCCGCCGCGAGGCCGGAGAGGATCAGTTCGGCCAGCACCGCGGCCGTCTCCGGCCGGATGGTGCCAAGGTGCACCAGGCCGTCACCAGCGACATTCACGTCTGCCGCAAGGCCGGGGAAGTCCGTCTCCAGGCCCAGGACTGACAGTTGTGTGGCCAAAGCCCCGGCGCCGCGTCGAGCCTGAACCCAACCACGGACGTACGGAACTCCGGGCATCAGGTCTTCGGCACGCTTGGCGACGACTCCCCGTCGGTTGGTCATGGCTCAGTCCTTTCCTGCGCGATGTTCGGTGGCTCCGGCGCCGCTCTTCTCACATCGCTCGCCGCCCGTCGCCAGGGCCAGTCGCAGCAACTCGGCCAGTCGCTCCGCGGTAGCCGGCGACACCCGGCCGAGTTCGACCAGGCCGTGCCCGAAGGCGTTCAAGTCGGCGCGCAGGTAGGGGAAGTCCTTCTCCATTCCCGCGCGGATCAAGGCGTCTCGTAGAGCGGTCGTGCCATTGCGAGCGGCGTACCAGCCGTCGCTTTCCAGAGGTGACCAGGTAGCAGCGTCATGCCGGTCCGTGGTGTCATCCGGCATCCGCCGTGCTCCCCTCGATTGCACTCCAAGTCAAGGCAGCAGCGGACGGGTAGCGCTCGCCGTAGCGGTCCACCCGAGCAAGCAGTTCCGCGGAGGCTACGAGCATCGTGGCCAATGCGACCGGGCGGAGCGGGTTGGCCATCGGTCGGCGGATCGGGGCGCGGAGCCATTCATAACGGTCGCCGGGCATGGGCATGGGGCCAGGTACGACGACCACCGATCCGCCGCTGAGGTAGCGGTACACGGGTGGAGTCCCCTCTTCGCGTTCGAGGTAGTGAGCGAAGTCCTCCCGGCTCTTCGAGCCGAGGAAAAAGCCCACCCGCTG
Source organism: Streptomyces sp. NPDC059224 (assembly GCF_042754285.1). NCBI lineage: Bacteria > Bacillati > Actinomycetota > Actinomycetes > Kitasatosporales > Streptomycetaceae > Streptomyces > Streptomyces sp. NPDC059224. The sequence goes on from NZ_JBHZAN010000040.1 coordinate 22,243, forward strand.
GCTCCCGTGATCGAGCACCGTCGGGCCGAACGGAAGGCCACGCCTGAGCAGTTGATCGAACGTCTCCATGCCGACCCGCTGCCCGACGGTCACCATGTCGAAGAGGCGGCCGGCCGGGACCATGTACGGCGACCTAGGATCGTCCGCCCAGGTGGCCCGGCAGTCCGCCGGATCATCGGCGGCAGCGGAGAGCCATTCGACGCCCCTCCTCGTCATCCTCTGCACGTCATCTCACCTCGGTCAGAACCGGAGACAGTTGCGGCTGCGACGCCGCCTTGTGTCCAGAGTCGGGGTCAACGCTCCGACCAGGGCAGATGACGAGAGGTGACGGGGGATGACGTGTCACGCGTCGACGCGTCATCTCCCGTCATGCACCCAACGGCCGTCGCCATCGGGTTACTTACAGCGCAAGGGTGGTGAACACCGCGTACATTCGGTCGTAGGGTCAGAGAACCGTGCGCCCCGAAAGTCGCGCCCGTTCACAGGTGGGGAAGGAATGGTCACGTCTTCGCTGGAGTCAGCCGGCGTTCGCTTACGGCAAGCACGCGTGACCCGAGGCTGGAGCCAGCCACGGTTGGTCAGAGAGTTACGCCAGGCTGCCATGCGTCGTGGCCACCAGCTCCCCTCCGACACCAGCGTGAAACGCCGGATCGCCAGCTGGGAGAACGGGCACAGCGTGCCGGACGACTTCTACGGTCCGCTGCTGTGCGAGGTCTACGATCTCAGCGCCGCCGAGCTGGGGCTGAACCACGAGGGCGAGCGGGACACAGGCCTCTTGGACGCTGGCTATCCGGGGAGCCCCGAAGGCGCGATCGAGACCGTCGGTCAGTTGTGGCGAGCCGATCTCAACCGGTACGAGCCTCTGCTACAGGCCGAGCCGTCCGAGCCCGCCTGGAACGAGGCCTCGCTTCGGTGGTTGGTCGCACCCGAGCCGGCCGTTCCTCAGCAGCGTCGGGACGGCATGCGCGTCGGTCTCGGGGATGTGGCCGCCATCAAGACAACCGCGGACATGTTCGCCCAGTTAGACGACCGGTTCGGCGGCGACCACGCGCGGCATGCAGCTGTGCAATACCTCAGCACCGAAGTAACACCACTCCTCCGTGGGCAGTACAACGAGCACGTTGGCCGGGCCCTCTTTTCCACCGTCGCGGAGGCGACGCTCCTAGCCGGTTGGATGTCCTACGACGCCTGTCGGCACGGCCTGGCACAGAGGTACTTTCTCCAAGCCCTCCGGTTGGCCCAGGACGCCAATGACCGCCGGCTCGCCGGAAGCATTCTGTCCGCCATGAGCCATCAGGCGACGTTCCTCGGCCGATACACGCAAGGCGCCACGCTCGCCCGTGCTGCGCTCATGGGCATCTCTCCCGTGGCCACACCCACGCTCCGAGCCCAGTTCCACGCCATGGAGGCACGCGCGCTTGCGCGGACCGGAGACGTTCGGGCTTGTGAGGCTGCCTTGACCGCGGCTACGAGGGCGCTGGACAGCCGGAACAACGACCACGAACCCGAGTGGATCAGCTATTTCGACGAGGCCGAGCTTGCTGCAGAGGCCGCCCACTGCTTCCGTGACGTCAACAGCGCCCGGCAAGCCGTCGCCCATGCCGAGAACGCCGTGAGCGGCAGCCACGTACGAAGCGACTTCTTCGCAACCATGGTCCTCGCCGACGCCCACCTACGCGCCGGCGACGTCGAGGAGGCGTGCCGCGTGGCACTCGACGCGCTGGACCTCGGCGAGCAGCTCAAATCGGCGCGGTGTGTCAGCTATCTTGCCGAATTCCGGCAGAACCTCACCGCGAGCGGCAGCAGCGCGGACGTGCAGACTTTTACCGAGCAGGTCAGAGAGCACAGACTGTGGATAGCCGCAGCCCCAAGAGCGGCAGTCTGACTTTCACCCGGATCGTCAAGCAAGGAGAGAGGATCCGTTCATGGGTGACCTGCTGACTCCCATCATTTCGGCTGCTTCGGCCCTGCTCGGCGTCGGCCTGACCGGCGCCATCAGTGCTCGCTCCGACAAGCGCAAAGACAAAGCTCTTGAGAGACAGCAGTTGCACCAAGAATCCGCTCAGGAGCGCACTCACATACGCGAGCTCCATGCGGAACACAAGAAATGGCTGCGCGAGCAAAGATTGGCCGCTTATCAGTCGCTATTGACTGCCATGAGCCAAGCACGTGAGGCAAATTGGCAATATTACAACGTGCTGCAATCGACGTCCTCGCCCTCGCCCGACGCCCAGGAGAGGAGAACCGCAGCACGACAAGCACGTAGCGTGGCCAGTCAAGCAAGCCACACGGTCCAGTTGGAGGGTCCCGAACCGGTCTCTGCTGTTGCTGTTCGCTGCCTGGCAATCATGGAGCTTGAGTACGAACGTGTTGCCACTCTCGTAGAGGGCACACTCACCAACAATCTGAGCCAGCAACGCGAGGCCGACCTACGGGCGGAATTCAGGGAAGGCGATCAGGAGTACAAGGACGTGATGGATCTGTTCGTTGAGACCGCAAGAGGAGCACTCGGTGAGATCCTGGCCGTCGACTAGAACGGGCCCCATTCATCTCGCCCGTCTCCAGTACGAATGGACCGTACCCGCCGCGCGAATTCCGCGGCAGCTGAGTCGCTGGTCGTGACCTGGTGGCCGAGCCACGCGACCATCATCAATTCGCGCAGGTCCGCGAGAGTCTCGTATCCGGGCCAGTTCATCACGTCGAAGCCGTACCGGTGCACGAACTCCGCGTACTCCGCCTCGGAGTGCCAGCCGTACCGGTGGTAGAACATCGCCGTCTGGATCAGGTCCCACTCGCGCGGGGCGAGAGCGAAACCGTCCAGGTCGATGAGAACAGCGTGTCCATCCCTGTGGCGAAGGATGTTCCCGATACTCGCGTCACCGTGGATCATGCCGAAGGGGAGGACGAAGTCCAGTCGGTCGTACTCCTTGGCCAGGCGTGCCGCTCGTTCGTCCAGGAACGTCCGGTCCTCGGCCGCGATGCCGTCGAGGCCTTCCAGAGAGGCCGACAGCTTTGCCAGCGGGTCGAAGTACGTGAGGCGGAGGGATTCGGGTTCCTCAAGCCAGTGGAGGCGCCTCAGGAGATCAGCCAGTTCAGCGACCGTCGCGTACTCCACCCGGTCTTGGACACTCTCCCAGAAGGTCACCACCAGACCGCCGACGACCAGCGGTTGTGTGACTGACGCCGGCGCACGCATCGCCGGGAAGTCCTGTGTCTCCAGCCACCGGGCGACGCGCACAGCCCGGTCCATGTCAGCGAGGATGGATCGGTCACGCGCGATGCGAACTATGACGGGTAACGAGGTGAGCGTGTAGACCGCGTTCGAACCGAGCCGCAGCAACTCCGCGCCATGGAAGTCGAGTCCAGCCGTCGCGCAGGCCTCTTGGAGTACGGGTTCCAAGCCTTCCGCCGTGAACTCCGTGCCGCCGCCGTCAGGTGCCCCGCTGCTGCCCGAGATCATGCTTCGACCATACGGGCCGGACCGACCGCCCGACAGGCCACCCACGTAATAGGGGCGTAATGATCTTGATCAGCGGGGATCGCGACCACCCCTTCCCCGCAGCTCAACGCCCTCCGACGGCAACGGTTCCTGATGGCCTCCGGAGCCGTGTGCGCAGGTTCGAATCCTGCCAGGCACTCGAGCCTGCCGCCCAGCGACCGAACTGAAGATCCCAGATCTACCGGGACAACGAAAACGCCGCACACCTGCTGATCGAGTGCTTCAGCCGCCGCTCCGTGGCGCCGGCCGTCGCGTGAGTCGGCAGAGTTGCGTGCCCGGTCACGCCCATGGGCATCCGCCTCCCCCTCCCCGCACTGGCCTGGTGCTCGCTGGAGCGAGCAGTGTGCGCTCGAACCGTGGGTAAGCACGGGTCCGTTCGTTTCGGTGAGTTTCGCGGGGCAGTACGCGTACTGGTTCGCGGTATTGGAGGTGAGCTTGGTCCAGGGCGGGGACCGGGCTGGCGGCGCGTTCGGAGCGAGGCGTGCTGCATGCGGCGGAAGTGGACGCGAAATCCTCACGGGCTTGCCCTGCACGGCCGGCACTGGTCGACGGGGCCGAGATCCGTACCGCCGCTCAGGCGGGCGACTGACGGTGACGGTGGCCTTCGGTCGGGGCGGAGGAGTTGCCCCGGTCTGATGGACTCGGACAGGCCCCGCGCCTTCGGCCGAAAAGTACCGGCCCCTCAGCCGCCCACAAGCGCAACGAGCTTGATGAAGACCAGGTTGGGATCGGCGGTGAGGTCCACGACTTCCTCGAGGTCCACGACCTGGCGATCGCCGGCCAGGATGAAGAAGCCGTTGGCCAGGAAGGCTCGCTCGGCGATCTCGGCCTGGCGCTCCCAGTCGATGCGGCGGGGCTCGCGGAGTCGGTAGCCGTTCAGCTCCGTCTCGGCGTCGTCGGGGCGGACGAGGCCGTTGAAGCGGCTGGTCGGTCGGGCGTTGTGCCGGGTGACCTCCTCGCGGACCCGGAGCCTGATGAGCTCCTGCACGGTCATCCGTTCGGGCAGCCCGGAGACCTCCCAGTCGGTGAGCGGCTTGCCCGTCGCGGTTTCGTCCCGGAATATCACGGTGGCCATCAGACACCTCGCTTGATCTGCATGAGGATGGACTCGTCGGTTATCTCGGTGTCGGCGGCCAGCAGGAATGCCTTGCTGAGGATGAGGGAGAGCCGCTCGTCCTCGAACGGCAGGAACACCTTGCCGTCCCCCGGGCGCCGGGCCGGGACGATGCACAGGTAGGCGTCGTCAGGTTCCATCAGGATGTTGGCCGAGCCCAGGTGGATCTTGTACGTCCGCAGATTGCCGCGGACCAGCAGGAAGCGGCCATCGAGCGTGCACCGGTCGGCGATCTTCAGGCGTGGGACGATCCGTTCCAGCGCCTCGCGGCGGACCTCGGCGCTCGCCGTCAGGGCACCGAACGTGGCTGTCCGCCAGTACGCGGTGTAACGGTCCACGCCCCGGTCGGTCCAGTCGGGGTCGGCGGCGATCGAGGTCACACCGACGAAGAGATCGACGTCCCGCATCGCCTCGCTGAACACCAGAGGGGGTACCTCTGCCAGCGGAACCTCCCGCCAGCGCCGGCCGTCCCGCTGTTCGAAGCGGACCTGGTCCGTCGCGGCGTGCTCGGGTGCGTAGCCGCCGTCGTCGTCCGCGGCGGGCTCGTGGTGGAAGCAGGCCCGCCACTCACCGTCGCCGAACTCGGCCCGCGCCGTCCCGTGGTAGCCGCCGTCGTACCGGCCGAGGAAGTTGGCCTGCCAGCCGCGTTCCTTGAACAGCGCGTAGAGCTGCCGGTAGTGGACGATGTGGGCGGCGAACCGGTTGGAGTAGACACCGGTCTCCTCCTCCGCGGGGGTGAGCAGGTAGATCTCCCGGAAGGCCTGTTTGAACGGCTGCCGCAACCGCTCGGCGACGAGCCGTTCCCGCCACGCCCTGATGTCGTCCGCCTGTGCCCGGATCGGATGCCACAACCGGACGCGCCCGGGCCGGCCGGGCGGCTCGGCCATCGGTGCTGACGCACGCCACTCGTCGTCCGCGTCCCCGGCGTTCTGGAACTCCCAGATCAGCCCGCGGACGAGAACCCCGGTGACCGGATGGTCACGGTAGTGGCGGCACCACTCGTCGTACGGCCACTCGCGCCCGGCCGACATCAGCGCCTCGAGCCGGCCCCGCTCACCCGCCAGTGTCCCCCGCACTTCCTTGGCCAGGGCCTTCAATTCCCGGAGTTCGTCCGGGAATCCGTCCTTCACCGCGACTGGAGCCGTGCGGGAAGTCCCCCCGTCGGGGCGCGTGAAGGTGAGCCGCACGGTTGCCGCGTCCTCGATCGCCAGCCGCGCCCGGTGTCCGCCCAGCTCACGTTCCAGCGAACCGTCCTGTGCCAGTCCGTGGTCCGGCACGCTGCGCTCGATGAGCTGCTCCGCCGTGATGCCCTGCTTCCCGGCCGCCGTCACCAGCGCGGTGTCGAGCTGCTTGCGCAGAGCCCGGTGCTCGATCCTGGACCGCAGCCGCCACAGGGCCTCGAGGGAGGCCGGGTCGCCGGTCTCGGCCAGCGCGTTGATCGCCGCGCCCGCGAGCTTGAGGTCCTCGATCACGCCGGTTCCGGGTCCGCCGGTCCGCAGCGCGAGCGCGCCGAGGTGCCGCGCCGCTGCCGGGCCGCCGGTCAGCGCGGCCGCCCAGACGACACCGCGCGCCAGGTCCCCGTCGTTCTGGTGGACGACGTAGTGGTAGTGGTAGCCGTCGTGGAGCCAGGCGGTGTGCGCACCGCTTCCGCTGCTGCACAGCGGATCGTCCTCGGCCAGCGCGCGCAGGACGTCTGCCACCAGATCCCGGGCCGACGCCGCGTCCGCGAGTTCGAGGCACGTCCGCCGCCATCTCTGGGTGGGACGCGGCCCCGACAGGCTCGCCAGGTGTCGTACGAAGTCGGCCAGTTCGCGGGTCGGTGAGGTGTTCGCACGCTCGCGCAGGGGCGTGGCCCAGGGGGCGTACGGCGGGATGAGTCCGTCGGGGATGTGCGCCTCGTCCGCGCTCGCGAGCAGTGCCCGCAGGCGCTGGGCGAGCGACGTCCGCAGGCGCGCCTCGACGGTGGAGTCCATCAGTTCCGTGTGTGCGTGCCGCAGCCAGGGCATGACCGCACGGCGGCCGTCGGCGTCGAGCTGGTCGGCGGCGTTCAGCGCCGACCCCAGCGAACGGGCGAACTGGTAGCCCATGTCGTATTCGGTGACGCGGAGCAGCATCACCGCGACCTCGTCGGGCGTCCAGCCGCTCACCCGCGAGATCAGGCCCCCGATCTCGGCGTCGTACTCCCACAGGCTCGTGTCGTCCAGGCAGGCGGCCAGCATCAGGCACAGGACCGCGGCCCTGCCCTCGTCGTCCGCGCAGGCCGCGAGCCGCCCGTCGATCTCGGCCTGGGTCGCCGCGCCCGCCGCCCTGGACCGGCGGTACTCGTGCCCCATGGACCGCCGGAACTCGGTCCGCTGACGTTCCAACAGGTCGACGAGCCAGCGGACACGGTCGAGTGCGGCGGATCGAAGGTCGTCAAGTGAGTCGTTCCTACGAGATCCGGCCACCAAGGCTTCGTACAGCATGGCGGGATGATGGCAGGGGGGACTGACAATGCGATCAACTCAAAGCGCGGCACTGGCCCTTCTGACGGACCTCGACGCTCCTTGGAACGATGACCAGAGGACTTTGACGAGTGGACGGCTGGGGCGACTGATCGTTCACATCAGCCGGCCGTTCGACCGATTGGCCGGGGCTCCGGCCGCGTGAGGAGCATGAAGCGCACCATCCGGCGTCAGGGGTGCGAGGGTCGCGCGGGCGCCGGAGTGGGCCTTCGGCACGCCGTCCGGCTCACAGACCGTGTTCGTCCATCAGGCGCATCAGGTTCCGCTTGCGTCTCTGGGCGGTGCGCAGGGCGGTGACGTACACGGCGAACTCGTCTTCTGTGCCCAGGCGGCGGTGGCAGTCGCGGATGCTCAGCTGCAGGCCGACGAGCTGTTCGTAGACCGTGTTGCCGGTCTGCTTGGTCAGCGGCTCGGCCAGGCGGAGGTAGACGCCGAGGGCGTCGGCGGGACGGGTGGCCCGCGCCTGGTCGGCGAGGGTGAGCCACTGCCGGTCATGGGCGCCGGTCTGGGCAGCGGCCTGCCAGGCGGCGTCGGCGTCCTTGTCGTCGAGCAGGGCGTCGACCAGGACGGGGCCGCCGTACCAGCCCTGTTGCCGCCGCTGCGCGTCGGCACGCAGCAGCGCAAGGGCTCCCCCTCGCTCGGCCGGCCAGCAGTCCGCGGCCCGGGCGGCGGCGCGCAGCTGCTGGTAGGCGGCCAGGGTGCGGCGGGCACCGAAGTAATCACGGCGCACGGCGACGGCGTCGGCGAGCCGGCCCGCCTGCGCGTAGCGTTCGCAGAGGTAGTCGACGAGGGCGGTGTCGACGGCGGAGAGTTCCCGGGATTCCCGGATGCCGCGTTCTGCCCAGTGCAGGGCCTCGTCGGAGCGCCGGGCGGTGTCCAGCTCGCGGGCGATGACCAGGTGCGTGTGGCCGTTCGGTGAGAGGTCCGCCGCGTGCACGGCGATCACCGTGTCGACATCGCCGCCCGCCTTGGCCAGACGTTCCATCAGGTGTTTCTCCGCCCAGCCGCGACGGTTGCCCCGCCACGCCTCGACCGCGGACTTCCGCAGGACGGCCATTCCCGCTTCGCCGAGGACGTCCTCGTAATCGAGCGGGTCGATGCCGCTCAGGCCGTCGTCGAAGTCGCCGAGCGCATGGCCGACCAGCCAGCGCGCGAGTTCCTCGGGGTCGGGGCGTGCCGCGCGGCACGCGTCGAGGTGGGCGTCGGCGAGGTCTGCGCCGATCTGCCCGAGCCGGCCGTCCGAGTCGTCGACGCTCTCCAGCGCGTCGGCCAGCAGCCGCATCGCCTCCTGCGCCAGGGTGATGGCATCGACGGCCCGGCCCGAGCCGGTCAGCGCGCCGATGGCGGAGACCGCCTGCCCGGCCTGGTCGGCGTAGGCGCGGGTATCGGCGTACTCGACGTACCCGTACTGTGCGAACGGGCCGATGTCGAGCAGCTCGCGGATACGGGACCGGACCGCGGCAAGGTCCCCGCGGGTGCTCGCGGCCCGCAGCTCCAGGCGCCGCCGCAACTGCCGGTCGTCGTCGATCTGTTCCCGCAGCAGAGCGATCAACTCGTCCTTGGACAGGGCGGACAGCCACCCGTCGAGGCCCCGCGCGCGCTCCCGGGCCGCCTTCCGCTGCCGGGGCAGGCTCTCCCGCTGAGCGAGCACCGTCAGGCCGAGGGCGACCAGGTGCTTGCAGAAGTTGCCCTCCAGGCCGTACGGGCAATCGCACTCGCCGGCCAGGCCGCCGGGCCCGTCCAGGGTCAGCTCCACCTCGTACCGTTCCGTGCCGTGGACGCTCGCGGTGACCCAGCCGTCACCGACCTCGACTCCGGACACAGCGTCGAGGTACCCGAGGCCGCGTTCGAAGGAACGTGCCCCGGCCATTGTCTTGAGGTTCGCCTCGGTGAGGCCGCGCATGAGCTCTTTCCACCCTGCTGTGGCTGTGCAGTTGATGCTCGGCCAGCCTAGGGGGAGCCGCGGGTGCGAGCGGCGACTTCGGTGGGTTCGACCGCCGACTCGGCCGGTGCCGAGGGCGGTCGGCCGGTCACTCTTCCCTCCCGGGGGCTCTTGGAATTCACGGTCCTCGGCTGCCTCCCCGGGGACGGCGGCACACCCGGGGCTCTGGCTCTCACAGCCCACCGGGCTCCGTCGGGCGCCCGGTCCGGCGGATGCGCTGGGACTGCCGGACGCCGCTGCACCTCGTCGGCCTCGCGCAGGAGTACGTCGTGCCCACTCGAGCCGCACAGGACGATCGCAGGCCTGTACGCCGACGGCCCCGGCCTCGCCGCCGTCGCACCACGGCCGACGGTGCCGTCGTAGGACTCTGCGCCCCGACGGCCGCCCCCTCGTCTCCGTGGAGGCACGCCGCGCGTACTGCCGCCGGCACGAGGCCTGTTAGCGTCATCCGCCCTGTCCTCCGAGGCAGAGCGGGTCGTCGGTGATCTGGTGACGCGGACGGGCGAGGGGTCGGTGGAGGGCTTCCGCACGGCCCTGGCTGCCGTGGGGCGAGCAGCTCGTGCCGGCGGACCCGAGACGCTGACGGCGTCCGTCGAGGCGGTCGCTCCCCTGCTTCCCCGCCTGGAAGGCGCGTTCGCAAAGACAGCGGTCCTGGCCGGCGCATGTGTGGAGTGGGGCGGCTCCCCGATGGCGCCGGCCCCGGTGCTTCCACGGCGCGCTGCCGAGGCGCTGCGGCTGTGGGCGCAGGTCCCCACCGTGTGGCAGACGGCGATGCCCGGTCGGCCGCTGCCGGAGCCTGAGCAGATCGCCCCGGGCGAACTGGTCCGGATCTTCGCGGACCGCGGCGGGCGCCACGGAATCCCCGGGACGCGGATGAGGCGTACGGCCCTGTCGTGGTTCGACCTCGAGGACTGGCTGAGGGCGATGATCACTGTGCTGGCCCATGGGGATTTCCGTGCCGCCGTGCCTCCTGAGGACCTGCAGCAGGTCAGGATCGCCGCAGCCGAGGCGGCGGACCGCAGTCAGCGTGCGCGGTGGGTCCATGACCTGGCCTCGGTGCTGGACGACGAACCGCTGATCGTCCTCGACAGCGCAACCCGACGTGGCTTCGCACTGACGATGAGCGGCGTCGGGGACAACTTCCAGCTCCACACGCTTCTGGCCGACCGGCTCATCGGCGATCCCTCCCACGGGCTGCTGCCCGGTGAACGCCCCGACCCGGCCTGGGTGCACGCGGCCACCTGCGGCGCCCCTGCCGTGGGTCCCGTCAACGCCGTCGTGCGCCGGTTCCGGCTCTTCGACGCCCAGGGCGAGTACATCTCTCCCGAGGGGATACCCGCGGACATCCCCACGATCGAAGGCGCCCACGTGATCGTGCTCCATCCGCCTCGGGGCCGTTTCAGCTGGGCGAACGGGCGAGTCCATGAGCACATGGAACCCTCGCTCGCCCTCGATCGCCTGCTCGGGGATCAGGAGGCCGCCCGATGGTTCGCGCGTGTCCAACCCGCTCGCGAGCACGATCTGATGGCCGCCAAGCCCGAGTAGCGCGTGGACATCCGCCACGGCCCTCGGGTTGCGCGCACGCCGCCTTGGCGCTGACCCGCCACTCGATGACCGCCCTCGGCTCAAGGACCGACTCGCTGTCACGAAGCACGGTTCAGCCGGACCGCGGTCTGGATCACCAGCTGCCCACCTTCGACCAGCGGTGACGAGTACGAACAACTCGCCGCCCTCCAGGCAGTCGTCGAGGACCGACTGGCCCTCCCGTTCGACACAGTCGTACTCGGCGTCACCGTGACCGTCACCGCCGTCCGGTTCCGGTCCGGCAGCGGCATCGTCGCCCTGTGCGGACGCGGTCGACACCGTCAGACGATCGGCCTCCTCGACCTACCGGTGCCCGAACCCGCGCCTGAGGGGTGGGCCTGGGTGGAGGCCTACCGGCACTGGGCATCCTGAGCCACGTACCCCGCGCCTCACCGTCTCTGCGCTACTGCCAGGCACGGACCAGATCTTCAGGCCCCCAGTGGGCCGCAAGCGGCAGACTGCCGACGGCACCGCTGCGGGACACCGCGACCAGCGGGGTGTCAGGCCCGGCGCCGGGCACCGCGAGTACGTCCCGGGCCAGAGCGTCGTATTCGCGCCGGCCGAACGGCTGGGACTCCAGCCACTTGACGGAGCCGACGAAGTGCACCGCGCCCGCCACGGGTTCACGGTCGGTGCCGACCAGGTCGATCTCGGGGTTGTTCTGCCGGTTCCACCAGCCGCCGACAGCCTCTGTCTCCGGCCATCGCTCGTCGGGCAGCAGCCGCAGCAGCGACTCGCGGATGAGCGGCTCGACCGCACGCCCCCGCCAGGTGGTCCAGGACCGCTCGATGCGCTCCAGGGCAAGATCGCCCCGGCCGCGCTCGATGAGCGGGATACCCCGCTGCAGGAAGGCCAGCCAGAAACGGAGATACGGATCGGCGATGCGGTACCGCTTGTTCTTGGTGTCGGCCTTCGCGGACAGCGGCAGGTCGGCCGCCAGAACCCGCTTGGCCTGCAGGGTGTTCAGCAGCGGGGACAGCGTGCCCGATGGCAGGGCACCTGTTCCCCCGGCCTGTGCGGCGATGGTGGAGAAGGTCCGCTCGCCGCTGCCCACCGCCTCCAGCACCGCCCGCGAGTGCGACGCCTCGGGGAACTCCCCCAGCAGCGACAGTTCGCCCGCCACCAGCAGCGGCGACAGCGGATTGGCCACGGCCTCGCGCAGGAAGTCCACCCGGCCCGTCCCGGGCCGCCACGACTGGACGATTTCCGGAAAGCCTCCCGTGATCAGCAGCGCGTCCACCGCGTCCGCCGCGTCCAGCCCGGTCATGGCCTGCACATCGCCCAGGTGCAGCGGCCGTACGGTCATCTTCGCCGCGCGCCCGAAGAACGGGCGGCCATACGACTGCAGCGCCTCCATCACCGACATGTCGCTGCCGACCAGGATGAGCAGGACCGGCTTGGCGGACAGGTGACGGTCCCAGACGGTCTGCAGAGCCCCCTCGAACTCCGCGTCCTGCTCCACCAGCCACGGCACCTCGTCGATCACCGCGATGCTCGGGGCGTCGTCCGGAACCGCGACGGCCAGTGAGCGCAGCGCCTGGTTCCAATCCGCGGCCTGCAGCCCGGCCACCAGCTCCGCCCCCGGCAGGGCGGACTGGGCGAGCGCCCCTGTGAAGTCCGCCCGCTCGGCCACGGCGTTGCGGCCCCGGGTCGCCTGGAAGACCACGTACGGAACCCCGGACCGGTCACAGAACTCCTGGACCAGGCGAGACTTCCCCACCCGACGCCGCCCGGTCATGATCACAGCCTGCCCACGGGTAGCCCCCGTGCCCTCGATCACCAGGCCCAGCTGTCGAGCCAGCAGGTCCAGGTCAGCCGCCCTCCCTTTGAATTCCACAGGCACCCCTCTCCAGCAAAACACAGTTTCGATATTACGTAGATCGAATCTTACTTAGATGCTAGCTCGCTTCCCATTGCCGGCGCGAACCCGTCGGAAGCACGGACGGGCGAGCCGCGCCATTTCGGGCTTGGACAGATGACCGACATCGGTTCAACCAGGGAATCCCGCAGGTCACAGTCGGCCCGGCGCGACCGGCCCTTGCTTGCGGCTCCTGCCAGGACCCGAACCCGTGGTCAATCGCCGTCGGCCTACCGGTCCAGCCGGACAACCGTCTCGATCACCCACTGTCCGCCGCCGACCAGCGGTTCCGCCCGCCCATACTCCGAGTGTCCCGCCGGGGGCACCCCTTATGAGGTGCCCAAAGACCCCGTCACCAGCGGAAACGCTGAGCGCGGGGTCTTCGTCTTTATGCAGACGTACGCCGCTCGACGCGGGCGTATGCCGGGGTCTGTGGACGAGGCGTGGATGGGATCTTGAGGCATCACGCCAGGTGAGCCCCGCAAAGTCGCGGCAACAGAGGTGACCGGCCGACCGGTCTCGACAGCGTGATCTACCACCGCCGCCACGAAGTGAACGGACTCAGAGGTCCGTCGCATCTGGGTAGTGGCAACGAAGCTCGCTGAGCACGCGCTCGTCGAGGGCCCTGACGTCCCACCACGAGCTGTCTGTTTCGGTCAGGACGACCACCAGCTCGTCCCCGGCGAACCCACACGCTTCGGCGTCGATCAGCTGAAGGAACGGGGTCGTCAGTGACAACAGCGTCAACATGTCCATGCCGGCGCCGGCGGACCGTCGCTCAATCTCCAAACAGCGCGGATCCACGCTCTCGTCGCACTCGACGCGCCACGTCAGGTCCAGGCCGTAGCTGCCGAGGCGGACCAGCATCTCGGCCAGAGTCACATAGTGCTTTCCGTACCAGGCAGGGAACGTGATCCCCTCCATCCCTGCCTCTGCTTCGGCCGTATCGCGCGACAAGCGCCCCCCTTCGCTGAGCACCAAGCACTACGAGGATGAACCTCCCCCCGGTCGACCGCCCCCTTGATCGGTGAGGCCAGTGAATCCGGTGATCGGTGAGGCCAGTGAATCCGGGCGATGGCCACCTCAGCTTCACCGCGTGTACCGGGGCGGTCTCGAGTGCCGCTCAGCCCGGCCCCGGCGGCTCACGGCTCAGCAGTCGTAGCGGTGGATGGTGGGCCAGGTGGGGCAGCTGCGGCAGACGAAGACATAGACGCCTCCACAGTCCCCCATGATCATTTCGTGGCTGCCGTGCTGCAGTTCCGGGCTGTCGGAAGCTTCCCAGCCGCAGCCGGGACGGGTGCGCTCCTCGACCGGAAGCCAGCGGCCACACGATTCACTCGCCGAGATCGTCAGCAGGTGTTCCATCCGGGAACCGCACGAACAGTGCGGCCAGTTCGGCGGCTGTGTCCAGCCGGGATATCCGCCGACCTTGCTCTGCTGGGTGGTGAAGGCGTCGTAGTAAGAAATACCAAAGGACTCCTCCATCTCCTCGCTCCACTCGCCCACGCGCTCGGACAACTCCGCGGGCATGTCCCAGTTGGGGTACTCCACGGTCTCGGTGGGGTGTATCACGCAGGGCTGTGGGACGTACTCGTCATCGAACTCATAAGGCCGCGGCGCCTCGTCCAGCAGTGGCCGTTCCGCCAGGTCAGCAACGGATCGCCAACGCAGCATCGGAACCGGCGAGTGCTGGTCGTGTTCGGAATGGATCAGCGGGCACCAGAGCACCTGGAGCACGTCGGCGCCGACCGGAAACACCAATGCCGGAACGTCGTGGGCGATGAGTTGCAGCACGGGCACCAGGGAGACAGGGGCCGGCCCGACCACCGCGCAACCGCGGGCAGGGTTGTAGTGGTCGGGAGCCGTACACGTCGGCCAGGGCTCATCGGCGGGCCAGAGGAGCGGCCCACCCAGCGAGCTCTCATCCCGTTCGGGGCTACCGGCACGCGGATACAGCAGCGTGGTTGCCCTCGCATACGGCACGAGTTCTGGAAATACTTCCGCGATGTCGTACGGAGCTGGCGGAACGGTAAGACTCATGATCACCTCCGGGGCGCGCATCGTAACGCGACGGGAGTCAGCCGACACCGCTCGTGCCACCTCGATGCGCATTATGCGCGCCACGGTCGCTGGGGTCCGCTCGGCTGGTCAGGCGGTCATGCGGGACCGTCGACGGACGGGCCGGTTCTTCAGACCGCGATCGTCGCGGGTCTCCCCGGAGTCGGTCCACCACTTGCCGACCGACGGACGAGTCCGGTGGAACAGAGCTGCTTCCCGTCCTCGTCGCCACGGTCTGGGAGGTTGCGCCGCAAGTAGGGAGCATAGGCACAGCTACGGGGCCGTAGTGCCGTTGTCAGTCGCCGGCCCGCGGATGGATCGAATGAACGGGTGGGGGTCCTCGTGGATGTGACCACGCTTGCCGTCGCACTCATCAGCGTCGGAGGAACGCCAAGGCTTGTCCCGTAACCCATGAGGCGGGGTGAAACGGTCCTGGACTGTGGGTCAGTTAGGGGGTTTGGCCAGGCCCAGGAGCTGCTGGTGGAGGCCGGGTCGGGCGAACAGAGCTGCGCCTGTGTCGGTTCGTCGCCGGCCGGAGAGGTCGCTGAAGGTGCCGCCGGCCTCCTCGACGATGGGGATCACCGCGGCAATGTCCCAGGGGCCGGCGCCCAGCAGCAGGAAGGCGTCGAGTTTTCCTGTCGCGACCAGGAGGGCTCCGTGGCAGGTGCCGGATCCGGTGGATGGCTTGCTGGGTGGCGGCGTGGTGGGCTCCGCAGATGCCCAGTTGAGTGCGGGGAGCACGGTTGCGGTTCCTGCTGCCAGCCTGGCCGCGGCAGCGCGTTCGGCTTTGCTTAGCCGCGGTGGTGGAGGCCAGATTCCGATGGCGGCATCCTTGGCGTCTCCTCCTGCCGTGAGCGTCAGCCGATGCGGCGGTGTTGACGGATCGGAGGGGCCGGGGCCCATCCAGGCCCCGGTGCCTGGCGTTGCCCACCAGCGGCGCCCGAGCGCGGGCGCGGAGACCATGCCCATGGTCACGGTGCCGTGTTCTTCCCGGGCGATGAGAGTGCTCCATTCCGGATCGCCCGCAATGAAGCTCGCCGTGCCGTCAATGGCGTCGAGTACTCATCACTTGACGTGAGAGGTGCGGATTGCGACGGCCCTCGGCGGCCTGTGGCGGCCCGCCATGACGCGTTGCAATTTTCTCGTTCCGCACAGTATTGGCGTCTGTCGTTTCGCGTGCTGCTCGCGACCCGGGAGATCCTCGGCGTGTTTCCGCCGCGTTGTCCTTCCCGATGGTCAGAGATAGCGTTGGAGACGGCAGCAGGCGCCATCTGCCGCGGGGCCGGAATGCCGCCCAGGGGAAATAACCCCGAGACTCCGCGACGGCCGCCCTTGGCCTGGCTGAACGTATTGAGTGAGCTGCGCGTGGGTGGATTTGGCGCATTTCCGCGTCGAATGGCGCAGGAGGTTGATGTGCTTCCCACGCGACACAAGTCAGCGACCGTCAACGGGCAAAAGATCTTCTACCGAGAAGCAGGCCCCAGTGACGCACCGGTCGTGCTGCTGCTCCACGGATTCCCGAGCAGCTCACACATGTTCCGCCATCTCGTCCCCGCACTGGCCGATGATTATCATGTGATAGCCACCGACCACATCGGCTACGGCCACTCGGCCATGCCCAAGGTGGACGAGTTCGACTACACCTTCGACAACCTGGCAGGGGCCACCGCCGGGCTGCTCGACCACCTGGGCATTCAACGCTTCGCCGTCTACGTGCACGACTACGGAGCACCGATCGGCTGGCGTCTGGCACTCGACCCTTCCTTCGACGTCAGCGCGATCATCTCGCAGAGCGGGAACGCGTACATGGAGGGTTTCGCCAAGCCCTTCTGGGACGATCTGTTCGCCTACGCCACCGATCCCAGTCGTGACACGGAGCCGGGCGCGCGCGCCAAGTTCAGTCCCAGCACGACGCGTTGGCAGTACGAGAACGGCGCGTCCGACACCAGCCTCGTCAGCCCCGACACCTGGACCCTCGACCAGCTCCTGCTGGAACGGCCCGGAAACGACGAGGTCCAGCTCGCCTTGTTCCGTGACTACCCCACGAACATCGAGGGCTACCCGAAGCTGCAGGAGTACTTCCGCACCAGTCAGGTGCCTCTGCTCGCGGTCTGGGGCGAGCGGGACGAGATCTTCGGGCCGGACGGCGCGCGAGCGTTCTCGCGCGACCTGCCCGAGGCCGAAGTCCACCTGCTGCCCGCCGGCCACTTCGCCCTCGAGACGCACCTGGACGCCATCAGTGGATACATCCACGGATTCCTCGGACGCGTGCTCACATGAGATGGGGCCGGACACGCCTGCGCCGGATGGTCCTCAGAGGACGCGGCACTTGAGAACATGCGCTTCCCGGCGCAGCGGCACGGGAGGCGCGCCCCAGGGAAGGTGGCGTGGTGGCCCGACTGACAGCGGTGAACGTCGGGATGTCGAGAGACGTTCCCTGGGGCGGGAAGACCGTGCACACCGGTGTCTGCAAGCAGACCGGGGCCGGGCCGCGGATGGTGCGGCGGCCGAACATCGACGGGGACGGCCAGGGAGATCTTGGCGGGCACGGCGGTGAGCAGCGTGCGGTGCTGGTCCACCAGCTCGACTCCTCTCGTTTCTGGGAGGAGAAACCGGGGCGCGACGACCTCACGCCGGGCCAGTTCGGCGAGAACTTCACCGTTGACGGCCTGCCTGACGACGAGGTCTGCAGCGGCGACCGCATCGGCGCCGCCCTGTGCGAGGTCACCCAGCCCCGGGTCACCTGCTACCGGGGGACTGCGCATGGGTGAGCCCCAGATGGCGGCCCTGCTCGTGGCTCACCACCGCCCCGGCTCCTGTCTGCGCGTCATCGAGGAGGGCGAGGTCGGGGCCGGGCAGGACATCGTCAAGGTCTTCTCCGGCCGTCCGCTTGCGATTTCGAAAGCCTCACCCCGGCGCATCGCCTGCCGCAATTCCGAGCGCCGGTTTTCGGCGAGTGCCGACGTGGCGAACCTCGCGTTGCTCGTCTTCCCGCCTACGGCCCATCGCACTTGCTACAGGCGCCCCTTCCGATTGACCTTCGCGGCTCTCCGCAGTCGCATTTCGAGGGAACAGTCCGGCTCTGTGCGCCGAACTCGCGCACCCGTGCCAGAGCACGTATCCGGCCGGCCGTGCACGTGTCTTCGTCAGGCGTTCACCTGTTTTGTGAGCTTGCCCTTGCGCAGGTGGAGGATGCGGTCGGACTGGGCGGCCAGCTGCTGGGAGTGGGTGACGACGACCACGCATTTTCCCTGTTCGTGGGCGAGTTCACGGAAGGTGTCGATGATGCCCTGGGCGGTGTCCTCGTCGAGGTTTCCGGTGGGTTCGTCGGCGAAGAGGATGTCGACGTCGCAGGCGAGGGCGCGGGCGATGGCGACACGCTGCTGCTGGCCGCCGGAGAGCTGCATCACGTTGCGGGTGGCCATCGACTTGTCGAGGCCGATCTTTTCCAGCAGGTGCAGGGCGCGGGTCTTGCGGCTGCCGGTGGCGGGTTTGGTGCCGGTGATCTCCATGGCGCAGGTGACGTTCTGGAGGGCGGTCATGTAGGTGAGGAGGTTGTACTGCTGGAAGATCGTGGCGGCGTGCTTGTTGCGGTAGCGGCCGAGGCCGAGTTCGGTGAGGTTGCGGCCGTCGAAGCTGATGGTGCCCTTGGTGGGGGTGTCGAGGCCGCTGGCGAGGCTGAGCAGGGTGGTCTTGCCGCTGCCGGAGGGGCCCAGGATGGTGTAGAAGGTGCCGCGTTCGAAGGTGTGGTCGATGCTCTTGAGCACGGTGGTCCTGCGGCGCTGGCCGGAGTAGGTGTGGCTGACGTCGGTGAGGCGCAGGACGGGCGGGGCGGCGGTGGGGCTGGTCATGGCGGGTCACTTGCCCTTCGTGAGGATGGTGCGGGGGCTCAGGCGCAGCACGGCGCCGGCCGGGACGGCGGTGGCGAGCAGTCCGATGCCGAGGCCGACGCCGCCGACGGTGGCGAGGTCCGCCGGATCCAGCGCGACCGTGATCCGGTCGATGGGGTCGGCGTTCTCCACGGGCTTGTCGTTCGGGTCGATGCCCTGATCGAGACCGGTGCTGCCCGGGGCCGGAGGCTGCCAGGAGTTCAGCTTCTTCTCAGCGGCGGAGGCTTCCCTGCCGAGCAGTGACTGGCCGGCGCTCTGGGTCAGGTCCGGGGCGAAGAGTGAGCTCACGCCGATGGCCACGGCGGCGACCACGACGATTTCCAGGGCCTGCTGGGTGATGAGCTTGCTCTTCTTCTCGCCCATGGCCAGCAGGACGCCGTACTCCTTGCGGCGCTGCTTGACCGCGAGGTTGACCAGAAGGGCCAGGACGGCCGCGCCGGCGACGCCCATCAGCCACATGGCGACGGTGGCCGTGGAGCGGATGCTCTTGAGCGGGCCCGTCATCTGCTGGACGGCCTTGTCGTTGGCGTCCAGCTCGAAGCCGTCGAGCGCCGAGCCCGCGACCTGCTTCGCCCTGTCCTCGAACGCGCTCTGTTCGTCGGCGTCCTGGAGGAGGAAGGTGGCCTTGCCGACCTGCAGCGTCCCCTTTTTGCCTCCGGACTCGAGTGCGGAGATGCCGCCGACGGTGCCGTACAGCAGGTTGGCCGGGCTCAGGAAGTTCTCGGGTTCGGGTTCGGTGCTGGGGCGCGGGTCGCGGTAGATGCCGGCCACGGTGAAGCCGGCCGTCGTCTTCTCGTCGTTGCCGGTCAGGGTGATCGTGTCGCCGACCTTGAGACCGTTCTTCCTGGCCAGCCGCTCCTCGATGAGGAGTAGTTTCTTGTCCTTGTCGGCGGCTGTGAGGTGCCTGCCGGACAGGAGGGTGAACTTGCCGCTGCGGAAGTCGGGCAGCAGCGAGGAGTCGAGCACGCCTGTGGCCGAGGTGCCGCCGGGCCCCATGGACTGGATCTTCGGCCCGCCGTCGACCAGCTTGTACTTGCCTTTGAGGAGGGCGCGGTCCCACATCGAGTAGGTGTACTTCTGCACCTGGGGCAGCGCACCGAGCCTGTCGACGGTCGCGGCGTCGATGCTCGGGGCCTGCATGCCGCCGCCACTGCCCAGTTGGTGCATGTCCATCTCCATGTCGACCTCGGCGCCCACGGAGCGCTTGGCCTCCTGCTCGGCCTGGGCCGTCGCGTCGTTGATCAGGACTCCCGCCAGCACCATCACGGAGATGACGAGGAAGGTGGCGAAGGTGATCAGGGTGCGGCCCTTGCGGGCCCACAGACTCAGCCCCGCGCGTTTGACGAAGTTCATGGGTATCGCGCTCTCGGTCCCTGTCGGTGGATGGAAGTGCGGTGAGTGGCCCGGCTATTCGGTGTCGGCGAGGATCGAGCGGGGGTGCAGGCGGAGGATCCCGATGCCCGGGACGACGGTGGAGACCAGACAGATGCCGAGCCCGATGCCGGTGACCTTGCCGACGGTGGCCGCCTCGACCCGTACCGCGGCCGGGGCGATCTCGGCGCCCCGCGCCCCGGCCGCCGCGACCGGCTTGCCGGCCTGGCGGCCGAGGAGCGCGTCGCCCGTGTGCTCTCCGGCGAGGGAGCCGGCCAGAGCGGCAAGCGCGACGGCGGGCAGAGCCACGGCCGCCACCTCCACGGCGTGCTGGCCGACGAGCTTCCACTTCTTCTCGCCCATCGCGAGCAGCACCCCGAGCTCGGCGCGCCGCTCGCGGATCTGCAGCGCCACGATGAGACCGAGGATCAGCGCCCCGGCCAGGGCGATCACCCAGACGATCAGGCCCGCGAACGTGCCGACCCGCTGGATCGGGCGGACCTGATCCCTGTACGCCTTGTCGTTGACCGGGAAGTCGAAGCCGCCCTTGCCCAGAAGCCGTTCGGCCTCGGCGTGCAGCTGCTCGGCCCGGTCCGGTGAGCCGATCTTGAACACGGCCTCGCTGACCGTCGCGGTGCCGGTACCGAGCTGCTGCGCGGTGCCCACCGGTACGTACAGCGTGTTGCCGGGCAGTTCGTGCGGCGGCGCCCATCCGGTCGGATCCTGTGTCGGGTCCTGGAAGATGCCGACGACCGTGAGCGGTACCGTGCGTTTGCCGTCCTCGGACCGCACCTGGACGGTGTCGCCCGCCCTGACGTGGTTCTTCTCGGCCAGGCGCTGTTCGATCAGCGCGACGTCGTGGCCGGCGTCCGCGGGGGTGATGCCGCGGCCCGCCGTGATCTTCGTCGAGCCGTACGAGAAGGGCAGCAGCATGCCCGAGTCGCGGACGCCGTTCACAGCCAGAGGATTCTTTTCCGCTCCGCGTCTGTGCTTCCGGGCTCCGGTGCCGCCCGGCTTCGGTGCGTTCGATGTCAGCGGTGCGAAGCCACGCGCGCCGGCCCGCACCGGAAGCTCCAGGTTGTAGCGGTGCACCAGGTCGGAGGCGCCGAGCCGGCCGGCCAGGGCCGCGGTGAGGCCCTTCTTCCTGACCGTGACGTCGACGCCGATGGTGCGTTGCGCGTCGGCTTCCTGGCGGGCGGCGGCGGCCTGCAACAGGAAGCCGCCGAGGAGCAGGGTGCAGATGACGACGAAGATCGCCAGCAGGACGGCGGCCTTGGACTTTCTGGCACCAAGGCTCATCCCGGCGCGCTTGACGAAGTTCATGCCGCAGACAAAAGCAGCTTGCCGCTTGCAGCGAGATAAGCGTGTTACGGCGGCATAAGGTCCGGCCCCGGTGCTGGTCCCGGGCGCAGACGTTGACCCGGGCGTCTTCACCGGCCGATCCGATACCGCGCGGGCGGGCACGGAGCACACCGCTCGATACGTCCTTATCCGGCTGCAATCATGGTCTTGGTTCCATGAGGACATGAGAGTTCTGGTAGCCGAGGACCACCGTGTTCTCGCCCGCACCATCGCCACCGGTCTGCGTCGCCAGGCGATGGCCGTCGACGTCGCCGCCACCGGCGACGCGGCCGAGCGGATGTGTCTGCTCACCGCCTACGACGTGCTGATCCTCGACCGCGATCTGCCAGTCATGACCGGCGACGAGGTGTGCGGGCGGCTGCGGGAACTCCAGGACCCGCCGCGGATCCTCATGCTGACCGCGGCCGGCGGACTCACCGACAAGATCTACGGCCTCACCACGCTCGGCGCGGACGACTACCTCGCCAAGCCCTTCGACTTCGCCGAGCTCGTCGCCCGCGTACGCGCCTTGAGCCGTCGCGCGCCGAAGCCGCCCCCCGCTGTGCTGCGCTTCGGGGGCATCGCCCTGGACAAGGCGCGGCGCGAAGCGTCCGTGGACGGCCGTCCGCTGGAGCTGACTCCGAAGGAGTTCGCGGTCCTGCACCTGCTGCTTGTGGCCGGTGGCACGCCGGTGGCGCACGACGAGCTGGTCCGCACCGTCTGGGACGAGCACCTCGACCCGCGCACCAGCGCGGTCCGCGCCACCGTCAGCCGGTTGCGCGGCAAACTCGGCGACGCGGGCCTGATCGCCGCCGACACGGGAGAGGGATACCGGCTGTGCGACTGAACCCGCGAGCCCTGCTGAGCAGGCTGCCCTTCCGCGGTCGCCTGGCCGCCGCCTTCTCCGGGCTCTTCCTGATCGCCGGCGTCGCCCTGCTCGCCTTCGTGGTGCTGCTCGCGCGCTACGGAACGGATCAGCAGGTCCAGGGGCTGTCGATCACGTACGCCGATGCGCCGATCAGTCATGCGACGTCCTTCCGACCCATGCACCCCGCTCGGCCGGATCGCTCCGCCCAGGCCCCGAGCGACAGTGTCATGATCAAGAAGATCGACCAGACCGTGCAGGCCGTACAGGACACCGCGCTGCGCCAGATGGTGCTCTGGTCCGCCGTCGGCCTCCTCGTCATGGCATTGCTGGCCGGACTGCTGGGCTGGTGGCTCGCGGGATGGGCACTGCGTCCCGTCGCCTCCATGACCGAAGCCGCCCGCCGTATCAGCGAACAGAACCTGCACCACCGCCTGGCGCTCACCGGCCCCGCCGACGAGCTGCACAGCCTCGCCGACACCTTCGACACCATGCTCGACCGGCTGGAGAAGGCCTTCGAGAGCCAACGCCGCTTCGTCGCCAACGCCTCCCACGAGCTCAAGACGCCCCTCGCCGCCCAGCGCGCCACCCTCCAGGTCGGCCTCGCCGATCCCCTCCCCGAGAGCCTCGTCGAAGTTCGCGAGGACCTGCTCACCACCAACCGCGAAGCCGAACAACTGATCAACGCGCTCCTGCTGCTCGCCCGGAGCGACCGCGGACCGGACGAGACCGAGAGCGTGGATCTCGCGGAAGCCGTCCGGCTCGTGACCGCAGAACTCGCCCCGCAGGCAGTCCGGAACGGCGTGCACATCGACGTCCGCGCCGACACCCGGCCGGTCGTTCCCGGGGACCCCGTCCTGCTGCGTCACCTGCTGACGAACCTGGTCCGCAACGCCATCCAGTACAACCACCGTGGCGGCGGTGTCCGCGTACGACTCGGTGCCGCGACCGTGACGGTGACCAACACCGGCCCCCACGTGCCCGCCGAACGGATCCCCGACCTGTTCGAGCCCTTCCGACGCTTCGACGCGGACCGCACCGCCACCACCGGTCACGGCTTGGGGCTGTCCATCGCCGCCTCCATCGCCGAGGCACACCACGCCACGCTGACGGCGCGCCCCGGCCCCGAGGGTGGACTCGCTCTCACCCTGCGGTTCCCTTGAGTGCCGTGGCGGTGCTCGTCACCGCCCGCCTGCCCAAGACCGCCGGCCGGTCCATCCGCCGGAGCGGCAGTCTGCCGGAGCGGCGGATGGACCGGCCGACCGGGCCGGAACCGCGGCAGCAGATCCGGCACCAGGGCCCACGCGCCATGGCTCGTGTCCGTCCCGCACCGGGGCCGGCGATCCAGCCGGTCGCCCCAGGCCTGGAAGAGGGGCCTTCACCGTCTGCTGCTGTATCGACGACAGCGCGAGCAACCCGCCGCGTCCGGCATGAGGTTCCACTGGGCCGCAAGTCCGTCATCCCTGTCACTCGGCGCTCAGCCGCGCCCGTGTCCCTTGCCGCACGCGTCCGCGTGCCACGTCAACGCCCGCCGCGCATAGCTGACACCGACCCGGACGCGACCTGCTCGATCGTCAGGTCCGGCGCGGGGATGCTCCGGTAGACGAAGTCGTGTACGTCCGCGCCACGCCAGCCCTTCTCGACCAGGCCCAACGGCATGTCCACCGCGATCGCATCCACCTCGGCGGCACGCTCGATCAGCCTGCCGAGCCGGAGATCCGTCAGGCTGCCCGCGTACGCGCCGTCCGTGAGCCTGATCCCGGCCCACCCCTGCTTACCGCAGGCGTCGACCCCAAGGACGTTCATCCCACCCCACCCCCTCACGCACCAGCCCGAGCCGCAACGCAGCAGCGCCCACGGTCCCAGAAAGCGCCGCCCGCCGCCGTTCTCATCCGTCTGTGCCCTGCGGGGACTCGCACCTGCGGCCGCTGCCGACGCCCCGCCGGTTCCGCGACCGCCGGTTTTCCCCGTTCCCATGCCCTGTGCCCCCTGCCCGTGGCACTTCGCAGGAAGTGCCTAAAGACCTCGTCACCAGCGGAAACGCTGAGGATGGGATCGTCGTGTATGTGCAGGCGTAAGCCGCTCGAAGCGGGTGCACGGGCTGTGGGCGGGGCGTGGACGGGATCTTGGGGCATCGCCGCAGGTGATGAGGCTCCGTGGAGCCGAGTAGAGCTACTCCTCGTCGTCCCGGCCTGGGACCATATGGCATGGGCGACGATCACGACCGTGACACGCCAGCCTCGGCTGAAGCCCCTGAGCTTGGTCTGATCTGGGCAGATGAGGGTTGAGGACTGCCTGGAGCGGGCCGGTACGAGGGCGAGTACCGAGGCTTGTGCAGGGGGCCGCTCGTACGTGAGGGTGGGAAAGGTCTGTTCGAAGAGGGCTCAGATCTCCGCACTGGTCCGGTTGACCACCTGTTACCTGGAAGGCTCCCGCCATCGCACCCCGAAGAGAGGCCCGGCCGTTCCCCAGGCTCCGCGGTACGCCTACACGTGGCGGCTTCGGCAAGCGTGGGCCGCGCGCCCGCTGACGTGGTGGGCTGCTGACGCGGGTAACCCCATGGTTTGACAGAGCGACAGCAATCTGATTTTTAGGTCTCCTCGATTCTTCTCTTGTCCCTCTGCACACGATGGAGTGCATGTGACTATCGCAGACCTCGTCGCAGCACCGGACCCGCAGCAGGAGTCATTCAGTGCACTGGTCCACGTGGAGTATCAACTCCGGGTGCTGGGGCTGCTGTGCGCAGCTGCGGACGAGAGTCCGGCCAAATTCAGCACACCTGGCTCACTCGAGACATGGGCCGAGTATTGCCGTAAGCAGAGCGAGAAGCTGGGCTGCACCGAGTGCCGGACGGATGCGACGGAGGTCGCTGACAGTATCGAGATGGTGGTCGTCAAAGGGCCGCAAACGTCGATCAGACGGGTACGCAACCAGGTGTGCCACGGCGGTCCGATTCCAGAGAACATCGACCGCGCGGTCCTGCATGGGGCAGTGACCCATAACGCCGAGCGCATCGTGCGGATCTACGAGCACGGCCACGTCTCCGAGTTGAGCCCCTACTTCCGAATGATCGACGGCGCGCTCGCGGCGCTGCACTCCTTCTCGGGGACGGCAGCGAGGTACTGGCCGCGTCGCGGCGAAGCCCGTGATGTGACCGATCCCGACGTAATGGATGCCCTGAAGCAGTTGAACTTTCAGCGCGGTGATCGCCTGCTCGACGACTTCGCGCAGGACATCGCCCGGGACCTCAAGGGCTTTGCGGAACGTGACTCGGTCTACGTCCTGGCGTCGCCGCCCGACCCGATCGCCGTGCGCTGGGACCGGCGCAGCTCTGACGGACCGGTTCCGCGAGTCGATCGCTTCGTCATCGGCGCAGATCACGCCAGGATGTGGCTGACTGAATCAGGGGCGAAGAAGCCCTACAAGGCGTTCCTGGCGGATGTGTGTAACTGGCCGTTGCTCAAGCGGCGACTGCTGGAGGAGCTCGAGGAACAGGTCGCTGCGGAGAAGCGGATCAGTCGGGAGTTGTTCCCGAACCTGCAGCAGCGCGTTCCTCATGTGCCGACGATGGTGCAGTTCGACGACGACTACCAGGGCCCTCGCACTGACCTCACCATCACCGAGGCCTGCAAGGAGGTTACCGACGGCATCCATGCGTACCGCGGCAGCACGAACCTCATCACGCTGACCGGCGAAGCCGGGGCCGGCAAGACCCACAGCCTGCTTCAGTACGCCCGGGAGTCGCTGGCCGAAGACGCCGACCTCGCCCCGGTGGCGATCTATATCTCCTCCAGCAGGACTAGCGCGACCAGCCTGGACAAGCTGATCACCGAGAGGGTCGCCGGCACACGCATCCTGGACCGGGAACCGGTATTGGCTCTGTGCCGGGCCGGCCTGGCGATACTGGTGATCGACGGGTTCGATGAGATGTTGGGCTTCCGGTCCTACGACGACCCGCTATCGGGCTTGCAGCCGATCCTCGACCAGCTCCGCAACCGGGGCGCTGTCATCCTCTCCGCGAGAGCGAGCTACTCCGAGGCTCGGCTCTGGAAGAGCTTGACGGAGCATCCTGCCAAGGCGTCGAACCACCGGCTGACGACGATGAAGTTGCAGCCGTGGCGGCGTGCGGAACTACTCAAGCTCGCTGGCCATCTATCGAGCGAAACGCTCATCGAGGAAGCACCAGAGATCCGGCAGTTGCTGACCACGCCGTTCTTCTGCCTCGCCTATATCGCGTGGAAGCAGACCGATCCGCCCGGTGACTTCCTGCGGTTTGTGGTCGACACCTACCTCCAGCGCGAGTTGAGCAAGCTGGTGGACTCCCAGAACGCCGAACTCTTCAGCCAGGACGACCTCTCCGAGATCTTCTGCGAGGTTGCAGAGATGACCGCGCGCAACGTGGCTGCGGAGGTCGACGAGTCTGACCTGGTAACCGCGGCGGAAGTCGCGTTGGACAGGGAACTCGACGAGAAGGAACAACGCCGCCTGGTCGCCCTGTGCGGCATGAGCGCCGAATGGTCTGAGCATGAGCTCTCGTTCAGCTTCACCCACCTCGCTATCGCCGAACACTTCCTCGCCCGGCAGATCGTTCGGGTACCGTTCCAGCAAACTCTGGCGCTGCTGTCCGAAGTGGCAATCTCAGCCCTGTGCGCTCAGCTGATCGCTTCGATGTGGTCGGAGGAGGCCCGGGAAGAGTCATTGGAAGCGCTCATCGCCGCGCTTCAAGCCAGGGTGAGTGCAGCCCAGTCAACTGAGGAGTGCCGTCCGGCCATGGCCAGTCTCGGCGAGCTGTGGGCGAGAGTACATGGGACTGCGGATAACCGGAGGACCGCCAGCCGGATCATGGTTGACAAGCTTGAACTGAATGGTTCCGGGACGGTGACGCTCAACCAGGCACAGGTGAAGCGCCTGGTGGTGGGACCGGGAGTCACCGTGCGACTGACTGACAGCCAGATCGATCAGCTGGACCTGTCCCGGACATCCGGCAACCCGCTGCTGGACGACTCCCACAAGCAGGTGGGCGAGCTCCTGACCCAAGGCGGTCTGGCGACTACTCCGCGCCAGATAAGAGAACTGCTCGGCTTGCCTGAGGAGTCCGTCGACGAGAGTGACATCGAGGCGTTCTTCCGGGACAAGATCGCCAACGCCCGGGCAGCCATCGTCGTGGACCGACACTACAACCCGCCGGACGAAGACGTCCGGATGAAGTGGACACGCGAGCACGGAGACAGGTGGCAAGCCTTCGCCAAGCGGCTGATAACAGAGGGGAAGCTGATCGAGGAGCGGGTGAACGCTGCCGGCCAACAGAAGTGGCGTTTGCGGCCGACGGAGTCGTTCTTCGAGGAGTGAAGCCTGATCCTCGCAGGAGGCGGCCTTCTCAATGAAGTATTTCCGCGGGTAGGACACGATGCGCGGGAGGCCCCAGACGGCATACCCGGGGCCTCAATGTGGTGCAGGTTGCCTCACTGGTACTCGCGAAGCAGAAAGGCTTCACGCGGCGGCAGCTCGACGTGGAGAACGAGATCGACCTGGGGCGGCTGCACGGCGGGACGGGGCAACTCAATCTGGAAGCCTCCGGCGAGTCGACAGTCAACCTCCCAGGCAAGGCGCGGCAACTGAACATCGGGGCCGGTGGTTCCTCGACCGTCAATGTCTACGACCCGGTCGTGAACGATCCCGAGCGGGTCCCGCCGGTGGGCTCGCTGCCCCCGGTGCGGCGCCGGAACCCGGATGCACCGACGTCCGTACCATCCGCCTCGGCACCAGCCGTAGTCCGTTCTCCGTTCCGGCCAGCTACCGACTCTCACCGTCGTCTATGGGTTGACCCCGGCTCCCCCGCCCCAGCCGGCCCGGACGCGGCGCCGGACGAGCAGGGCAAAGCCCCTGACCGGCGGCGGGTTTTCTCCAGCGCCACCTCCCTCACGGCGCCTCTCAAGGCGACACTGTGGAACGTGATGTCCGGTGGCGCGGCGGGAAGTGCGGCCCGCTCGCTTCAGGACGCCCACAGCCTGACCACCCTCTTCCATCAACACCTCGGCACAGCCATCACTTCACTCGTGCTCGCCGTCATCCTCAGCAGCGCCGCGATCGTCTTGGCTGCCCGGAAGTCCGAGGCGCAGTCCTTCATCACCGTGGAGGAGTGCTGGGGTGGAGTCCTCATCGGCTTCCTGATCGTCTACTCGGGAACGGCCGCGTTCACGGAGTTGACCGGAGTGAGTAGCTAGCTGCGGCGCCGCTGTCCGTGCCTGTGGGGGTCCTGACGGCTGCAACTGGCGCGATCCCGAGTCCGGCGCCAGGTCCGGGCGGTCGTACTCAAGAGCCGTGGCACGACGGCGCACTGGGGGGCCTACACCGGGACCGTCCTGCTGTGCGGGTTGCTGAACTGGCTGGCGCTGTTGATCCTGCCCGCGCACGCGGTGACCCTCGCCTGGACACGGGCCCGGCGCGAGGTGTGGACTCGATGGACGGCGGCCTCGGCCGCGGCCGCGGCGGGCGTGCTGCCACTGATCCTGTTCACCCGTGGCCAGTCCCAGCAGATCGCCTGGATTCCACCGCTGACCTGGCACATGATGATCGGCCCCGCGGTGCTGCTGGCGATCGGTGGCCTCGGAGCACTCCTGGACCGGCCGCGGGCGGGCCGACTGTCGTCGGCGGCCGTGGGTCTGCCGCTGCTCGCGGTGCCACAGTTGAGCCTTATCGGCGTATCCCTGGTCCAGCCGCTGTACCTGGACAGGTATGTCCTGTTCAGTCTGCTGGGTCTGGCGTTGCTGATCGGGACGACGCTGGACACGGTCGTACGGGCGGCCACGCCACGCTTCCCGAAGGCGTCGCCATGGATCCTCCCCGTGGTGGTCGCCGTGGCGTCGGCGGCGCTGCTCCCCCAGGCCCTGGTCACCCGCTCCCCGGCCAGCCGGGTGGACGACGTCTTCGTGGTGGCGACGGACGTGCGGCGGCTCAAGCAGCCGGGAGACGCGGTGGTCTTCGTACCGGCTGAGCGGCGCGACACCATGGTGATCTCCCCTCGTGCCTTCGCCGGGGTGCGGGACATCGCCCTGACCGAGAGTCCGGAGAGGTCCGGGACCCTGAAGGGCGTGGAGGCCGGACCGGACCGGATCCGGACCGCGATGCTGGCCCAGCGAAGGATCCTGCTGGTGACGGACGTGGCGAAGGTCGCCAGACCGGTGTCGGCGCGGCGGGACCGGACGAAGGTCTCCGTGTTGAGGAGGTACTTCACGCCGGTGGCGGACGCGCAGGTCCGCGGTCGCAGGGTGACGGTGTACCAGCGCGTCGGGCGCCCATGACCGAAGTCGCCTCGCGGGTGCGGCGGCATTCCCCAAAACTGCGGTATGTGACATAGTACTGACGTGACCAAGTCACTGACCTGCGATGTTGTGGTCGTCGGGGCCGGGATGGTCGGCGCCGCCTGCGCTCTGTACGCGGCACGGGCCGGGCTGGACGTGATCGTCGTGGACCAAGGGGCGGTGGCCGGCGGGACGACCGGAGCGGGCGAGGGCAATCTCCTCGTCTCCGACAAGGAACCCGGGCCGGAACTGGACCTGGCCCTGCTGTCGGGCCGGCTCTGGGCGGACCTCGCCGAGGAGTTCGGGGCGGCCGTCGAGTACGAGGCCAAGGGTGGTGTGGTCGTTGCCGACTCCCCGGACGGACTCGCCGCCCTTGAGCGGTTCGCCGACGGACAGCGTGCCGCGGGAGTCCTCGCCGCACCGGTCGGCGAGAGGGAGCTGTACGACCTCGAACCCCGGCTCGCCCCGGGCCTGCCCGGCGCCGTGCACTACCCGCAGGACACCCAGGTGATGCCCGCCCTGGCCGCCGCCCACCTGCTCCGCGCCTCCGGCGCGCGGCTGCTCACCGGCCGTACCGTGACCGGCGTACCGCGCACCCCCGACGGCGCGGTGCGCGGGGTCCGCACGGACCACGGCGACGTCCTCGCGCCCGCGGTCGTCAACGCGGCCGGCGTCTGGGGCGCCGGCATCGCCGCACTGGCGGGCATCCGCCTGCCGGTCCTCCCGCGCCGCGGCTTCGTCCTCGTCACCGAACCCCTCCCTCGCCTGATCCGCCACAAGGTGTACGCCGCCGACTACGTGGCCGACGTGGCCAGCGACGCGGCCGCGCTGCAGACCTCGCCGGTCGTGGAGGGGACGGCCGCGGGGCCGGTGCTGATCGGCGCGAGCCGGGAACGGGTCGGTCTCGACCGGACCTTCTCGTTGCCGGTCATGCGGGCGCTGGCCGCGGGGGCGACCCGGCTGTTCCCTTTCCTCGCGGAGGTCCGCGCCACACGCGCGTACCTCGGGTTCCGTCCCTACATGCCCGACCACCTTCCCGTCATCGGGCCCGACCCGCGCGTCCCCGGCCTGCTCCACGCCTGCGGCCACGAGGGCGCCGGCATCGGACTCGCCACCGGCACCGGCCACTTGATCGCCCGGGCGCTGACCGGCAACGCCTGTGCCGAGGGCCGGGGCCGGGAAGTGGATCTCGGGCCGTTCCGCCCTGACCGCTTTCCCGCGGAGCACCCTCCCGTGAAGCACCCGCCCGCGGACCACCCCTTCGCGGACCACCCTTCCGTCGACTAGAGGAGACCGCGTGCGATCGCCCCTGGAACTCGCCGACGCCCGACCGGATCCGGCGTTCACGGTCGCCCTCGACGGGCGTGAGATCACCGCCCGGCCCGGCCAGACCGTCGCCGCCGCGCTCTGGGCGGCCGGCGTCACCTCCTGGCGCACCACCCGGGGCGGGGGCCGCCCCCGGGGCGTCTTCTGCGGCATCGGCGTCTGCTTCGACTGCCTGGTGACCGTCAACGACCGGCCGAACCAACGTGCCTGTCTGGTGCCCCTGCGGCCCGGCGACTCGATCCGTACGCAGGAGGGGACCGGCCATGGGGACTGACCGGCCGCGTCTCGCCGTGATCGGGGCGGGGCCGGCCGGACTCGCGGCCGCCGTCGCCGCCGCCTCGGGCGGGGTGGGTGTCACGCTCATCGACTCGGGAGCGGAGGCGGGCGGGCAGTTCTACCGCCGGCCCGCCGCGGAGCTGCATGCCCGGCGGCCGCAGGCCCTGCATCACCAGTGGCGGACGTGGGAACGGCTGCGGGACGGCCTGGAGGCACAGGTACGGGCCGGCAGAATACGTCACCTGACGGATCATCATGTCTGGTTCGTGGAGAAGCCGCTGGGCGGCGGCTTCACCGTGCACGCACTGCTCGGCCCGGCGCAGGAGGAGCCCGTGGCCGTCGCTGCCGACGCGGTGCTCCTCGCCACCGGCGGATACGAGAAGGTGCTGCCCTTCCCCGGCTGGACCCTCCCGGGAGTCGTCACCGCGGGCGGCGCGCAGGCCATGCTCAAGGGCTCCCTCGTGGTCCCGGGACGCACCGCCGTCGTCGCCGGCACCGGCCCCCTGCTGCTCCCCGTCGCGACCGGCCTCGCCGCGGCCGGCGTCGAGGTGGCCGCACTCGTCGAGTCGGCCGACCCGCGGGCGTTCGTACGGGGGGACCCGAGGGCGTTGGCAGGCAGGGTCCGCGCGCTGGGGGCCGAGCCGGGCAAGGTCGTCGAGGGTGCCCGGTACGCCGCCCAGTTGCTACGGCACCGGGTGCGCACGCTGGTCGGTCACACCGTCGTGCGGGCGCACGGCACCGCGCGGCTGGAGGCCGTCACCGTGGCCGCCCTCGACGGCGCCGGGCGGGTCAGGCCCGGCACCGAGCGCCGTATCGCCTGCGACAGCCTCGCCGTCGGCCACGGCATGCTTCCGCACACCGACCTCGCCGAGACGCTGGGCTGCCGCATCGACGGGCCGGCGGTCCGCGTCGACGACGAGCAGCGCACCGACGTGCCCGGCGTCTGGGCCGCCGGCGAGACCACCGGCGTCGGCGGCGCCGCGCTCTCCCTCGCCGAGGGCCATGTCGGGGGCCGGTCCGCCGCGGCCCGGCTGCGCGGCGCCGAACCCGACCCGCGCGCCTGGTCCGCGGCCGCGAAGAGCCGTACCCGATCGCGGGCGTTCTCCGCCGCGCTCGACACCGTCTACGTGCCGCCCGCCCACTGGGCCGAGCAGGTCACCGACGACACCGTGGTCTGCCGGTGCGAGGAGGTGACCGGGGGTGCGATCCGGGAGGCCGTGGCGGAGCTCGGCGCCGGTGACCCGCGGACCGTGAAGCTGCTGACGCGGGCCGGCATGGGCTGGTGCCAGGGGCGCGTGTGCGGGCCCGCGGTCGCGGGGCTCGCCGGATGCGAACCCACGCCCGCACGGCGGCCGTTCGCCCGGCCGGTACCCCTCGGGGTTCTGGCCGCCGCCGGCGAACGGGAACCCGAGGACGACTGAATGCCACACCCGATGGATGAGATGGACGAAATGGACGAGACGGGCGGGACGGGACTCCAGATGAATGCCACCGAGAAGACCGGCGACCGGCCCTGGCACGGCGTCCTCGTCGCCACCGCCCTACCGCTCGACGACGACCTGTCGGTGAACTACGACCGGTACGCCGAGCACTGCGTCTGGCTGGTGGCGAACGGCTGCGACGGCGTCGTACCGAACGGCTCGCTCGGCGAGTACCAGACTCTCACCGCGCAGGAGCGCGCCAGGGTCGTGGAGACGGCCGTGGCCGCGGTCGGCGGGGAGCGCGTGATGCCTGGCGTCGCCGCCTACGGCTCGGCCGAGGCCCGCCGCTGGGCCGAGCAGGCCCGGGACGCCGGCTGCGCGGCCGTGATGCTGCTGCCGCCCAACGCCTACCGCGCCGACGAGCGTTCGGTGCTGGCCCACTACGCCGAGGTCGCCGAGGCGGGCGTGCCGGTCGTCGCGTACAACAACCCCATCGACACCAAGGTCGACCTGGTGCCGGAGTTGCTCGCCCGCCTGCACGGCGAGGGGTACATCCACGCCGTCAAGGAGTTCTCCGGCGACGTCCGCCGCGCCTACCGGATCGCCGAACTCGCGCCGGAACTGGACCTGCTGATCGGCGCCGACGACGTCCTGCTGGAGCTGGCGATCGCCGGCGCCAAGGGCTGGGTGGCCGGCTACCCCAACGCGCTGCCCCGCGCGAGCACCGAGCTGTACCGGGCGGCCGTCGGCGGCGATCTCGCCACCGCCAAGAAGCTGTACGAGCAGTTGCACCCGCTGCTGCGCTGGGACTCCAGGGTCGAGTTCGTCCAGGCGATCAAGCTGTCCATGGATCTCGTCGGCCGGCCCGGGGGTGCCGTCCGTCCGCCGCGCGTCCCGCTGCTGCCCGCGCAGGAGGCCGCCGTCCGCGCCGCCACCGAGCGGGCGGTCGCCGCCGGCCTCGCTTGACCGACCCGGCCCCGCCGACTCACCAGGAGCGTCATGCGCAGCAAACTCGTCCTGCACGCCGTCGACTCGCACACCGAGGGCATGCCCACCCGCGTGATCACCGGCGGGATCGGGACCGTCCCCGGCGCGACCATGAACGAGCGGCGGCTGTACTTCCGTGAACACCGCGACGACATCAAGCAGTTGCTGATGAACGAGCCGCGCGGCCACCCGGCGATGAGCGGGGCGGTGCTGCAGCCGCCGACCCGGCCCGACTGCGACTGGGGGGTCCTCTACATCGAGGTCTCCGGCTATCTGCCCATGTGCGGGCACGGCACCATCGGGGTGGCCACCGTACTGGTGGAGACGGGCATGGTCGAGGTCGTCGAACCGGTGACCACGATCCGGCTCGACACCCCGGCGGGCCTCGTCGTCGCCGAGGTCGCGGTGGAGAACGGCGCGGCCCGGCACGTCACCCTCGCGAACGTGCCGTCCTTCTCCGTGGGACTCGACCGCAAGATCACCCTCGCCGACGGCCGGACGGTGACGTACGACTTGGCCTACGGCGGCAACTTCTACGCCATCCTGCCGCTGGACGAGTTCGGCCTGCCCTTCGACCGTTCCCGCAAGGAGGAGATCCTCACGGCCGGGCTCTCCCTCATGGCGGCGATCAACGCGGAGGCGGAGCCCGTCCATCCGGAGGACCCGTCCATCCGCGGCTGTCACCATGTCCACCTCCTCGCACCCGGCGCCACCGCCCGGCACTCCCGGCACGCGATGGCCATCCACCCGGGCTGGTTCGACCGCTCCCCCTGCGGTACCGGCACCAGCGCGCGCATGGCCCAGCTGCACGCGCGCGGCGAACTCCCCCTGGGCACCGAGTTCGTGAACGAGTCCTTCATCGGGACCCGGTTCACCGGCCGGCTCCTCGGGACCACGGAGGTCGCGGGCCGTCCCGCCGTGCTGCCCAGCTTCACCGGCCGCGCCTGGATCACCGGCACCGCCCAGTACCTGCTCGACCCGACCGACCCCTTCCCGACCGGCTTCGTCCTCTAGGTCCCGGCCCCGGCGCTTCCGCGGGCCCGGCCCCGGTGCTTCCGCAGGAAGGGATACTCATGGTGCGTGCCCCGCACATGACGCCGGAAGGCGCCGTCACATGACACCGAAACACACCCGCACGTGCGCCTCCCACGCCCGGACACCGCCGCACGTGCCGTACCAGGAGACGTTCCCATGCCCGCCGCCCAGCACAGCTCCCCCGCCGCCCCGGCCCTGCCGACCCTCGGCGGCAAGAAGAGCAGTTACCGGGAACGGGTCGCCGACGCCCTGCGGGCCGCACTGATCGCCGGTGAGCTGCGCCCCGGCGAGGTGTACTCGGCGCCGACGCTCGCCGCCCGGTTCGGCGTCTCGGCGACCCCGGTACGGGAGGCCATGCTGGACCTGGTCAAGGAGGGCCTGGTCGACACGGTCCCCAACAAGGGGTTCCGGGTCACCGACGTCTCCGAGAAGCAGCTCGACGAGTACACCCACATCCGTGCCCTCGTCGAGATCCCGACCGTGGTGGAGCTGGCCGGGACCGCCGACCCGGTCCGTCTGGAGGCGCTGCGTCCGGTCGCGCGGGAGATCGTCCAGGCCGCCGCCGCCGGCGATCTGGTCTCCTACGTCGATGCCGACACCCGCTTCCACCTCGGGCTGCTCGCCCTCGCGGGCAACGCCCACCTCGTCGAGGTCGTCGGGGACCTGCGGGGGCGCTCGCGTCTCTACGGCCTCACCGCCCTGCTGGAGGCGGGCCGTCTGCCGGCCTCAGCCGAGGAACACCTCGAACTGCTCGACGCGCTCATCGCCCGTGACGAGCAGGCGGTCCACGACGTCATGACCCGCCACATCGGACACGTCCGCGGACTCTGGGCGGCCCGGTAGCCGGTACCCGGCGGGGACGCGCTCAGACGGTCAGCGCGATCGCGGCACCGATGCCGCCCAGGCCGAGCGCGAGGGCGGCGGCGGCCCAGCCGTCCGAGCGCCAGGGGAAGAACCGGTCGACGGACAGCCGGCCCGGGCCGATGGCGGCGAGCGCGAGGGCGACCACGGAGATGGCGACGCTGTACTCGACTCCTCCGTTCTGGCTCCACAGGCCGTGGGCACCGCTCACGGTCGCCATGGCGTTGATCATCACGCCGATGACGGCGGCGGCCGCGAGCGGGGTGAAGAGCCCGACGGCCAGTCCGAGGCCCCCGGCGAGTTCGGAGAGGCTTCCGATCACGGCGAACACCTTGCCCGGGTGGTAGCCGAGGGCGTCGAAGTTTCTGCCGGTCGCCGCCAGGCCCGGCCCGCCGAAGAGGCCGAACAGCTTCTGCGATCCGTGGCCGGCCATCAGCAGCCCGAAGGTCAGCCTGATCAGCAGCAGTCCGCAGTCGGCGGCGGACACCCTGGGGACCGTTGCCGCGGCACCCGGCGCGCCCGGCGGGCCCGATCCGGCCCGGGCCGGATCGGCGTAGCCGCGGTACTCCGTCGCGGGGGCGCGCACCTGGGTCAGTGACAGGGCATGGTTTCTACCGAAAGGGTGGAGATGCAGAGCACGCATGACATCGCCTTCATCAGGTGAGAACGAGTCGGTCTGCCCGCCGTGGAGGCGGGCCCTCCCCCTCACCCAGCATCGCGCCATTACGGCACCATATCCACCGATAAGTTGAAATATGTATTATTTTACTCGTTGATAACCGGTCTGGCAGGGAGGGAACCGGCCCGGAGCCGGCCCGCGCTGATGAGGTGTCAGGGGCAGCGGGGACGCGCCTCGAAGGCGAGGTCGCGGTCGGCGGGGCCCCTCACGCGGAGCGTTTGCGTCCCGCGACCGCCTTCCTGCCCGACGAAGCCTTGGACGCCGACGCCGCCGATGCCGTCGATGCTTTCGCCCTCGAAGCCTTCGCACTCGAAGTCTTCGCCGCCGCCTTCTTCGCCGCCGCCTTCTTGGCCGTGGACTTCCGGGCCGTGGACTTCCGGGCCGTGGACGTCTTCGCGGCCGGAGCCTTCTTCGCCGGTGTCTTCTTCGCCGGTGCCGTCGACTTCTTCGCGGCCACCCGCCGCGGCAGGGGCGTGATCTCCGCCTCCTCGCCTCTCGACTCCTTCGCCGCCCGGACACTCTTCTCCAGGGCCGCCATCAGGTCCAGGACCTTGCCGCTCCGGGCCGGTTCGGGGGACTCCGGCGGGGCCTCGCCGGCCGCCTTCGCGGCGATGACCTCCTCCAGGGCCGTCCGGTACTCGTCGTGCAGGTCCTCCAGGTCGACCCCGCCGAGGGTGTCCATCAGCGCGTCCGCGAGGTCGAGTTCCTTGTCACGGACGGTGACGTCGACGTCGGGCGCGACGCCCTCCGGGGCCCGGACCTCGTCCGGCCAGAGCAGGCCGTGCATGGCGATGGCCTCGCCGACCACCCGGAGCATGCCGAGCCGCTCCCGGCCGCGCAGCGCGTATTTCGCGATCGCCACCTTGTGGCTGCGCTTGAGGGCCTCGCGCAGGAGGGTGTAAGGCTTCGCCGCCGGGGCGCCGCTCGCCGCCAGGTAGTACGCCGCGTCCATCTGGAGCGGGTCGATCCGGTCGGCCGGGACGAAGGCCACGATCTCGATGGTGCGGGCGGTGGGGATGGGCAGGTGGGACAGGTCGTCGTCGGTGATGGGGATGATCGTGCCGTCGGCGTCCTCGTACCCCTTGCCGATCTCCGACTGGGTGACCTCGCGGTCCTCCAGCTCGCAGAACTTGCGGTAGCGGATCCGGCCGTTGTCCTCGGCGTGGACCTGGCGGAAGGAGATCGAGTGGCTCTCCGTGGCGTTCACCAGCTTGATCGGGATGCTGACGAGCCCGAAGGAGATCGCGCCGTTCCAAATGGATCGCACCTGCGGATTCCTTCCGTCCGACCG
The DNA here is from genome assembly GCF_042754285.1 of Streptomyces sp. NPDC059224. Lineage (NCBI taxonomy): Bacteria > Bacillati > Actinomycetota > Actinomycetes > Kitasatosporales > Streptomycetaceae > Streptomyces > Streptomyces sp. NPDC059224. Next base: position 59,446 of record NZ_JBHZAN010000040.1, read on the forward strand.
TCCGACAGTCATCATTTGTGTGAGTGATATGTATGAGATTGTCATCCTATGACGCCGATCACAGAGGTGGACGGGCGGAGGGTCGCGCTCAGCAACCTGGAGAAGGTGCTGTATCCGGCGACCGGGTTCACCAAGGGCGAGCTGCTGCACTACTACGCGACGGCCGCCGGGGTCCTGCTGCCGCATCTGCGCGACCGGCCGGTGTCCTTCCTGCGCTATCCGAACGGGCCGGACGGGCAGGTGTTCTTCACCAAGAACGTGCCGCCGGGTACGCCCGAGTGGGTCACCACGGCCGAGGTGCGCCGGTCGGAGGGGGCGGCCCGGATGGTGCTGGTGCAGGACCTGGCGAGCCTGATGTGGGCGGCGAACCTGGTCACCGAGTTCCACACGCATCAGTGGCTGGTGCGGACGCCGGACGAGGCCGACCGGATCGTCTTCGACCTGGACCCCGGGGCTCCCGCGACGGTGGTGGAGTGCTGCGAGGTCGCGTTGTGGCTGCGGGAGCGGCTGGCCGCGGACGGGATCGAGGCGTACGCCAAGACGGCCGGATCGAAGGGGCTGCATCTGCTGGCCGGTGTGCGGGGGGCGTCCAGCGAGCTGGTGAGTGAGTACGCCAAAGGGCTGGCCGTGGCGGCGGAACGGGCGCTGCCGCGGCTGGTGGTGCACCGGATGACGCGGAGTCTGCGGCCGGGGAAGGTGTTCGTGGACTGGAGCCAGAACGCGGGGCGGAAGACGACGGCGGCGCCGTACACGGCGCGGGCGCGGCGCAAGCCGATGGTGTCCACGCCGGTGACCTGGGAGGAGGTCGCACGGTGTCGGCAGGTGGAGGACCTGGAGTTCCAGGCGGCGGACGTCCCGGGACGGGTCGAGCAGTACGGCGACCTGCTGGCGCCGCTGCTGGACCCGGAGCAGGCGGCCCCACTGCCGTGAGACCGGGCTCGCCGCCGCAGGGGGCTCACGCGGACCGCCAGGGACACTCGCGCGGAGCGGAGAAGCGGCCCGCCGACCGGGAGGCCCAGGACGCCGGGCGTCGAAGGCTCGGCCGAGCCAGAGAGGGACGCCCCCAACCGCCCGGCAACGCGCCGGCCGCACAGCCCGGGCTCACGCAGGCCGGAGGAGGGCGTTCTCGTCGGTCGGGCGCGGGGTGGTCACGCCCTCGGCCGCGTGTTCGGTCACGCCCTCGACCACGTGTTGCGGTCCCGGGCCATCGCGTGGAGGGCTTCGGCGTCGGCCGGTTTGAGGACTCCGCCCAGGCGGGACAGGCCCAGCAGGTCCCGGTCACGGAGGACGCGCACCTCGCGCGGCGGGGCCACCAGGGTGACGTCCGCCGGTTCGGTCAGCGCCAGGACCGGGTGGACCTCGGCCGTCAGGGCGTACGAGGCCCGGTCGGCGTCCGCGCGCAGGCGACGCAGCAGCGGCTGGGAGTCACGGCGGCCCAGGGTGACCATGGGGTCGGCGACCAGCACCTTCTGCTTGCGGGCGTAGAGCGTGTGCACGCAGAAGAGGCCACCGGGACCGATCAGCAGATGGTGGATGCGGTCGCCGCCGGGCAGCGGGACGGAGTGCACGACGTGCCAGCCCGAGCCGTCCAGGTGGTCGAGGGCGTCACCGACGGCCTGCTCGGCGGTCAGGGCGCGGCTGCGCGGGTCGGGGCGCAGGCGGTGGGCCGGTCCGGGGTCCCGGTCGAGCGCGATCAGCAGCGCCTCGCCGGGGCGGTTGGGCGCGAGGTCGTCGTCGGGGTGCAGGCTCAGCCGCGCCAGTTCGGCGGGCGTGGGCACGGGTGGCGGGCCGATCGTGACCGGGCCGGTCAGGAACGGGCTCAGGGTTTCGAGCACGTCGTCCCGGCGCTCCTCGCTGAGCACGTTGACCCGGCCCGCCTCACGGTCGTACCAGGCGATGTTCCGTCCGTCCGGGTGGCGGACGTACAGCCGCTCCTGACCGTGGCGCCAGGCCGGCACGACGCGCAGTTCGCCCATTGCGACATCACCCCTGAACCATGGGAACAGGCGGGGTGCTCCGCGGGCAAGAACCCCGCTACCTTTGACAGGGGGCCGGGCAGGGGTTGGCGTGCGCAGCGGGGAGGCGCCGGTGCGGATCCGTGAGAACCAGTACGACGTCCCGGTTCCGGACAGCCCGTGGAGCGAGGTGCTCCCCGGGCTGTGGATGGGCGGCCATGAGTTCCGGGGAAGTGCGGGACAGCTGGAGTCCGCCGTCGTACGGGACGAGTTCGATCTGGTGCAGAGTCTGCTGCGGCTGCCCGGGCACGGTCCGGACACCGGGGTCGAGCATCAGGTGTGGCCGATACCCGACGGGCCGCTGGACGGCACCCAGCTGGCGGGCGTGATGCGGCTGGCCCGGACGGCCAGTGAGGCCCTGGACGCCGGGCGGTCGGTGCTGGTGCGCTGCTACAGCGGGTACAACCGGTCGGGGCTGGTGATCGCGCAGGCGCTGGTGCACCGGGGGCACACGGCCGATGAGGCGATACGGCTGGTGCGGGCCCGGCGCTCGCCCTGGGCGCTGCACAACGAGCTGTTCGTCGCCTATCTGCGGGCCGGTCTGTCCACCGCCCGCCTGCTCGAGGAACTCGCCGAGTAGCCTCGCCCCTGCACCGGGCACCCTCCGGAGACAAATAGGACTTCCCTACGAATCTGCGAATAAGGTGTACGGGGCCCGAGACCCTCACCCCCCGAACCGCCCAGGAGCAGCGTGCCGACCCGTCGTCCCCTCCGTACCGCCCTCGCCGCGGCCGCCGTCGCCCTGCTGGCGGCGGCGGTGGCCGGCTGTGGCGACTCCGGCGGGCTCCAGGAGGCCGGAGCCACCCCGACCGCGGTCAGCCCCGTGAAGCTCTGGCCCGACCTGCGGCCCGCGTCCAGTCCGGCCTGGCCCTACGACGAGGGCAGCGCGCGGACCGTCAAGGGCGTCACGGTGCCCGGCGACGACATCCGCGGGGTCGATCCGGTGGCCGTCGTGGAGGCGGAGATCTCCTCGGGGTCGGCGGACTACGGGTCGAAGGGCGCGTACCACGAGACGGTGAACCGGGTGAAGGAGTGCGCGGCAGGGGGCGGCGGAGCACGGTGTCCGCTGCTCAAGCCGTACTACCGGGATCTGACCGGGGACGGCCGGGACGAGCTGACGCTCGGCTTCCGGCTGTATCCGACCAACCAGACCGCGCTGCGCGTGTACACCGTCGAGAATCACCGGCTGGTGCAGGTGCTGGAGGACGACGACGCGATCATCGGCGTCGAACTGGCCGGGCGGGCGGTCATCGTCCGGTCGCCGGCCGGGATCAGCGGGTACGAGTACCGGACGACCTGGGCGTGGGATCCGGAGCGGAAGGCGATGGTCTTCTCCCGGGACGAGTTCCTGCGCACCGGCAAGGCACGGCACAGCCGCGGACCGGCGCCCTCCGCGTCGGCCGCTCCCGCCCCCTCGGCGAGCGCGCGATGAGGGTTCCGCGCTGGGCCGGGACGCTGGCGGCCAAGTCCGCCGCGTTCATCACGGTGATGTGCTGTGCGCTGGCCGCGCTGCTCGGCGTGCTCGTGCATGTGTCGGTCACCGGCCAGACCGTCGCACAGGCCCGTGACCAGGCGCTGTCCCGGCTGACGGAGGCGACGACCGCCTACCAGGCGGGCGACGCGCTGCCGCCGGGCTCCGCGATCGACCCGGCGGGGCTGCCGCCGCGGCTGCGGGTGACGGCGGTGGCCGGGCAGCGGGGCACGATGGTCGCCAGGGACGACGGCCGTCCCACGATGTGGGCGGCGGGCCCGGCCGACCACGGCCGGGCGCTCGCGGTGGCCGTGGACTACTCGCAGCAGGCCCGTACGATCGCCGGCCTCGACCGTTCCATCCTCTGGTCGTCGCTGCTCGCCATCGGGGCGACCCTGCTGGTCGGCGCGTTCGCGGTGACCCGGGTGACCCGGCGGCTGCACGGCACCGCGCAGGTGGCCCGGCGGATCAGCGCCGGGGACCTGGACGCGCGGGTGCACGACCCGCGGACGAAGGATCCGACCCGGCCGCAGGACGAGGTGGCCGCGGTCGCCGCGGCGCTGGACCGCATGGCCGCGTCGCTGCAGGGCAAGCTGCTGAGCGAGCAGCGGTTCACCGCCGACGTGGCCCATGAGCTGCGGACGCCGCTGACCGGTCTGCACGCGGCGGCGGAACTGCTGCCTCCGGGGCGGCCGACGGAGCTGGTCCGGGACCGGGTCGCCGCGCTGCGCACGCTCACCGAGGACCTGCTGGAGATCTCCCGCCTGGACACCGGCCGGGAGCGGCTGGAGACCGACGCGGAGGCGCTGGGCGCGCTGGCCGAGCGGGTGGTGCGGGCGTCCGGGACGGAGACCGAGGTGAAGGTCGTACGGGACGTGTGGGTGGAGACGGACCGGCGGCGGCTGGAGCGGGTGCTGGGCAATCTGGTCGCCAACGCGCACCGGCACGGGCGGGCGCCGGTGGTACTGACGGTGGAGGGCAAGGAGGTCACCGTGCGGGATCACGGGGGCGGGTTCCCCGAGTACCTGGTGGCGCACGGACCCCAGCGGTTCCGGACCGAGGGCGGGTCCAAGGGGCACGGGCTGGGGCTGACGATCGCGGTGGGGCAGGCGGAGGTGCTGGGCGCGCGGCTGTCGTTCGGGAACGCGATCGCCGGCGGCGCGGTGGCGGTCCTGACGCTCCCTTAGGGGGCTGCGGTTCGCTCGGCTGCGGCCGGTCGCCTGCCACACCGCCCCAGCCGGCCGCATCCCACGCCACGCTGGCACGGGCCAACAAAGCACGCGACTCGCACTATGTGGGTAAGTTCCGGACATGACCAAGGCCGGTACCACCCTGGCGGCGCCCGAGTCCGCCACCTCCGCCGTACGTCTCCCCCGGCGCCGTGGCATCGAACTCGCCCTGCTCGTGCTGGCCGTACTGCTCTGCGTGTACGGCTACTGCGCGGTCGGCCTGGCCCGGACCGGCACCGTCCCGCCCGGCGCAGCCGGTTACGGCGCCGGCCTCGGCGTCCTCGCGCTCGTCGCCCATCTCGCCGTACGCTTCCGCGCACCGTACGCCGACCCGCTGCCGCTGCCGATCGGCGTGCTGCTGAACGGACTGGGCCTGGTCCTCATCTACCGGCTGGACCTGCAGACCCCCGGCGACCGGGCGGCCCCCGCCCAACTCGTCTGGTCCACCCTGGGCGTCGGCCTGTTCATCATGGTCGTGCTGATGCTGCGCGACCACCGTCTCCTCCAGCGCTACTCCTACGTCTGTGTCGCCGCCGCGCTCGTCCTGCTGCTGCTCCCGATCTTCTTCCCGGCCGTCAACGGCGCCCGGATCTGGATCCGGATCGCCGGATTCTCCATCCAGCCGAGCGAGTTCGCGAAGGTGCTGCTCGCGGTGTTCTTCGCCGCGTACCTCGCCGCCAACCGCAACGCCCTCGCCTACGCAGGACGCCGGCTGTGGTTCATGCAGTTCCCGACCGGGCGGGTGCTCGGGCCGATCGTCACCATCTGGCTGGTGAGCGTCGGCGTCCTGATCCTGGAACGCGACCTGGGCACGTCCCTGCTCTTCTTCGGGCTCTTCGTCGTCATGCTCTACGTGGCCACCGGACGCACCGGCTGGATCGCCGTGGGCCTGCTGCTCGCGGTGCTCGGCGCGGTCGCCGTCGGCCATCTGGAACCGCACGTCCACGGCCGCATCGAGGACTGGCTGCACCCCTTCGCCTCGATCGACGCCGGGCAGGGCCCGAACCAACTCGCCCAGTCCCTCTTCGCGTTCGCCGCCGGCGGGGTCGTCGGCACCGGGCTCGGCCTCGGCCACTCGATCCTGATCGGGTTCGCCACCAAGTCGGACTTCATCCTGGCCACCGCGGGCGAGGAGCTCGGCCTCACCGGGCTGTCCGCGATCTTCCTCCTCTACGGCCTGCTCGTCGAGCGGGGCTACCGGGCCGGCCTGGCCCTGCGCGAGCCCTTCGGCCGGCTGCTCGCGGTCGGGCTCGCCTCGATCGTCGCGCTCCAGGTCTTCGTCATCGCGGGCGGGGTGACCGGCCTGATCCCGCTGACCGGCATGGCGATGCCGTTCCTCGCCCAGGGCGGCTCCTCGGTGGTCACCAACTGGGCGATCGTCGCGCTGCTGATCCGGGTGAGCGACTCGGCCCGCCGTCACTACGACGGGCGGGTGGCCCCGTGAGCCGGCGCGACGCCCAGAACACCGGCATGGCCCGGTACATCCGGCGGGCCCGCGCCTTCTGCGCCCTGCTGCTCTTCGCCCTGCTCGTCAACGCGGCCCGCGTCCAGGTGGTCCGGGCCCACGCCTACGACGACAACCCCGCCAACCGCCGCTCCACCATCGCCCGTTACGGTCTGCCGCGCGGCGACATCCTGGTCGGCGGCGAGCCGGTCACCGGCTCCCGGGACAGCAGGGAGCAGCTCCGCTACGAACGCACCTACCCGCAGGGCCCGTTGTACGCCCCGGTCACCGGGTTCGCCTCCCAGCTGTACGGCACCACGTTCCTGGAGCACGCCGAGGACGGGCTGCTCTCCGGCACCGACCCGGTGCTCGCGCCGTTCCCACTGTGGAACGACACCAGCCGGAAGCGATACCCGGTCGGGAACGTCGTCACCACCCTGAACCGGTACGCCCAGGAGGCCGCCTACCGGGGACTGGGCACCCGCAAGGGCGCGGTGGCCGCGATCGAACCGTCGACCGGCCGGATCCTCGCCCTGGTCTCCACCCCGTCGTACGACCCCTCCGAGCTGTCCGGCAACGGCGAGCCGGTGGCCTCGGCCTGGGCCCGCCTGAACGACGACCCGGAGAAGCCGATGCTCAACCGCGCGGTACGGCAGACCTATCCGCCGGGGTCGACCTTCAAGGTGGTCACCGCGGCGGCCGCGCTGGACGCGGGCGTGGTCACCGACCTGGACGCGCCGACCGACTCCCCCGACCCCTACCGGCTGCCGGGCACCACGACCCGGCTGACCAACGAGGCGGACGGCTGCGCGGACGCCTCGCTGCGGGCCGCCTTCGAGTGGTCCTGCAACACGGTCTTCGCCAAGCTGGGCGTGGACGTGGGGGTCGCGGACATGACGACGACGGCCCAGGCGTTCGGCTTCAACGACCGGAACCTGCGCATCCCCTTCTCCACCGCGCAGAGCACCTTCGACACGAGCGTGGACAGGGCGCAGCTGGCGCTGTCGTCGATCGGGCAGTACAACACCCGCGCCACTCCGCTGCAGATGGCGATGGTCGCGGCGGCGGTGGCGAACGGCGGGATGGCCCGGCCGCCGTACCTGGTGGAGCGGACCGTGCGCAGGACCGGCGAGACGGTCGGCACGGGCGGCGCCGGGTCGGTCCGGCAGGTGATGAGCCCCTCGACGGCCGTCCGGATGAAGGAGCTGATGACGGACGTGGTCCGGGAGGGCACCGGCTCCAACGCGGCGATCCGCGGCGCCACGGTCGGCGGCAAGACCGGCACCGCGCAGCACGGCGTCGGCAACACCGGGTTGCCGTACGCCTGGTTCGTGTCCTGGGCACAGGCGGACACCGACGTGGAAGCGAAGGTCGCGGTGGCCGTGGTGGTGGAGGACGCGGCGGCCGACCGGGGCGACATCAGCGGGGGCGGGGACGCGGCACCGATCGCCAGGGCGGTGATGCGGGCGGTACTGGGACTGTGAACCGGGTCCGGGGGCCCGGGGCCGGGGTAGACGCGGAGTCAACAAGTCGTGCGCTAGGGATTGACCGTCTTGCTGACAGGCGGTCTCATAAGGACGGACGACAACATACCCCCGGGTAACGAGGTGAGGGAGCCATGACGACCCTGACGGAAGCGGACGCGGTCGACGGACTGCGCGACGCGCTCGGCCTGCTCAAGGACCGCGAGCAGGTGGCCGAACGGCTGCTCCTCTCCTCCGCGAAACACTCCTTCGACCCGGACAAGGAGCTGGACTGGGACGCGCCCTTCGAGGACGGCAAATGGTTCTGGCCGCCGGAGCTGGTGTCGCTCTACGACACCCCGATGTGGAAGCGGATGTCCGAGGAACAGCGGATCCTGCTCTCCCAGCACGAGGCCGCGGCCCTCGCCTCACTCGGCATCTGGTTCGAACTGATTTTGATGCAGCTGCTGGTGCGGCACATCTACGACAAGGCGGCGACGAGCGCACACGTGCGCTACGCGCTGACCGAGATCGAGGACGAGTGCCGCCACTCCAAGATGTTCGCGCGCCTGATATCCCGCGGTGACGCGCCCTGGTACCCGGTGAGCCGGGCCCACCTGAACCTGGGCCGCCTGTTCAAGACGATCTCGACCACGCCCGGCTCCTTCACGGCCACGCTGCTCGGCGAGGAGGTCCTGGACTGGATGCAGCGGCTGACCTTCCCCGACGAGCGCGTACAGACACTGGTCCGGGGGGTCACCCGCATCCACGTGGTCGAGGAGGCCCGGCACGTCCGGTACGCCCGCGAGGAACTGCGTCACCAGATGCTGACGGCACCTCGCTGGTCCCAGGAGTTCACCCGGGTCACTTCCGGCGAGTTCGCCCGGGTGTTCTCGGTGGCCTTCGTGAATCCCGAGGTCTACACGAACGTGGGGCTGGACCGGCGGGAGGCGGTGGCGCAGGTCCGGGCGAGCGGACACCGGCGGGAGGTCATGCAGAGCGGCGCGAAGAAGCTGACGGACTTCCTGGACGACATCGGCGTCCTGCGCGGCGCCGGGCGGCGGCTGTGGAAGAGCTCGGGACTGCTGGCCTGAGTTCACGGCGTGGCCGAGGGGACCCGTCGCGCGGGGACCGCGCGACGGCCTGCCACCCGGGGGCACCGGCTACCCTGCGACCATGACCCCGTCGGCCGCCACCCCCGCCTACCGCCGGCTGTCCGTCGAGGAGCGGCGCAGCCAGCTCCTCGAAGCGGCTCTCTCCCTCTTCGCGCACCGCGTCCCCGAGGACGTCTCCCTCGACGACGTGGCGGAGGCGGCCGGGGTCTCCCGCCCCCTGGTGTACCGGTACTTCCCGGGCGGCAAGCAGCAGCTCTACGAGGCCGCCCTCCGGTCGGCCGCCGAGGAGCTGGAGCACTGCTTCGACGAACCCCGCGAGGGCCCGCTGGTGCCCCGCCTCTCCCGTGCCCTCGACCGCTACCTCACCTTCGTCGACCAGCACGACGCCGGCTTCAGCGCCCTGCTCCAGGGCGGCAGCGTGGTGGAGACGTCACGGACGACGGCCACCGTGGACGGCGTACGGCGAGCCGCGGCGCGGCACATCCTCAGCCACCTCGACGTCGCCGACCCCGGGCCCCGGCTGCGCATGACCGTCCGCATGTGGATCACCGCCGTCGAGGCGGCCTCCCTGATCTGGCTCGACGAGGACAAGCAGCCGCCCGCCGACGAGCTGCGCGACTGGCTGGTGGACCAGTTCGTCGCCGTACTGAGCGTGACCGCGCGCCGCGACCCGCAGACGGCCGCCCTCGTCGACGCCCTCGCGGCGGATGGCTGAAACTGGTGCGGTGAAGAGTCAGGACACCCCCTTCGAGGGCGGCCCCATGGACGGGCGCGTGCTCCCGGTGCTGCTCGGTATGACCGGCCACCCCCCGAAGACCTACCGCATCCCGGTCCCGGACCCGGCCGGCGGCCCGCCCACCGTGCTGGTCTACCGGCGCGTCCCCCGCGGGCAGAGCAAGCGACTGGGTCTGAACCAGGGCTGGAAGTACGCGTACGACGCCACGGGCAGGGGCGGCGACGGAGGCCCGAAGTGGCCGTGGTCGAGGAAACCGGCCGCGGACCCCGCCCCGGCACCGAACGCCGCGCCGTTCCGCAAGCCGGATGACACGCAGGGGTGAAACGGCTGGGCCGTTACGCCCACAATCGCTGGCGCGGACCACACATACATGTCTGATTATCACGATGCGGAACGGATGGACCGTCCCGCATCGGAGGTGATGATGTGTCAGGAAGGTTCCTGCGCCTGGCCTGTACCGCCGCGGTGGCCGCTCAGGCCGTCCTCGTGCCCGCGCCCGTACACGCCGCGCCCTCCGCTCCCGGACCCGAGCGGCCGGTGGCCGAGCTGCTGACCGACCTTCAGCAGCGGTACCGCCAGGTGGAACAGGCCACCGAGACCTACAACGCGACCCAGGAGCGGCTGGAACGGCAGCGCACCGAGGTGGACCGGCTGGACGACGAGCTGGCCAGGTCCCGGCTCTCCCTGCACACCAGCAAGGCCGCGGCGGGCCGGCTGGCCCGGCAGCAGTACCAGAGCGCCACCGGGCTCTCCCCGTACCTGCGGCTGCTGCTCGCCCGCGACCCGCAGCACGCGCTCGACGAGGGCCATGTCATCGGGCAGCTGGCGCGCGAGCGGGCCGAGACGGTGGGCCGGCTGGCGGGCGACGAGAAGAAGCACGCCGAGCTGACCCGGCGGGCCCGCACCGCGCTGGACGCCCGGCTCGCGCTCGCCGCACGGCAGAAACAGCAGCGCGACGAGGTGCGGGCCCGCCTCTCGGACGTGGAACGGATGCTGGCCGCGCTCACCCCGGCCCAGCTCACGGCCGTCACCGGCCTGGAGCGGACCGGCGAGGCCGACGCCCAGCGCAGGCTGACGACGTCCGGCGCGCTCGGCACCTCCACGCCTCCCCCCTCCCAGGCGGGCGACCGGGCGGTGCGCTACGCGGTGGAACAGCTGGGCAAGCCCTACCAGTGGGGCACGGCGGGCCCGTTGTCGTACGACTGCTCGGGGCTGACCCAGCAGGCCTGGGACCACGCGGGCACGCCCATTCCGAGGACCAGCCAGGAGCAGTGGGCCCACCTGCCGCACATCCCGCTCGCCGAGCTCCGCCCGGGCGACCTGGTCGTCTACTTCCCCAAAGCGACCCACGTGGCCCTCTACCTGGGCGACGGCAAGGTGGTCCAGGCCCCCCGCCCGGGGGCGAGGGTCAAGATCTCCCCGATCGCGGCCAACCCCATCCTGGGCGCGGTACGCCCGGACCCGGCGGCGGGCTCCCTGGCCCGCTACACACCCCCGAAGCTCCCCCCGGCGGCCGCCCAGGGCCCGGACGAGGGCTACAGCCCCGCCCCGAACCTCTGAGCGCCGACCGGCCCCGCCGGGCGGCGGACCGTCAGGCCCCGGACAGCGACGCCAGGTAGGCGTTCGTCTTCTCCGGCTCGTAGAAGAAGTTCTCGAAGTCGGAGGGGTCGTTGAAGGCGTTGGCGAAGCGGTCGGCGGCGGGCTGGAGCTGGCCGGCCGCGCCGATCAGGTTGAGGATGTGCTCCGGCGGCGGGGCGAGCATCGCGTTCGTCCACTTGGTGACGTGCTGGGCCGTGTCCCAGTAGCGGTCGAAGGTCTGCTGCATCCAGGTCTCGTCGAACTCCTTCTCGCCGTGTTCGAGGATCGAGGCGAGATAGGCCGCGGCGCACTTGGACGCCGAGTTGGAGCCCTGCCCGGTGATCGGGTCGTTGGCGACGACGACGTCCGCGACACCGAGGACCAGACCGCCGCCGGGGAGGCGGCCGACCGGGTTGCGCACGGTGGGCGCGTAGCGGCCGGCCAGCGTGCCGCCCGCGTCGGTCAGTTCGGCCTTGGTGGCCCGCGCGTACTCCCAGGGCGTGTACCGCTCCATGAGTCCGAGGGTCAGGGAGAGGTGCTCCGCCGGGTCCTTGACGCCGTTGAAGACGTCCAGCGGGCCGCCGGGTATGCCCTCCCAGAAGAGGATGTCGGCCGGTCCCGAGGTGGTCAGGGTCGGCATGACGAAGAGCTCGCCGACCCCGGGGACGAGGTTGCAGCGGACCGCGTGGAAGTCCGGGTGCTCGGGGCGCGGGTCGAGGCCGTGCACGTAGGCGACGGCCAGGGCCCGCTGCGGCTCCGTGTAGGGGGAACGGGAGGCGTCCCGGCCGAACATCTGGACCAGCTCGCCCTTGCCCGCCGAGACCATCACCAGGTCGTAGGCGCGGGCGAAGTAGTCGAGGTCGCCGACCGCCGCGCCGTGGATGACCAGCTGGCCGCCGCGCTGGGCGAAGGTCTCCATCCAGCCGGCCATCTTCACCCGCTGGTCGACCGACTGCGCGTACCCGTCGAGCTTGCCCACCCAGTCGATCGCGCGGGCCGCGGGGCCCTCTCCCCAGGAGCCGGGGGCGGCGACCGAGACGCCGAGTCCTTCGATCTTCGGGGCCTGGGACTCCCAGAAGTTCAGCTGGAGATCGCGCTCGTGCTGCAGTGCCGTGTGGAACATGCACTGCGTCGACATGACCCGGCCGGAGCGGATCTCGTCCGCGGTCCGGTTCGACATCAGGGTGACCTCGTAGCCGTGCGACTGGAGGCCGAGGGCGAGCTGGAGACCGGACTGGCCGGCCCCCACGACGAGTATCTTCCGCATACGGGGACCGTTCTCCTACTCGGGTGTTTCGTCCAGCGCGTGGGCGACCAGGGACAGCAGCGTCTCGATCACCGGGACGCGGCGGCGGGCATCCATGATCATTACAGGTATGCGCGGCGGGATCGTCAATGCCTCCCGCACGTCCTCGGGTTCGAAGCGCTCACTGCCGTCGAAGTGGTTGACCGCGACGACGTACGGCAGCCCGCAGCTCTCGAAGTAGTCCAGCGCCGGGAAGCAGTCCTTCAGACGCCGGGTGTCCGCGAGGACGACGGCCCCGATCGCGCCCCGCACCAGGTCGTCCCACATGAACCAGAACCGCTGCTGCCCCGGCGTACCGAACAGGTAGAGCACCAGGTCGTCGTCGAGGGTGATGCGGCCGAAGTCCATGGCCACGGTGGTGGTGAGCTTGCCGGGTGTGGCGGTGAGGTCATCGGTCTCCGCGCTCGCCTCGGTCATCAGCGCCTCGGTCTGCAGAGGCGTGATCTCCGAAACGGCGGTGACCAGTGTGGTCTTGCCGACACCGAAACCTCCCGCCACGACTATCTTCGTGGCGACGGGGGCCCGGCTGCGGTCCGTCTGCCAGGACCGCTCTTGCTCCTCACCGTCGAGGAGCGGGGCGACGCCGGAGGCGTCAGAGACGGCGTAGTCCACTCAGCACCCTTTCCAGCAGAGCGCGGTCCGGACGGCCCACGCCGTGACCGGTCCCCGTTCCGTACACACGGATCTTTCCCTGGTCCGCGAGGTCACTGAGCAGGACCCGGACCACACCGAGCGGCATCTTCAGCAGCGCGGCGATCTCGGCCACCGTGCGCATCCGGCGGCACAGCTCGACGATGGCCCGCATCTCCGGCATCACCCGGGAGTTGAGGGATCCGTTCGTCAGTTCCTTGCGCTCCTCGGCGGCCTCCAGCGCGGCCGTGCTGCCGACGAACGTCTCCACGAGGAGCACGTGGCCGAAGCGGGTACGGCCGCCGGTGAGCGAGTAGGGGCGGACGCGGGCGGGCTTGCGCTCGCCGCCGCGTACCGGGAGGTTCTGCCTGCGGTCCTTCGGCGCGTTGCTCATCGGCCGCTCCTCGTCGCTTCCGCCTCCAGGGATTTCCGCAGTTCACTGCGGAGTTCGGGGGTCAGGACGTGGCCGGCGCGGCCGACGAACAGTGCCATGTGGTAGGCCACGACACTCATGTCGCACTCCGCGGAGCCGTGCACACCGAGCAGCGAGCCGTCGCTGATGGACATCACGAAGAGGCTGCCCTCGTCCATGGCGACCATCGTGTGCTTGACCCCGCCGAACTCCATCAGCCGGGCGGCGCCGATGGTCAGGCTGCCGATGCCGGAGACGATGGTGGCGAGGTCGGCGGCGGAGCCGCGCGGGCCGCGCCGCTTCTCGGTGCGGGCCTCGCGGGCCTCCTCGTTGCGTCCGGGGTCCGAGGAGAGCAGGAGCAGGCCGTCCGAGGAGACCACGGCGACCGACTGGATGCCGGACACCTCCTCCACGAGGTTGCTCAGCAGCCAGTGCAGGTTACGGGCCTCACTGCTCAGTCCGAAGGTACTGGGCGCGGTCAACTGCTTGCCTCCTCGACTGTGCCCCCCGTTGCTTCACCGGATGCGGCTGATCCGGGTACGGCTGGTGCGGTGCTCGGCACCTGGTTCTGGCCGGTCTGTTCGGCGATCTCCGCCTGGACGTCCCGACGGCCGGCGTCGGCCCCGCTGCGGAAACCGCCGAGCCTGCGGCGCAGCGCGTCGGCGTCGACACCGGTGCCGCGCTGGCGCGGGGCCGGGGCGGTGGTGGTGATCTTGGGGGTGCGCTTGGGGAGGCCCTTGCTGGTGACCGGGTCCTCGTCGCCCTCGCCCTCGCCGTCCGTCAGGGCACCGCCCGTGCGGTACCCGGTGCCGGGTGCGGGCAGCGGGCGGGCGTGCTCCTCGGCGTCGGCGGGGTGTGCCCGGTCCCCGGCGGCGGCGACTCCGGGCGGCTCCTTCGCCGCCCCGGGTTCCGGCCCTGCCAGGTCGGGGATCAGGAGTTCCATCGTCGTCTCGGCGGGGGTCTCCGCGGGGGCCTTCGGGCGGGCCGCCGGTTCGGGGGCCGCCGTGTTCGGCGGGGACGCCTGCTCGTGGGCGGGGTGTTCGTCCGCGTTCCGTACGGCCTGCTCGGCGAGCGTCACCAGGGGGTCGCCGGACTTCGGGCGGCCGTGCAGGACGTTGGAGTTGACCTCCGCGTCCGCGCCGGGAAGGGAGAAGCCGTGCGAGCCGCCGGGAGCCGTCGCGGCCGAGGGGACCGCCGTCGCGGGGGGCGTGGCCAGCAGGGGCTGGGGCAGCACCACGACCGCCGCCACCCCGCCCTGCCTCTGCTCGCGCAGCTGCACGCGGACACCGTGCCGGTGGGCCAGGCGGGCCACGACGTAGAGGCCGAGCCCGAGACCGTCCTCGCCCTCCTGGTCGTACGGCGACTCGGGGTCGAAGTCGGCGAGGCGGCCGTTGAGCCGGACCAGACGGTCGGCGGTGGTTCCGATCCCCTCGTCCTGCACGGAGAGCATGACCTCGCCGCTCTCCAGCAGCCAGCCGGAGATCTCCACGGGCACGTCGGGCGGCGAGAACGAGGTGGCGTTCTCCATGAGTTCGGCGAGCAGGTGGCTGAGGTCGTCGGCGGCGAAGCCGGCCACGTGCACGTGCGGGGGCAGGGCCGAGATGCGGACCCGTTCGTAGCGCTCGATCTCGCTGACCGCCGCCCGGACGACGTCCACCAGCGGGATCGGGCCCGCGTGCTGCTGGATGTGTTCGGTGCCGGCGAGGACCAGCAGGTTCTCGCTGTGCCGGCGCATGACCGTGGCGAAGTGGTCGAGCTTGAAGAGGGTGGCGAGCCGGTCCGGGTCCTGCTCGCGTTCCTCCAGGCCCTCGATGACGGCGAGCTGGCGCTCGACCAGGCCGAGGGTGCGCAGCGCGAGGTTGACGAAGGTGCCGCCGATGCTGGTGCGCAGCCGCTCCAGCTGGTCACCGGCGTCGGTGAGTTCGGCGCGCAGCTCCTCGCGGGCGTCGGCCATCTTCTGGCGCTGGCCGACCAGGTGCTTGCGGTCGGTCTCCAGGGTGGCGATGCGGTCGTACAGCTCGACGGCGTGCCCGTGCAGGGCGTTGACCGAGCGGACGACCTGGGCGAACTCGTCGTCACGACCCGTGAAGATGATCGGCCCCTCGGTGCGCGGGTCCTCGGCCTCCGCCAGCCGCGCCGAGCCCCGGCGGAGCACCGACAGGGGGCGGGTGAGGGTGCGGGCCATGGCCGTGGCGATGCCCACCGCCACCAGCATCAGGGCCCCGAGCACCGCGACCCGGATCTCCAGCGCGGTGACGTCGTCGTCGCGGAGCGCCGCGAGGTCCTCGGCACGGTGGGTGTAGAGGGCGGACTCGCTGCCCCGCATCAGGTCGACCCGGGCGGACAGCGCCGTGTCCAGCTTCTTGGTGCCGGTGGCGAGGTCGTCGTCGGAGAGGGTCGGCTGGTCGGTGAGGGCGGCCAGGTACTTGTCGGCGTTGTTGACGTCGTTGCCGGTGACCGTGGAGTCGTACGACTCGACCGTCGCCTTGGGCGCGGTGTCCCGGAAGTCGGCGAGGGCGGCGTCGGCACGCAGCCTGGCCTGCTGGGCGGCGGCGGTGAGCGCGTCGCGCTGCTTCCGGTCGGCGTCGGAGGTGGTGGTGCTCGTGGTGGGCAGACCGGTGAGCGGGTCGATCGTGGTCTGGGTGGTGCTGGGGATGTTCAGGGCGGCGAGCAGGAGGCCCCGGGCGGCCGCGGACTGCTGGACGGCGGAGTCCAGCTCGGCGAGCGCGTGGGCGCCGGAGCCCGCCCTCGGGGGCGTCCGCTCGGCCAGTTCCTCGGCGAGCCGGTGGAGTTCGGAGATGGTCCTGGAGTACGCCTCGTGCGCCTGCAGGGCCGTGGACCGACCGGTGAGCGCGGAGCGGCGGACGGCCGCGATGCCGTCGAGGTCGGTGCGCAGCCAGCCCGGGATGTCGGTGTCCGCGCGCAGGTCCTCGACCTGGCGGTCGACCCGGGCGCCGCGGTCCTGCGAGGGCGCCTTGGACTTGGGGCGGCCCGCCGCGACGTAGGAGGTGACCTCGTCACGCTCGTCGGCGAGGGAGTTGGCCAGCGCCAGCGCGTCCTGGGTGCGCCCGGCGAGGGTCACCAGGTCCTGGGAGTCGCTCAGCTGTCCGGAGGCGGTCAGCAGGGCGGGCGCGCCGGCCCCCGCGATCGCCGCGGCGACCACCGCCACGGCCACGATCAGCCGCGTGCGGACATGCTTGCGGCGGCCGGTGCCGACGGGAGCGACGGCGCCCGTTTCGGAGGCCGTCTTCTTGCCTGTGCGCCGAGGCCGCGTCTTCTGCACCGGTGCTCGCATTCCTGAACTCGTGTACCCAAGGGGCCGGGTGGCACTCCGTCATGATCCCCGGCATCTGGTGCCAAGTGGTGCGTGTACCCGGTACCTGCACCCCTTCTGTAGGTCCCCGACCCTCCCAGCGCCGGTGGGCGGCGGTCCGGCATCGCCTGCCCCGCCACCCGAAGGAGTGAACATCGGAGGGGAGTTGGCGGGCAAGTTACGGCGGACCGTGCGGGGGCCCTGTCCGGCCTGCCGGTTGGACGCGGACGGCAGGCTTTGACAGGATTCGCCACCACGTCTTCCCGGAGTGCTCTATTCCAGCCCAAAACAGGCGGCTGACCTGCGGGACTGCGTGAATTCCCGGATGGTTGCCAGCCTTTGGCGAAGATCGTGAAGGGGTCGTGCAGACTGGCCGGATGCGCACTGAACTCGTTTCGGAACCCGGCACCCCCGACCGTCCCAACGAGGACTTCGCGGGGGTCGGACTTCCCGCCTCGGGACAGGGGGGTTGCCTGATCGTCCTGGACGGAGTCACCCCGCCGGAGGACGGAACCGGGTGTCTGCATTCCGTCCCCTGGTTCACCGCCCGCCTCGGCGGCGCACTGACCGAACTGACCCTTTCGGCACCAGATCTGACGCTGCGGGAAATCCTCGGACGCGCCATCCGGCGCACCGCGGAGGCCCATGGTGACACCTGTGACCTTTCTCACCCGCGCACGCCCCAGGCGACGGTCGTCCTGGGTCGCTGGTCCGAGGAGACCCTGGAGTACCTCGTCCTGTCCGACTCCGCGCTGCTGCTGCGCTCCCCCGACGGCGCGGTCACCGCGGTCCTGGACGACCGTCTCGACCGTGTCCCGCGCTCCTCGCTGGCCTCGGACGCGATCGCCGACGCCACGGTCCGCAACAAGGAGGGCGGCTTCTTCACGGCCGCCGCCGACCCCTCGGTCGCGGCCCGGGCGGTGGCCGGCGCCGTGCCCCTGGACCGGGTCGGCGCGCTCGCCGCCCTCACCGACGGGGCGACCCGCTGGACGGAGAAGTTCCGTGCGGGCGACTGGGCGGCCCTCTTCGACGTCATACGCAAGGAGGGCGCGCGGGCACTGGTCGACCGGGTGCGGGAGCTGGAGGCGGCCGACCGGGAGAAGCGGGCGTTCTTGGGGCGGAGCAAGACGCACGACGACGCGACGGTGGTGTACGTCGAGTTCTGAAGCCCCCGCGCGCCGCCCTGTGGCCCCCTGTGCCCCTGGACCCGCGCGTGCCGGAGCGTCCCGCACGTCCCGGGGCCCTGTGTTCCGATACCCTCGCGCGTCCCGGAGCCCCCTGCGTGCCCGGGGCCACCGCGCGCACTGAAGCACCTGCGTCCCGATTCCCCGCGCGGAAGCCCCCGCGCGTCCCGGAGCACCCTGCGTGCCCCCAGACCCCCGCGCGCCCTGAAGCCCCCTGCGCCCCGATACCCCCGCGCGATCTGCTGCCCCCTGCGGCGGCTACTTCTCCATCACGCCGTTCAGCTGGTGCAGCAGCCGGGCCAGCTCGGCGACCTCCCGGCGGGGCCAGTGGGCGAGCTGGCTGACGTAACGGCCGCGGCGGGCCTCGCGGACCGTGCCGACCCGGCGCCGGCCCTCGTCGGTGAGGGCGACCAGCCAGGCCCGCCCGTCGGCCGGGTCGGGCTCGCGGGCGATCAGTCCGAGCTCCTCCAGGGCGCGCAGCTGACGGGACATGGTGGCCTTGCCGACGCCGATGTAGGCGGCCAGTTCGGTGGCGCGCTGGCCGCCGCACTCGTCGAGCCGGGCCAGCAGGCCGTACGCGGCCGACTCCAGGTCGGGGTGGACCTCGCGCGCCATCTCTCCCTGGCTGGCGCGGGCGCGTCGCAGCAGCACCGTCAACTCGCGTTCCAGGGTCAGGAATTCCTGGTCCGCGCCGCCCGGCGGCAACCCGGCGGCGACGCGCTGTCCCTCGCCCTTTTCGTCGTCGTGCACGTCAGCACCCCTGATCGGTTTCGCAGTCCTGAAAGTTTCCGTCAAACCCTGTCATCGCCGCAGCTCGCCAAGTATTCCGCAGGCGTAGACCATCGGCAGCCTCCGGACCCCCTTCCCCGGCGTTCTCCGCGTGCGTGGCCTCTCCACCAGGGCATGGATGACATGCGCATGCCAGCAATGCGCGTCACGCCGTGTGACTCCGCGTCGTGTCGCGCCCCCCGCACCGGCCGTCTCTGGCATATCTGGGACCCCCACCTCACCCCACGGAGGCACGTCATGCCCGTGCACAGACCCGCCCCCACTCTCCACACCGGACTGCTCGCGCTACTGCTCGCGACGGTCTCCCTGACCCCCGCCCACGCCGACACGGCCATCCCCGCCCGCGGTTCGGCCTACATGGGCATGGGCGTACTGACCCACGACGGCCAGAGCGGTACGCCCAAGAGCGGCGACGCCACCCAGACCGAGGGCGTCGACGTCTCCGGCCACCAGGGCAACGTCTCCTGGCCGACCCTGCTGGGCAGCGGGGTCAAATGGGCGTACACCAAGGCGACCGAGGGCACGTACTACACGAACCCCTACTTCGCCCAGCAGTACAAGGGCTCCTACGACGTGGGCATGATCCGCGGCGCGTACCACTTCGCGACCCCGGACTCCACGAGCGGTGCCGCCCAGGCCAACTACTTCGTCGACCACGGCGGCGGCTGGTCCAAGGACGGCCGGACGCTGCCCGGCGCCCTCGACATCGAGTGGAACCCGTACGGCGCCGCCTGCTACGGCAAGTCCAAAAGCGCGATGGTCAGCTGGATCGCCGACTTCCTCAAGACCTACAAGGCGCGCACCGGCCGGAACGCGGTGATCTACACGGCGACCAGCTGGTGGACCGACTGCACCGGCAACTACAGCGGCTTCGCGGCCGCCAACCCGCTGTGGATCGCCCGGTACGCCTCGGACGTGGGCACACTGCCGGCCGGCTGGTCGTACTACACGGCGTGGCAGTACACGTCGTCCGGTCCGAACGTCGGAGACCACGACAAGTTCAACGGGGCCCGTGACCGGGTGATCGCGCTCGCCAACGGCTGACGACCACACGGCACGAGGGCCCGGGCCCCCTCGCGGGGACCCGGGCCCTCTCCCTCCGGCAGCGTCCGTCACGCCGCTACCGGAACCTCCGGCGTCGCGCCGTTCGTGGCGGGCGCGAGCGCCAGCTCCAGGACCTGGCGGACGTCGGTGACGGCGTGGACGTCGAGCTTGTCCAGCACCTCCGCCGGGACGTCGTCCAGGTCGGCCTCGTTGCGCTTGGGGATGATGACGGTCGTCACCCCGGCGCGCTGGGCGGCGAGCAGCTTCTGCTTCACACCGCCGATCGGCAGCACCCGGCCGGTCAGCGAGACCTCACCGGTCATGGCCACGTCCGTGCGGACCAGACGGCCGGACAGGAGGGACGCGAGGGCCGTCGTCATGGTGACGCCGGCGCTCGGGCCGTCCTTGGGGACCGCGCCCGCCGGGAAGTGGATGTGCACGCCCCGCTCCTTGAGGTCGGCGACCGGGAGTTCCAGTTCGGCGCCGTGCGAGCGGAGGAAGGACAGGGCGATCTGCGCGCTCTCCTTCATCACGTCACCCAGCTGGCCGGTCAGGGTCAGACCCGCCGCGCCCGTCTCCGGGTCGGCCAGTGACGCCTCCACGAAGAGGACGTCGCCCCCCGCTCCGGTGACCGCGAGCCCGGTCGCCACACCCGGGACCGCCGTACGGCGCTCGGCCGGGTCCTGGGCGGACTCGGGCACGTGGTGCGGCCGGCCGATCAGGTCCCTCAGGTCCTCGTCCCTGATCGTGAAAGGCAGCGTCCGCTCGCCCAGTTCGTGCTGGGCAGCGACCTTGCGCAGCAGCCGGGCGATCGACCGCTCCAGGGTGCGCACGCCCGCCTCCCGGGTGTACTCCCCGGCGAGCTTGCGCAGCGCGCTCTCGTCGAGGGCCACCTCGTCCGCGCCGAGGCCGGCCCGCTCCAGCTGGCGCGGGAGCAGGTGGTCGCGGGCGATGACGACCTTCTCGTCCTCGGTGTAGCCGTCCAGCCGGACCAGCTCCATGCGGTCGAGCAGGGCTTCCGGGATGGCCTCCAGGACGTTGGCGGTGGCCAGGAAGACGACGTCGGACAGGTCGAGTTCGACTTCCAGGTAGTGGTCGCGGAAGGTGTGGTTCTGCGCCGGGTCGAGCACCTCGAGCAGGGCGGCCGCCGGGTCGCCCCGGAAGTCGGAGCCCACCTTGTCGATCTCGTCGAGCAGGACGACCGGGTTCATCGAACCGGCCTCCTTGACCGCCCTGACGATCCGGCCGGGCAGCGCGCCCACGTAGGTACGCCGGTGACCGCGGATCTCGGCCTCGTCCCGGACACCGCCGAGGGCGACCCGGACGAACTTCCGTCCCATCGCGTGCGCGACGGACTCGCCGAGCGAGGTCTTGCCGACACCGGGCGGACCGACGAGCGCCAGCACGGCACCGCCACGGCGCCCGCCGATGACGCCGAGGCCCCGGTCGCTGCGGCGCTTGCGCACCGCCAGGTACTCGGTGATCCGCTCCTTCACGTCCTCCAGGCCGGCGTGCTCGGCGTCCAGGACCGCCTTGGCGCCCTGGATGTCGTACTGGTCCTCGGTGTGCTCGTTCCACGGCAGTTCCAGGACGGTGTCCAGCCAGGTCCGGATCCACGAGCCCTCGGGCGACTGGTCGCTGGACCGCTCCAGCTTGTCGACCTCCTTGAGGGCGGCCTCGCGGACCTTCTCCGGCAGGTCGGCTGCCTCCACCCGGGCGCGGTAGTCGTCGGACTCCTCGCCGTCCTTGGCGGCGTCGCCGTTCAGCTCGCGCAGCTCCTTGCGGACCGCTTCGAGCTGGCGGCGGAGCAGGAACTCGCGCTGCTGCTTGTCGACGCCCTCCTGGACGTCCTTGGCGATCGTCTCGGCCACGTCCTGCTCGGCCAGGTGGTCGCGCAGCTGCTGGGTGGCGAGCTTCAGCCGGGCGACCGGGTCGGCGGTCTCCAGCAGCTCGATCTTCTGCTCGGTGGTCAGGAACGGCGAGTAACCCGAGTTGTCGGCGAGCGCGGAGACGTCGTCGATGGCCTGCACCCGGTCCACGACCTGCCAGGCGGCGCGCTTGCGCAGCCAGGCGGTGGCGAGGGCCTTGTACTCCTTGACCAGTTCGGTGACGTGACCGGGCACCGGTTCCGGAACGTTCTCCTCGATGCGGGTGCCCTCCACCCACAGGGCGGCACCCGGGCCGGTGGTGCCGGCGCCGATGCGCACGCGGTGACGGCCGCGGATCAGCGCGCCGGGATCACCGTCGGCCAGGCGGCCGACCTGCTCCACGGTGCCGAGCACACCGGTGCCCGGGTAGGTCCCGTCGACCCGCGGCACCAGGAGCACCCTGGGCTTGCCGGGCTCGTTGCGGGCGGCGGCCTGGGCGGCCTCCACGGCGGCACGTACATCGGGGTCCTTGAGGTCCAGCGGGACCACCATCCCGGGCAGCACGACCTCGTCGTCGAGCGGCAGCACAGGGAGGGTGAGTGATGCGGACGTCGAAGCCATGATCTCCCTTTCGGCACTGAACTTGAGCTATGCCGACTCAATGCATGTGAGCCACCGAATGTTCCCAGGGGTGCGTTCGCTGTGAGCGATCGCTCACCGACCTGGCCGTACGGGCGCGCGGCCGGGAGAACAGCCGCCGCCACGACCGGAAAACAGTTGATCGGCGCGGGCTCATTCCCCGTACGGTCGGCCGATGACCGACAACGAGACCGAGACCGACGCGGCCCTGCTGACCGCCTACGACTCCCAAATGCGCGCCGCCCAGCCGGTCCCCGCGCCCGGGATCACCTACCAGTACGACGGCCCCGTCCTCCGGTCGTGGGCCGGCACCGGGGGTTCGTGACCGGACCGCGTGACTGGGGCGGCGTGCGCGGCCCGGAGCTGGACGCGCTGATCGCCCGCCCGGTGCCCGATCGCCGCGATCTTCTCGTCGTTGGCCAGGTAGGTCCGTCCGAGCACCACGCACGCTGGCGACAGCGCCGGCAGCGTCGACGCCTGCTCGGCCTGCGCCGCCGCGGCAACGACGGCCACCGCACCGAGCGTCACGCACAGCAGGTTGTCCCGGAAGCCGATCCGCGGCAGCGGGACTTCTTCGCGGCGCGCGGCGAGGCGGTGGAGTGGAGAGGCGCGGGCACGACGACCCGGCGGACCTCCCCGACCGGCTGCGCGCGGCCGGCTTCGTGCCCGAGCCGCGGGAGACGGTCGTGATCGCCCCGGCCGAGGACCTCGCCGCAGGGTCCCCGGCGCCGCCCCCCGAGGTGGCGCTGCGCCGGGTCACCGCCGACACGGACCTGGACCGCACGGCCGCACTGGAGACGGCGGTGTGGGGCGAGGACATGGCGTGGATCACCGGACACCTCAGGGGCCGGCTCACCGTCGAGCCCGACGACAACGAGGTGCACGTGGCGCCATGCTGCTGGGCGGGTCCACGCCGGCCGAGTGGCGCGGCAGGGGCGTCGACCGTGCGCTGAAGGCCCTGCGGGCGGCCCGGGCGGCGGCCAGGAACACCCTCTACCTCACCTCCTCGTGGAGGCCTCGGACGACAGCGCCCCGATCCTGCGGCGGCTGGGCTTCAGGGCGGTGACGACGACGACCCCGTACGTCTGGACCCCGGCCGGCTGACCCTCCCCGCACCCAGGCGCCCACCGCCACGGCCACGACCGCGCGCGGGCACCGCCGCGCCACCGGCGGGTCATACGGCGGTGCCGCCGGCCGGGACCGGGGCCTGCCGCCGCTCCCGGTGCCAGCGCCGTACCGCCGGCCACAGCGCCGTCCCGATGCCCAGCGAGATCAGATGCCCCCAGTCGGTCATCGGGTCCTCGAAGGCGATGAGGTCCGCGACGAGGCCGCAGCCGACCAGGGTGAGCAGGGGCCAGCGCAGCCAGGGGGTGAGCAGGCCGCACAGGGCGCCGATGCTGGCGGCCACGCCGAAGCTGATGCCGTAGTCGAGGCGGTGCAGGGAGGTGTCCGGGAGGTGACCGGCCAGGACCGCGAGGCCGACCGGGACCTCGGTGGCGAGGGTGGCCAGCACATGGCCCGCCAGGAAGACCAGGATCGCCCGGGCGCCCCCGGTCCGCCGCTCCAGTGCGGTGAGGACGAGCACGAAGGCGAGGGCGTAGGGGGAGAGCAGGCCCCCGGCCACCCACAGGGCGCTGGCCAGCAGGACGAAGACCGGGGTACGCACGAGGTGGGCGACGTCGGTGCTGGAGTCCTGGTAGACGGCGTGCAGCAGACCGGGGCCGGCGAACTCGGCGAAGAGCGAGGTGAGCGCCAGGATCACCATGTAGCCGAAGGTGACCGGTGTGCCGGTGGGAGTGGGCAGCAGCCGCCAGGGCCGCACCCGCGGGACGGGGCGCGTGATGGTCGCGCCGAGGACCGCGACCGGGCCGCGCTGCCGCGGCACCCTGTCCAGCAGGGGGGCCGCCGGCACGGTCCGTTCCACGGTGAGGCGCTCCTTCCGTTTCACCTCGCCAGCCTTCGCACTCCCCCGGGCCGCTGTCTATGACCGAGGCCACCCGGCGAGCGATTCACAGGATTTTCCGAAGAACCACGAGAAGCCGGGAGGACCATATGAGCCGTCCGGGGCCCCCGACGGCCGCGAAGCGCCGGGCGGCCCCTCGAACGAGTGACACTCCGAGGGCTGTACGGCACCCGTAATTCGCGTGGCCGCAAAGCCCTGTTGGGGCAGGATGGCCGGCATGGCGGACATCAAGGGCACGACTTCCGTGGACGACGGTCCTCCCGTGGTCCTGGACCGGCGCGAGGGGCCGTACGGCGAGGTGGTCCTGCGCAGACACGGCGGACTGCTGCAGATCATCGCCAACGGCTGCTTCCTGATGGACACCTCCGACGGCCGCTCGGAACGGCTGCTCGTCGACGCCGCCCGGGAGGCGCTGGACGGACGCGCGGGGCCGGCCGTGCTGATCGGCGGGCTCGGCGTCGGGTTCTCGCTCGCGCACGCCGCGCGGGACCCCCGCTGGGGCCGGATCACGGTCGTGGAGCGGGAGCCGGCCGTGATCGGCTGGCACCGGGACGGCCCGCTGTCCCCGCTCTCCGGGCGCGCGTTCGCCGATCCGCGCACGGAGATCGTCGAGGCCGATCTGGTCGCGTACGTCAATGAGACTTCCGACACATTCGACGCGCTGTGCCTCGACATTGACAACGGCCCCGGCTGGACCGTCGACGAGGACAACGAGGGCCTCTACTCACCGGCCGGACTCGCAAGCTGCGCAAGGGTGTTGAGACCGGGCGGGGTACTCGCCGTGTGGTCCGCCCAGCCCTCCGCCGAATTCGAGGAAACCTTGCGGAATGCCGGGTTCAAACAGGTGCGTACCGAAGAGATCCCGGTTGCCCGGGGCGTTCCGGACGTCGTTCACCTTGCCGTCCGCCCTGGATAGCGAGTGCGCCGTCCGTCCCCGTAATGTGCATCCCTGACGCGGATCATTCAAGCGTCAATCGCAGTCATGGGATCACCCCACTGGTTCCGGAAAGCACACAGGGGCGGGCGATGGAGCAGACACACACCTCCCACAACGGCACGGCGACGGCTACTCCGGGCGCTCAGCGCCGGGTTCTGGTCGTCGAGGACGACGCCACGATCGTCGACGCCATCGCGGCCCGCCTGCGCGCCGAGGGATTTCTCGTGCAAACGGCGGGCGACGGGCCCGCGGCCGTCGACACCGCCGAGGCCTGGCAGCCCGATCTGCTGATCCTCGACATCATGCTGCCCGGCTTCGACGGTCTGGAGGTCTGCCGTCGCGTGCAGGCCCAGCGGCCGGTGCCGGTGCTGATGCTCACCGCGCGCGACGACGAGACCGACATGCTGGTCGGCCTCGGGGTCGGCGCCGACGACTACATGACCAAGCCGTTCTCCATGCGGGAACTGGCGGCCCGGGTGCACGTACTGCTGCGCCGGGTGGAGCGGGCGGCCGTCGCGGCCTCCACTCCCCGGTCCGGCATCCTGCGCCTCGGCGAGCTGGAGATCGACCACGCGCAGCGCCGGGTGCGCGTGCGCAGCGAGGACGTGCACCTCACGCCGACCGAGTTCGACCTGCTGGTGTGCCTGGCCAACACCCCGCGCGCGGTGCTCTCCCGTGAGCAGCTGCTCGCCGAGGTCTGGGACTGGGCGGACGCCTCCGGCACCCGCACGGTCGACAGCCACATCAAGGCGCTGCGCCGGAAGATCGGTGCCGAGCGGATCCGCACCGTGCACGGGGTGGGCTACGCACTGGAGACACCGACGCCATGACCGCCGGGCCGGCCGGACCGAGAGGCCCCGGGGAGGAGCCCTGGGGCACCGTGCGCCCGTTCTCGATCAAGACCAAGCTCGGCGCGCTGGTCGTCGTCTCGGTCCTGATCACCACGGGTCTGTCGATGATCGCGGTGCACACCAAGACGGAGCTGCGCTTCATCACGGTCTTCTCGATGATCGCCACGCTGCTGATAACGCAGTTCGTGGCGCATTCGCTCACCGCGCCGCTGGACGACATGAACGCCGTGGCCCGGTCCATCTCGCAGGGCGACTACACGCGCCGGGTACGCGAGAACCGCCGGGACGAGCTGGGCGACCTGGCCGAGACGATCAACGTCATGGCCGACGAGCTGGAGGCCCAGGACCGCCAGCGCAAGGAGCTGGTGGCGAACGTCTCGCACGAACTGCGCACGCCCATCGCGGGCCTGCGGGCCGTCCTGGAGAACGTCGTCGACGGGATCGCCGAGCCGGACACCGAGACCATGCGCACGGCCCTGAAGCAGACCGAGCGGCTCGGACGGCTCGTGGAGACCCTGCTGGACCTCTCCCGCCTGGACAACGGCGTCGTACCGCTGCGGCAGCGCCGCTTCGAGGTGTGGCCGTACCTCTCGGGCGTGCTCAAGGAGGCCAACATGGTCGCCGGCGCGCGCGGCCTCGCCTCCAACTCCGGCAGCCACACGCGTACGGACGTCCATCTGCACCTGGACGTCTCGCCGCCGGAGCTGACCGCGCACGCCGACCCGGAGCGCATCCACCAGGTGGTGGCGAACCTCATCGACAACGCGGTCAAGCACAGCCCGCCGCACGGCCGGGTGACCGTGAAGGCGCGGCGCGGCCGTCAGTCCGAGTCGCTGGAGCTGGAGGTCCTGGACGAGGGCCCCGGCATTCCGCGCTCGGAGTGGCACCGCGTCTTCGAGCGGTTCAACCGGGGGGCCGTACGGCGTCCGCACGGGCCCGGCAGCGACGGCGGTACGGGGCTGGGGCTGGCGATCGCCCGGTGGGCGGTGGACCTGCACGGCGGCCGGATCGGCGTGGCCGAATCCGACCGGGGCTGCAGGATTATCGTCACCCTCCCAGGGCTTTCCTCCGTCCCAAGTTGACGTAAAGTTCGATTCGGAGCCTCAAGATCCACCTGCGGTCCCGGACGCGTCCGCGCGGCCGGGCGCCCGTGATCAGGTGCGACCTCCGCGCACGTCGTGAGGGGTGCCAAAGGGCGGTGATCATCGGCGCGGCGGAGCCATGCCCCGATTCGGTCCGCTCACAGCGGAACCTCGCTTGTTTCCCGCCATTCCGAGCCCCGAAACACGCTTTCCGGTGTGACTTACACGACGATGAACCGGCCCGACCTGACCTTCACGGTCTTGGGGGCGTAGCCTTTATTTCCGCTGTCCATCACCTTGTGAAGCGGAAGAGGGCGGTTGCCGCCGTGTCGCCACAGTCCCCCAGTAACTCGAGCTCCCCCACCCTGCGGGCGGGAGATGCACCCACGACCGACGCAGACCAAGCGGGCAAGAACCCCGCAGCCGCGTTCGGACCGAACGAGTGGCTCGTCGACGAGATCTATCAGCAGTACCTCCAGGACCCGAATTCGGTAGACCGAGCCTGGTGGGACTTCTTTGCCGACTACAAGCCGGGGGCGCCTGCCGCCTCGGCTCCGGCGGGTACCGCGGCCGCGGGGGCCGCGGGCACCACGACGTCCGCGCAGGCGCAGCAGGCCGCGGCTCCGGCCGCGCCGGCGCCCGCCACGCCCGCGCCCGCCGCTCAGGCGCCCGCCGCGGC
>NZ_JBHZAN010000041.1:0-77788 GCF_042754285.1 Streptomyces sp. NPDC059224
TCTCCCCGGGTCTCTTTCCCCCCTATTCGTTTATCAGAGCACGCTGTACGGCCATCCCTTGCCCGTTACCCCGCTGGGCGGGTCGGAGGGCACGCTCGCGGGCGCCCCTCCTCGCTATGACCGGTACGGCTATGCCGACTTCTGCTCACCCGCGCCGCGCCCGCGCGCGTCGCGCGGGATCAGGGTCGGGTTGACGTTGGAGTGGACGACGTCGGCCGTGATGACCACGCGGGCCACGTCCTTGCGGGACGGGACCTCGTACATCACGGACATGAGGACTTCCTCCATGATGGCGCGCAGGCCGCGGGCGCCGGTCTGGCGGAGGATGGCCTGGTCGGCGATGGCCTCCAGCGCCTCGCGCTCGAAGTCCAGCTCCACGCCGTCGAGTTCGAACAGGCGCTGGTACTGCTTGACCAGCGCGTTGCGCGGCTCGATCAGGATCTGGAGCAGGGCCTCGCGGTCCAGGTTGTGGACCGAGGTGATGACGGGCAGCCGGCCGATGAACTCGGGGATCATGCCGAACTTCACCAGGTCCTCGGGCATGACGTCCTCGAACTGGTCCTTGGACTGCAGCTCCCGCTTGGAGCGGATGGTCGCGCCGAAGCCGATGCCCTTGGCGCCCGCCCGGGACTCGATGATCTTCTCCAGGCCCGCGAAGGCGCCGCCCACGATGAACAGCACGTTCGTCGTGTCGATCTGGATGAACTCCTGGTGCGGGTGCTTGCGGCCGCCCTGCGGCGGGACCGACGCGGTGGTGCCCTCCAGGATCTTCAGCAGGGCCTGCTGCACGCCCTCGCCGCTGACGTCCCGGGTGATCGACGGGTTTTCACTCTTCCGCGCGACCTTGTCGATCTCGTCGATGTAGATGATCCCGGTCTCGGCCTTCTTGACGTCGTAGTCGGCCGCCTGGATCAGCTTGAGGAGGATGTTCTCGACGTCCTCGCCCACGTAGCCCGCCTCCGTCAGCGCGGTCGCGTCGGCGATCGCGAACGGGACGTTCAGCATGCGGGCCAGGGTCTGCGCCAGAAGCGTCTTGCCGGAGCCGGTGGGCCCCAGCAGCAGGATGTTGGACTTCGCCAACTCGATGGCGTCCTCGCGGCTTTGGCCGCCGCCGTTCTCGCCGGCCTGGACCCGCTTGTAGTGGTTGTACACCGCGACCGAGAGGGCCTTCTTGGCGGCCTCCTGGCCGACCACGTAGCCCTCCAGGAACTCGTAGATCTCGCGGGGCTTGGGGAGTTCCTCCCAGCGCACCTCGCTCGTCTCGGCGAGTTCCTCCTCGATGATCTCGTTGCAGAGGTCGATGCACTCGTCGCAGATGTACACACCGGGCCCTGCGATGAGCTTCTTGACCTGCTTCTGGCTCTTGCCGCAGAACGAGCACTTGAGCAGATCGCCGCCGTCACCGATGCGTGCCACGGTGTGCTTCCCCTTCGCCTGGGAGACGCCTGGACTCTTTCGAATCCAGCGGCTCCTGGTGCTGCCTTATGTCGACGGTACCTTGCCGGGCCCCTCGTACGGGCCCCCCTTGGCACGGTTCACTTTGACGTGCACCTTGCCGAGCCCGCGGTCAAACCGGGCCAAGGGCGGCAGAGACTACATCCTCTGTCAGCGGACGTCAGCGTTGTTCATCTTCCGGGTGGAGATGATCTGGTCCACGATGCCGTAGTCGAGGGCTTCCTCAGCCGTGAGGATCTTGTCGCGCTCGATGTCCTCGCGGACCTGCTCGATCGGCCGGTTGGAGTGCTTGGACAGCATGGTCTCCAGCTGGTCACGCATCCGCGTGAACTCCTTGGCGATGATCTCCAGGTCGGAGAGCTGGCCGCGGCCGGTGGAACCGGCGGGCTGGTGGATCAGCACCCGGGAGTTCGGCAGCGCCATGCGCTTGCCGGGCGTGCCGGCGGCCAGCAGGATCGCGGCGGCGGAGGCCGCCTGGCCCATGCAGACCGTCTGGATGTCGGGCTTGACGAACTGCATCGTGTCGTAGATCGCCGTGAGGGCGGTCATGTCGCCGCCCGGGCTGTTGATGTAGATCGAGATGTCCCGGTCGGGGTCCATCGACTCCAGGCACAGCAGCTGCGCCATGACGTCGTTGGCGGAGGCGTCGTCGATCTGGACGCCGAGGAAGATCACGCGCTCCTCGAAGAGCTTCGCGTACGGGTCGTACTCGCGGATGCCCTGGGAGGTGCGCTCGACGAAGCGCGGGATGACGTAGCGGGCGTCGGGCCGGGGCCCGTCGTAGCGGGCGTCAGCGGCGCCGGGAATGTTGCTCATGAGGGTGTTCACCGTCCTGGTGGCGTTCGGGGGGCTGGAGTCTCGGCGGAGCGTGGCGTGGCCGGGCCTGGTCTCAGGCGCCGGTGCCGCCGCCTCCCGGAACACCGGAGGCATGCGTGATGATCTCGTCGATGAGACCGTACTCCTTGGCCTCTTCCGGGGTGAACCAGCGGTCGCGGTCGCCGTCGCGGATGATCGCCTCGACGGTCTGGCCGGAGTGCTGCGCGGTCAGCTCGGACATGCGCTTCTTGGTGCGCAGCAGGTACTCGGCCTGGATCTTGATGTCCGAGACGGTACCGCCGAGGCCCGCGGAGCCCTGGTGCATCATGATGTCGGCGTGCGGCAGCGCGAAGCGCTTGCCCGCGGCGCCGCCGGTGAGCAGGAACTGGCCCATCGAGGCCGCCATGCCCATCGCGATGGTCACCACGTCGTTCGGGATGTACTGCATGGTGTCGTAGATCGCCATGCCGGCCGTCACCGAACCACCGGGGCTGTTGATGTAGAGGTAGATGTCCTTGCCGGGATCGGCCGCGAGCAGCAGCAGCTGCGCGGTGATCTTGTTGGCGATGTCGTCGTCGACCTGCTGGCCCAGGAAGATGATCCGCTCGCCGAGCAGCCGGTTGTAGACCTGGTCGCCGAGGCCACCACCGAAGGAAGGCTCGCCGGCGGCGGAGGGCATCAGATTCGTCACGTATCCACCTGCTCGTCTTACGACGGCGCCGGGCCGTCTCACGTTTCCGTAGCCGGGGGCTTGGCTGCCCTCGTACTCATGGACCCTAACGCGATGGTCCCTTCGGGGAATCCCGGTAAGAGGGCTGTTCGCCGGGGGCGTAGAGCCCCCGGCGGTGGCCGGACGG
The DNA here is from genome assembly GCF_042754285.1 of Streptomyces sp. NPDC059224. Classification (NCBI taxonomy): domain Bacteria; kingdom Bacillati; phylum Actinomycetota; class Actinomycetes; order Kitasatosporales; family Streptomycetaceae; genus Streptomyces; species Streptomyces sp. NPDC059224. The sequence continues at coordinate 3,129 of NZ_JBHZAN010000041.1, forward strand.
GTACTCGCCGTGGTGGTACGGGCGCGCGGGCGCGTGCGGGCGCGCAGCGGCTTGTCGCGCAGTTCCCCGGTGCCCCCGCGGGGGGCACTACGGTCCCGGCGATGACGAAGGGGCCCCCGGGACAGTGCCCAGGAGCCCCTTGTACGCCGTTGGCGGGCGCCGTGGGGCTCAGCCCTCGGTCTTCTCCTCGTCCGTGGCGGCCGGGGCCTCGGCGGCGGCCTCGGGGGCCTCCGTCTCGTCCTCGTCCTCGTCGTCCAGGTCGACGAGCTCGCCGTTGGTGTCCTTCACCGTGGCGGCCTCGACCACGACGGCCAGGGCCTTGCCGCGGGCGACCTCGCCGACCAGGAGCGGAACCTGGCCGCCCTCGACGACGGCCTGGGCGAACTGGTCGGGGGACATGCCGGAGGAGGCCGCACGCCGCATGAGGTGCTCGGTGAGCTCCTCCTGGTTGACGTTCAGCTTCTCCACCTTGACCAGCTCGTCGAGGACGAACTGGGTCTTGATGCCCTTGACCGCGGCTTCCTTGGTCTCGGCCTCGAACTCCTCGGCGGTCTTGCCCTGGATCTCGAGGTACTTCTCCAGGTCGAGACCCATCTGGCCGAGCTGGTGGTGCTCCAGGTTGTGCTTGCGGGTGTTGATCTCGTCCTCGAGCAGCTTCTCGGGGACGGGCACCTCGACGAGCTCCAGGAGCTTCTCCAGGACGCGCTCCTGGGCCTGCGTGGCCTGGTCGTACGTCTTCATGTTGGCGAGCCGCTTGCGGCTGTCTTCCTTGAGCTCGTCCAGGGTGTCGAACTCGGAGGCCAGCTGCGCGAACTCGTCGTCCAGTGCGGGAAGTTCGCGGGCGGCGACCTGGGTGACCTTGACGGTGACCTCGGCCTCACGGCCGGCCGCGGAGCCGCCCTTGAGCTCGGAGGCGAAGGTGGCCTCGCCACCGGCCTCCAGGCCCTTCACGGCGTCGTCGATGCCGTCGAGCAGCTCGCCGGAGCCGATGGTGTAGGAGACACCGCTCGCGATGCCGTCCTCCAGCACCTCGCCGTCGACCTTGGCCTCCAGGTCGATGGTGACGACGTCGCCGTCCTCGGCGGCCCGCTCGACCGGGGAGGTCGAGGCGAAGCGCTCACGGAGCTGCTCCACGGACTTCTCGATGTCCTCGTCGGTCACCTCGACGGCGTCGACCTCGACCTCGATACCGGAGTAGTCCGGGATCTCCAGGGCGGGGCGGATGTCGACCTCGGCGGTGAAGTTCAGCGTCTCGCCGTCCTTCAGCTCGGTGATGTCGACCTCGGGCTGGCCCAGCGGGTTGAGCTCGGCCTCGTTGACCGCCTCGGTGTAGAACTTCGGAAGCGCGTCGTTGACGGCCTCCTCCAGCACCGCACCGCGGCCGAACCGCTGGTCGATGACGCGGGCCGGGATCTTGCCCTTGCGGAAGCCCTTCACCGTGACCTGCTGGTTGATCTTCTTGTACGCCGCGTCGAGGCTGTCCTTGAGCTCCTCGAAGGGCACCTCGACAGTGAGCCGAACCCGGGTCGGGTTCAGGGTCTCCACGGCGCTCTTCACGGTTCGGTCTCCTTGTGGCTGACTGCTTGGGTTCTGCCGGGACCAGAGAGGCACCGGCGGAGTTTCGCCGCCCGGAGGAGTTCGTAGGCCGCCGTGCGGGGGCCGGGACACGCGGGCGCGCAGCTTGCATAGTAACCGCAGCCGCTCAGCGCCCCAAAAGGCGATCAAGACGGACGCCGTCATTCGATGGTCGGGGTGGCGGGATTTGAACCCACGGCCTTCCGCTCCCAAAGCGGACGCGCTACCAAACTGCGCCACACCCCGTTTCGGTGCGACACGTAGGGTACATGCCCGGCCCGCCCGCGTCGGCCGCTTTGTTCACCCGCGCCGACGCCACGTCCGTGCAGACCAACACGTTGGCCTAGGCGGTGGACGACCCGCTACGATGCCTTCTGTGCCGCGGTCACCGACCTGTGGTGCGCGGCGTGCGGGCGTAGCTCAATGGTAGAGCTCCAGTCTTCCAAACTGACTACGCGGGTTCGATTCCCGTCGCCCGCTCTGCGTGGCGAAGGCCCAGGCGAGAGGTTCCGACCTCCTTGCCTGGGCCTTCCGCCTGTCCGGGCCTTCCCCGCGTCCGGGGCCGGGCACCTCACTCCGTGGCGGGCCGGGCACGCCGGGCGCACGGACGGAGCCGGCGAAGTACAGGGCGTACGGAATCCATGTCTCGGTTCCGTCGCGTGTCCGCGGCTCGGGAAGCTCACTCGCGCGGGCGCATGCCCGCGCGCGCCCGCGCGGTCAGAAGCTGATCGAGTTGATGGTCTGCGCTATCGAGTCGAGGAAGCGCTGGATGGAGGGGGCCATCCCGGTCGACGCGAGGAAGAAGCCGAACAGGACGGCGACGATCGCGGGGCCGGCCTTGATGCTCCCCCCTCTGATCAGCACCACCAGGATGATCGCCAACAGCAGCACCACAGACAGTGAAATCGCCACAACTGATCACGCCCTCGGTCGGTTCCGCTCTCCCGGCCCGGGGGTACGACCCCGCACCCCCGCCAGGACCATCGTGCCACCAACCCGGCCGCACTATGCGGCCCGTGACACAACGTCGACAACTCACCGCCCACCGGCCCCCGCCCGCACAGTAATTCGACGGCCCACCCGGCCGCGGATCCAAGGTAATCGGCAGACTTGGTTTCGGTGTCCACACAACGCGTGCGCAGCCAATTCGAATTGTTGACACAGGCATCACAAGACGGAGTCACACGCAGGCGTTATGCACCAATTAGTCAGGATGAACAGGGACATCAAGGGTGTAAGTGCCGCATGAAACCGCATGGCTGCAGGAGTCGACCCGGGTAAACAGACGGACGGTTCACAGACCGTCACGGCCGATATCCAGCATTCACATCGATGGTTTTACGAAATCCCACAGGCGACGCTAGGGTGCCTCAGATGTTTGCCGCCGCCACGTCCCCCGGCCAGAACCCAGCACCGCGTCCCCCCGCCCGGCCGCCGGCGTACGGACACCGCGACGCCTTCTTCGACAACGCCAAGTACCTGGCGATCGTGCTCGTCGCGATGGGCCACTCCTGGGAGCCGCTGAAGGGCGACAGCCGTGTCCTGGAGGCGCTGTACTGCGTCGTGTACGCCTTCCACATGCCGGCGTTCATCGTCATCTCCGGCTACTTCTCCCGGAATTTCGACATGCGCCCGGACCGGCTGAAGCGGCTGATCACCGGCGTCGTCGTGCCGTACGTCCTGTTCGAGACCGCCTATTCGCTGTTCGAGCGGTACGTCGACCACTCCCCCGGCCAGGACATCAGCCTGCTCGACCCCTGGTACCTGACCTGGTTCCTGTGCGCACTGTTCGTCTGGCGGCTGACCACGCCGATCTGGCGGGCGGTCCGCCACCCGCTGCCCGTCGCCTTCGCCGTCGCGATGCTGGCGTCCGTGTCCCCCAGCATCGGCGACGACCTGGACCTGCAGCGGGTCCTGCAGTTCCTGCCGTACTTCGTGCTCGGCCTGTGCCTGAGGCCCGAGCACTTCCGGCTGGTACGCCGGTGGCCGGTTCGGATCGCCGCGCTGCCGGTGTTCGCCTTCGCGCTGGCCTTCTCCTGGTGGTCGGTGCCCCGGATGAACACCGCGTGGTTCTACCACCGGGACTCCGCGCAGGAACTGGGTGTGCCGTGGTGGTGCGGGCCGGTGATGGTGCTCGCGATGTCCGGCTGCTCGCTGCTGCTGACGGCCGGCTTCCTGTCCTGGGTACCGGGCCGCCGGATGTGGTTCACGGCACTGGGCGCGGGCACGCTGTACGGCTATCTGCTGCACGGTTTCGCCGTGAAGTACGCCGACCACGCGGGCTGGTTCGATCCGCGGTGGCTGCACGGGCCGCTCGGCGAGATCCTCGTCACCGCCCTCGCGGGCGCCACCGTCACACTGCTGTGCTCCGGGCCGGTCCGGCGGGTGTTCCGGTTCGCCATGGAGCCGAGGATGGCCTGGGCGTTCCGGCAGGACGCGGCGGAACAGGCGCGGGAGCGGCAGCGCCGGGAGGGCAGCGAGGGCCGGGAGATGGCCAACGCGTGATTCCGGTTACACCGGCGGGCCGAGCAGGGCGCGCATCCTGGCGTACTTCTCGGTCAGCCGTTTCCGGGTCTCTTCGTCGAGTACGGCGAGACGGCCCGGGTCGGCGTTGTGCGCGAGGTCGGCCTCTTTGACCAGGAGGGCGCCCGGGGTGTCCAGGATGCGGCGGGCGTACGCCTCGGCGGGCTCGGCGGGGTGCTTGGTGAGGGCGAGCACGATGGCCCTGGTGCGGGCCGTGAGGGGGGTCGCCGCGAGCCGTTCCGCGCTGAGGGCGTGGTCCTCGACGGCGTCGTGCAGCCAGGCGGCGGCGATCTGCTCCGGGTCACCGCCGCGGGCGCGGACGCCCTCGGCCACGGCGGCGAGGTGCTCGGCGTAGGGGCGGCCGGCCTTGTCGGTCTGTCCCGCGTGGGCGGCTCGGGCGAGCGCCTCGACTTCGGGGAGGGAGAGGGGGGTCGGGGAGGTCACAGGTGCGAGTGCTCCGTGGCGGGGGCGGGGACGCTCACCGGCGCTTGCGGGGTGCCTCCCCCGGAGGGGGTGCCGCCGGCGCCCACCCGTGCCGCCCCGAGCGGCACGACCGCCCGCGGGCCGGGCCGGCTCACCGCGCCGCCTCGCGGCAGATCAGCAGCAGCGCCCTGTCGTCGTTCACGTCCTTCGCCACCGCCTCGATCAGGTGCCAGGCCGCGCCGTGGAAGCCGCCCGCCACATAGCGGTCGGCCTCGCCGGTGAGGCGGTCGATACCCTCCACGATGTCCCGGTCCGACGTCTCCACCAGGCCGTCCGTGAAGAGCATCAGGACGTCGCCCGGGCGCAGCGAGCCCTTGACCGAGTCGAACTGGGCGCCGTCGTAGACGCCCAGGAGCGGGCCCTCCGCGGCCTTCTCCTCCCAGCGGCCGCTGCCCGCGCTGAGCTGGAGCCCCGGGGGGTGGCCCGCGGAGTAGAGCTCGTAGTCGCCGGAGTCCAGGTCGAGGACCAGGTGGATCGAGGTGGCGAAGCCCTCGTCCCAGTCCTGGCGCAGGAGGTATCCGTTGGCGGCGGTGAGGAAGGCGTGCGGGGGCAGGGAGCCCAGGAGGCCGCCGAACGCGCCGGACAGCAGCAGGGCGCGGGACGCCGCGTCCATGCCCTTGCCAGAGACGTCGGTGAGGACGACCTCCATCGTGCGGCCGTTGTTCGTGCGGGCGGCGACCACGAAGTCCCCGGAGAAGGACTGGCCGCCGGCCGGCCGCAGGGCCATCTCGCGGTGCCAGCCCGGCGGCAGCTTCGGCAGCTTGCTCTGCACCCGGATGCGTTCGCGCAGGTCGAAGAGCATGGTGCCGCCGCGCCGCCAGGGCACGCCGACCCGGCTGCGGAACTGGGCGGTGAGGAGGCCGAAGAAACCGCAGGCGGCCACGACCAGGACCACGCCGGGGGTGACCCGGGAGGGGCCCTCGGTGTAGGGGCCGAGCCGGACCGACTCGACGATCAGCGCCGTGGCGCCCGCCGCGTACAGGCCGAGCAGGCTCGCCGGGCGCAGCAGCAGGCCGCCCGCGATGATCGGCAGGACCAGGGAGGCCGGCGAGAACCACACCGAGTTGGCGAGGGTCATGGCCGCCAGCACGGGCACGGTCAGCAGGAGTCCGGCGAGCGCGATCCAGTCGGAACCGTCGCCGCGGAAGTAGTCCACGGCGCTTCTGCGCAGCCCGACGCGGGCCCGGTGCCACTGCATCCTGCACCGGGCCGTGAAGGTCTCGGCCTTCCCGCGCCGCTCTCCGTCTACTGCCATCAGTTCGGGACCCTATCCATCGGACCAGCTGCTTGGCACGGGAGGTCCCACTTGTCCCCCGTCCGAGGTTCGCCGTCGAGTGCGACTTCACAGTGAACTTCACCGGACGGCCCCGCGTCGCCGTCCGGGAGAAATTCGCTGGCCTGTCCGGCATTGCCCCTGGTACGCATGGCGCATGGCGACCGACCGTGCGACCGAGTTGAAGGTGCTGCGTGCCGAGGAGTTCGACGGGTGGTGGGACCACCTGATCCGGGCTTTCGGCGCCGGCTCGACCTCCGCGGAGGAGCGTGAGCTGGATCGCTCCCTCACGGAGTTCGAGCGTTCACTGGCCGTATGGGACGGGTCCGACCTGGTCGGGACGGGCGGGGCGTTCAGCTTCCGGATGACCGTACCGGGCGGCGCGGTGCTGCCGGTGGCGGGCGTCACCATGGTGAGCGTGTCCGCCACGCACCGGCGGCGCGGGGTGCTGACCGCGATGATGCGGCGCCAGCTGGACGACGTACGGGAGCGGGGCGAGGCGCTCGCCGCGCTGACCGCCTCCGAGCCGGCGATCTACGGCCGCTTCGGGTACGACATGGCCGTCCAGCAGCTGCAGGCCGAGATCGACACGAGCCGGGTCACGCTGACCGTGCCGGCCGGCACCGACGACGTACGGCTGAGGTACGCCAGGCCGGCCGACGTGCTCGACGCGTGCGAGGCGGTGTACGCGGAGCTGGTGCCGCTGCGGCCCGGGATGCTGGCTAGGCAGCCCGGCTGGGAGCGGGCGCCCCTCGTGGACCCGGAGAGCCACCGGGACGGGGCGTCGGCGCTGCAGTGCGTGGTGGCCGAGCGGGACGGGCGGATCGTCGGGTACGCCCGTTTCCGTACCAAGCTGGGCTGGTCGCCGAGCGGGCACGACGGCACCGTGGCGCTGGAGGACCTGGCCGCGCTGGACGCGGCGAGCGACGCGGCGCTGTGGCGGTTCCTGTTCGGCATCGACCTGATGTCCAAGCTGACGCTGCGGGGACGGCCGGTCGACGACGCCTGGCAGTACCTGGTCTCCGACATCCGGCGCTGTCTGACGCGGGTGCGGGACATGGGATACCTCCGCCTCGTCGACGTCGGCAGGGCGCTCGCGGCGCGGACCTATCAGGCGCCGGTGGACGTGGTGTTGGAGGTGACCGACGCCTTCTGTCCGTGGAACGAGGGGCGTTGGCGGCTGACCGGCGACACCAAGGGCGCCTCCTGCGAACGTACGGCGGATGCGGCCGAACTCGCCCTGTCCGTACGGGAGCTGGCGGCGGCCTACCTCGGTGGTGTCTCCCTGGTGTCGCTGGCGCGGGCGGACCGGGTACGGGAGCTGCGGCCGGGGGCGCTCGCGGAGGCGTCGACGGCGTTCGGGTCGGCGTCCCTGCCGTGGCTGCCGCACGGTTTCTAGAGCCCGCTCCGGGGCGCGCCGCTCAGCGCTTCTGACAGCCGGGGCACCAGAAGAGGTTGCGGGCGGCGAGGTCCACGGTGCGGATCTCGGTGCCGCAGATGTGGCAGGGCAGGGCGGCCCGGCGGTAGACGTACACCTCGCCGCCGTGGTCGTCCACGCGCGGCGGGCGTCCCATCGCCTCCGGGGTGTGTTCGGGCCGGACGGTGTCGATGCGGTTGTTCCGGACGCCTTCGCGCATGAGAGCGACGAGGTCGGCCCAGACGGCGTCCCACTCGGCGGGGGTGATCTCCCGGCCCGCGCGACAGGGATCGATCCCGTGCCGGAACAGCACCTCGGCGCGGTAGACGTTGCCGACCCCCGCGATGACCTTCTGGTCCATCAGGAGCGCGGCGACGGTCGTGCGGCTGCGGGAGATCTTTTGGTACGCGGCGTCCGGGTCGGCGTCGGCGCGGAGCGGATCCGGGCCGAGCCGGGCGTGTACGGCGTGCTTCTCCGCGTCGGTGATCAGGGCGCAGGTGGTGGGGCCGCGCAGGTCGGCGTAGGAGGCGGTGTCGGCGAGGCGGAGCCGGACGGTGTCGGTGCCCGGCGGCGCGGGAGCGTCACCGAAGGTGACCTTGCCGAAGAGCCCGAGGTGGATGTGGACCCAGTCACTGTCGCGGAAGCCCAGGAAGAGGTGCTTGCCGTGCGCCTCGGTGCGGGTGAGGGGCGCGCCGTCGATCAGCTGGGCGGCGTCGGAGAACTTGCCCTGCGGGCTGCTGACCCGCACGGGTCCGCTGAGCCGGCGGTAGTCCAGCGCCAGCCGGTGGATCGTGTGCCCCTCTGGCACTGAGGTGATTCCTTTCCCACCCACCCACTCGACTCACTCGGTCGAGGGGTGGGAATCGGAGGACTTCCGGTTACGCCTGCTGCTGCGGGTGGTGCGCCGGGATCGGCGGGAGGGCGCCCGTCGTCTCGTACGCACTGAGCATGTCGATGCGGCGGATGTGGCGCTCACCCTGCGAGAACGGCGTGTTCAGGAAGGTCTCGACGAACTTCGTCGCCTCCTCCTGGGTGTGCATCCGCGCCCCGACCGCGACGACGTTCGCGTCGTTGTGCTGCCGGCCGAGCGACGCGGTCTCCTCGCTCCAGGCGAGCGCCGCGCGCACGCCCTTCACCTTGTTCGCCGCGATCTGCTCACCGTTGCCGGAGCCGCCGATCACGATGCCGAGGGACTCCGGGTCCGCCGCGGTCCGCTCGGCCGCGCGGAGGCAGAAAGGCGGGTAGTCGTCCTGGGCGTCGTAGATGTGGGGGCCGCAGTCGACGGGGTCGTGGCCCGCCGCCTTCAGCCACTCGACGAGGTGGTTCTTGAGTTCGAAGCCCGCATGGTCGGAGCCGAGATACACGCGCATGGGACGAGTGTGACATGGCCGTTGACACGCGGCAGTACGGGGGCCACGCCCCGGAAAGTGTGAGTAACACTACAGAACCTCAGGAAAACCTCAAGTAACGATCTGGAATCAAAGGTTCAGGAATTCCTCCGCCTCCGTTTCACTGGACCAACTCGTACGCCGCTCGTACGGGACCCCCATTCACGGCGCAAAGGAATTCCCCCATGACTTCGCAGCCGACCACGACTGCCCCGCCCCCGGCCGGCGGTCCCGGCAACGGCAACGGTCTGCACGCAGGACTCAAGAACCGCCATCTGTCGATGATCGCCATCGGTGGTGTCATCGGCGCCGGTCTCTTCGTCGGTTCCAGCTCGGGTATCGCCACCGCAGGACCCGGCATCCTCCTGTCGTACGCACTCGTCGGCACGCTCGTCGTCCTCGTGATGCGGATGCTCGGCGAGATGTCCGCCGCCAATCCGACCTCCGGTTCGTTCTCCGCGCACGCCGACCGCGCGCTCGGCCGCTGGGCCGGGTTCTCCATCGGCTGGCTGTACTGGTTCTTCTGGGTCGTGGTGCTGGCGGTCGAGGCGACCGCCGGCGCCAAGATCCTGGAGGGCTGGATCCCGGCCGTGCCCCAGTGGGGCTGGGCGCTCATCGTGATGGTGGTCCTGACCGCCACCAACCTGGTCTCGGTCGGCTCCTACGGCGAGTTCGAGTTCTGGTTCGCCGGCATCAAGGTCGTCGCGATCGGCGCGTTCATCGTCGTCGGCCTGCTGGCGGTCCTCGGTGTGCTCCCCGGCGTCCACGCGGACAAGGCGAGCTTCGCCAACCTCACCGACCACGGCGGATTCCTGCCCAACGGGCCCGGCGCCATCCTCACCGGCGTCCTGCTGGTCGTCTTCTCCTTCATGGGCAGCGAGATCGCCACCCTGGCGGCCGGCGAGTCCGAGAACCCGCAGCGCGCGGTCACCAAGTCGACCAACAGCATCATCTGGCGGATCGGCGTCTTCTACCTCGGCTCGATCCTCATCGTCATCGCGCTGCTGCCGTGGAACGACCCGTCGATCAAGGAGAAGGGCTCGTACGTCGCCGCCCTCGACTCCCTCGGCATCGCGCACGCCGGCGAGATCATGAACTTCATCGTGCTGACCTCGGTGCTCTCGTGCCTCAACTCCGGCCTGTACACGGCATCCCGGATGGCGTTCTCGCTCGGGCAGCGCGGCGACGCGCCGAAGGCGTTCGCCAGGACCACCTCCCGCGGTGTGCCGATGGCCGCGATCGTGGCGTCCGTCGTCTTCGGGTTCGTCGCCGTCTTCTTCAACTACCGCTTCCCGGACTCCGTCTTCCTCTTCCTCGTCAACTCCTCCGGCGCGGTCGCCCTGTTCGTCTGGCTGGTCATCTGCTTCTCGCAGCTGCGCATGCGGAAGATAATCCAGGCCGAGGCGCCGGAGAAGCTCGTCGTGAAGATGTGGCTGTACCCGTACCTGACCTGGGCGACGGCCGGTCTGATCGTGTTCGTCCTCGGCTACATGCTGACCGACACGGAGGGTGAGAGCAGCGGCCGTACGACCGTGCTGCTGTCGCTGCTCGTCGCGGCGCTCGTGATCGCCGTCGCGCTGGTGAAGCAGAAGCTCACGGGGAACCGGGCGGCGGTCGCCGCGGAGGCCGGTGAGCCCGCCGACAAGGTGTCCGTCGGCTGATCCGCTGGCCGCTCACAGCAGGGTGAAGTCCTCCTTGACCCGCTCATAGGTCCGCACGGCCTGGGTTTCGACCGCCGGCTGGTACCAGGTGTTGATCTGGTACGACTTCCCGTCGGCGTCGAAGCCCAGCAGCCGTGCGTGCCAGGGGACTCCCTCGAGGGTGAAGGTGTACTCCCAGATCACCGCCGGGTGGCCGCGGAACTCCGTCTCGGCCAGCCGGATCTTGCTGTAGTCCTGGCCCTGGTGGGCGCTGCGTTCGGAGGCGCTCCAGCTGTCCATGAGGTCCCCGCGGGCCAGGGAGGACTTGGCGACGAGTTCCTGGCTGCCGTCCGGGGAGGTGTAGTGCACCTCGGCGCCGGTCTTCACGTCCCTGCGCCAGCCCTTCGGGGTCACCCAGGCGAAGCCGCCGGCCTCCTCGTGGGCGCCGGGCGGGAGGGTCCGGGGGCGGGCGGTGCCTTCGACCGTGGGCGCGGGTGTGGTGGGCCTCGCGGTCGAGGCGGTCGGGGAGGTGCCGGCCGCTCGACCGTCACCGCCGCCGGCCGTGGTGGTGACGAGGACGGCAACGGCGGTGGCCACCGCCGCGGTCCCGAGGACGGCCAGGAGAGCGGTGCGCCGGGGGACTTTGCGCCGGGGGGCCGCCGCGGGTGCGCCAGGCCTTGTGGCGCCGTTCGCCGCGCCCCTGAGGGGGCGTCGCAGCGTGGGGTCCGCCGGACTGCTGGACGGGGGCTCCGAGCGGGATTCCGTCGCCGCCTCCGTCGAAGCGCTCACCGGCGGGGAGGTCTGCACCTGTGCCGGCTGCGGGCGGGCGTCCTCCGGGGCCGGGGCGTGCGGTTTCGTCAGCTCCACGTACGTCGGGGTCGGGCGCTCCACCGGGACAGGAACCGGGGCCGGGTAGGCCTGTGCCGGGGTCCGGGTCGGGTGGGCCACCGGGCGCAGGGTCTCCTCGACCTCCTCCAGGCCCGGGCGTGCCGTCGGTTCCTTCGCCAGCAGCGCGGTCAGCAGGTCGTGCAACGGGCCCGCCGTCGCCGGGAGTTCGGGCTCCTCGTAGAGGACCGCGTGCAGGGTGGCGAGGGTCGTGTCGCGGGAGAAGGGGGAGCGGCCGCCGAGCGCGGCGCACAGGGTCGCGCCGAGCGACCAGACGTCGGACGGCGGGCCCTGCGGGCGCCCGGAGATCCGCTCGGGTGCCATGTAGTCGGGGGAACCGACGAGCATGCCGACCATGGTGAGCGCCTTGGCGTCCTGGATCGCCGCGATGCCGAAGTCGGTGAGGACGACGCGGCCGGCGGCGCTCTCGACGAGTACGTTCCCGGGTTTGATGTCGCGGTGCAGCACCCCCCCGGCGTGCACCTGCCGCAGCGCGGCGACCAGACCGAGGCCGATCCGGGCCGCCGCGCGCGGGCTCAGCGCCCCCTCCTCGGCCATGATCCATTCAAGGGAGCGGCCGTGGACCAGCTCCATGACGATCCACAGCCGTTCCCCCTCGTCGACGACGTCGTAGACCCGTACGACGTTGGGGTGGTCGATCCGGGCGGTGGCACGGGCCTCGCGCAGGGTGCGTTCGCGGCGGGTGCGGGTGTCCTCGGCACCGAGCCCGTCGATCCGCATCTCCTTGACGGCCACCTGCCGGTCGAGCGTCTCGTCGGCGGCCCGCCACACCCGCCCCATTCCCCCCTGCCCGATACTCTCGGCCAGCCGGTAGCGACCGGTCACCAGCAGCCCCGGGACACCACCGGGCCCCGCACCCCCCGAACTCCCCGGACCCACCGGATTCTCCGGGCCATCAGAATTCCCTGGACCACCGTGATCACCCGGGCTCCCTGGACTTCCTGGACTCCCTGAATTCTCTGAATTCTCCGGCAATTCGCTGCACCCCCTCAACGACCGCCTCCGATGACACACGATGGTCACACTTACGGCCGTACCAGCATAGTGCGGAGAAATCTTGTGGTACCTCTTCAAGTGGCCGCGAATTCAGGCGCGGCCCAGGGGGTCGCAAGGGGGACGAACATGAGTTCTCGTCGTATGGCAGTCGTCGCGGGATCGCTGGTCACGGCATCTTTCTCGGCCGTGATAATCCTCCCGTTCACGGCTGTCGCCGATGACCAGGGACCGGCGAGCGGCAAGGGGGGAAAGGCGGTCGACCAGGCACCGGAGGGCGTGAAACTCACGACCACTCTGCCCGGGAAGATCTCGGTCGACAACAGCTCGCAGAAAACGGCAGTCACCGCCACCGTCAAGAACGAAGGAACCAAGGACAGCACCGACATCAGGCTTTTGGTGGTCGGTTTCGACGGCCTGAAGGTCACGAACGTGCGGGGCTGCGACGCCATCGCGGCGAAGGACCTGCCGGCCGGTTCGAACAGCGGCTTCCGTTGCCCGGTCGGCGCGCTCGGCGCGGGCAAGTCGAAGTCGTACCCGGTGGACGCCACGTTCGACCTGGGCAGGACCGGGAGGATCTGTCTGCCCGTGCAGAGCGCGGACGGGAAGAAGACGTTCTGGCAGCAGGGCCCGGTGCCGTTCGGTACGACGAACCCGTCGCCGAACGCGCCGGCCACCCCGCTGCTGCTCGGCACCGACAACAAACCGGTGGGGCCGGGCGGCGACCAGCTGCCGAAGACCGGCGCGGACCGTGACGTACTGCCGCTCGGCGCGGCCGGCGCGGCGCTGATCGTGGCCGGGGCGGCGGGCGTGTGGTGGTCGCAGCGGCGGGCGGACTGAGCGGGACACCCACGCGAAGGGGCCCGGGGCGCGTGTGCGCCCCGGGCCCCCGCGGAGCTCTCGTCCCGTCAGCTCTTGCCGGTGAGCTTCCAGGCGGCCGGCATCGCACCCATCGCCAGGACCGCCTTCACCGCGTCGCCGATCAGGAACGGGGTGAGGCCGGCGGCGATCGCCGCGGACGCGGACAGGTCGGCGGCGTAGGCCAGGTACGGCACACCGATCGCGTAGATGAGCGCCTCGCCGAGCAGCATCGTGCCCGCCATCCGCAGCGCGTTGCGGTCGGCGCCGCGCCGGGCCAGGGCGCCCACGACGGCGGAGGCGAGCATCATGCCGAGGATGTAGCCGAAGGAGACGGAGACTCCGGAGGTGCCGCTCGCGAACCACGGCACGCCCGCGAGGCCCGCCAGCGCGTACAGCGCGAGGGAGAGCAGACCGCGGCGGGCACCGAGGGCGGTGCCGACGAGCAGGGCCGCGAAGGTCTGGCCGGTCACCGGGACCGGGGAACCCGGCACCGGGACGGCGATCTGCGCGGCGAGGCCGGTGAGCGCGGCTCCGCCGGCCACGAGGGCGACATCGCGCACCCGGGACACGGGCAGGAGGTCGGCGAGGACGGTGCCGGTACGGCTCGACGCGGCTGCGGTGGCGGTGCTCATGGGGACTCCGCGAGGTGAGGGTGGACGGACAGGCAGGGGACACCGTGACGCTATCCCGGGCCGCCTGAACCGAACACGTCAGCGATCGACAAAGGCCGGAACGGGCACTTGGTGGGCTCCCCACAAAGAATGTGGACTACACGCGGTACGAGGTGACGCCGATCACTGAGGCAGAGATGTTTCAGTCACGTCAGCGGCGTTGAGCAGGCCTGTGGAGTTCCACCAATCGAATCCCAGGGCTCTGGTGGGATTCCGGGTTGCCGGCCTACGCTCTCGCACATGGCCGCCATCGCGGCGGCCGAGTCTGAGGACCCGGTCCGGGGCGTGGCGAGCGCGGTCCGCACCGCGATGTGGCGCATCGCGCTCTTCTGCGTCGGCTCGATGGCGGTCATCGTCACCCTGGTCCCCTGGGACTCCCAGCAGCTCGTCGAGCGGGGCCCCTACGTCGCCACCCTCGACCGGCTGGGCATCCCGGGCGCCGGCCAGGTGATGAACGCGGTCGTCCTGGCCGCCCTGCTGTCCGCGATGAACGCCAACGTCTACGGCGCCTCGCGCATCGCCCATTCCCTGGCCGAGCGCGGCCAGGGCCCCAGGGCGCTTGCGAGGGTCTCCGGCGGCGTGCCGCGCCTGGCGGCCCTCACCTCCTGCCTCTTCGGTATCGGCTGTGTCGTGCTCAGCTACTGGCGCCCGGACGACGTCTTCCCCTGGCTGCTCAACATGATCGGCGCGGTGATCCTGGTCGTCTGGGGCTTCATCGCCGTCTCCCAGCCGCTGCTCCGCCGCCGCCTGGAGCGGGAGAACGCGCGGCGACCGGTCGTCCGCATGTGGGCGTTCCCGTATCTGACGTGGCTGGTCCTGGCCGGCATGGCGGCCGTCCTCGCCCTGATGGCCCGCGAGGCGGACACCCGTGTGCAGCTGTACTACACGGGCGGATGACCGCCGTACTCGCGGCGGCCGGGTACCCGCGGCAGCGGCGGCGCGCCGGCGGCTGACCCCGCCGCCCCCTCCCGAGGCCCTCACGTGACGACACGTGGGGGCCTTCTTCCTTGCCCGCGACAGGCTTCTTGTTGCTAATGTGTAGTTGCAAGTCTTTCGCAATAAGAGTAAGAGGTCCGGAGGGGACTCACGCCCATGCCCGTCTACACGCTCCCTGAACTGCCCTACGACTACTCCGCGCTCGCGCCCGTGATCAGTCCCGAGATCATCGAGCTGCACCACGACAAGCACCACGCCGCCTACGTCAAGGGCGCCAACGACACGCTGGAGCAGCTCGCGGAGGCGCGGGACAAGGCAGCCTGGGGGGCGGTCAACGGGCTGGAGAAGAACCTGGCCTTCCACCTGTCCGGGCACATCCTGCACAGCATCTACTGGCGGAACATGACCGGCCCGAAGGACGGCGGCGGCGAGCCGCTGGCCGCCGACGGCGTGGGCGGCCTGGCCGACGCGATCACCGAGTCCTTCGGTTCCTTCGCCGGCTTCAAGGCCCAGCTCACCAAAGCCGCCGCGACCACCCAGGGCTCCGGCTGGGGCGTCCTCGCCCACGAGCCGCTGAGCGGACGGCTGATCGTCGAGCAGGTCTACGACCACCAGGGCAACGTCGGCCAGGGCTCCACCCCGATCCTGGTCTTCGACGCCTGGGAGCACGCCTTCTACCTCCAGTACAGGAACCAGAAGGTCGACTTCATCGACGCCATGTGGGCCGTCGTCGACTGGCAGGACGTGGCCCGCCGCCACGAGGCGGCGAAGTCCCGCGCGGATGTGCTGCTGCTGGCTCCCTGAGCCGCCGATACGCCCTGCCTCGTGATCGTCTTCTCACCGCTCACGCGGGCAGGCGGCAAAAAGGGAGGCCCCCGCGAGGACATGACTCGCGGGGGCCTGCCCGTGCGGGGCCGCCGGACCTGCGGCCGCCGGGGCCTAAAGGTTGCTGAAGTCGGGGCCCTTGGTGCGGGTCCGCTTGATCTCGTAGAAGCCGGGGACGGAGGCGACCGCGAGGGTGCCGTCCCACAGGCGGGCCGCCTCCTCGCCCTTGGGGGCGGGGGTGACGACCGGGCCGAAGAAGGCGATCTGCTCGCCGTCCGCGCCGGGGACCGCGATGACCGGGGTGCCGACGTCCTGGCCGACCTTGTCGATGCCCTCCTTGTGGGAGGCGCGCAGCTCCGCGTCGAACTCGAAGTCCTCCTGCTCGGCGTAGTCGATCAGGTCGGCGGGCAGACCGACGTCCTCGAGCGCGCCCGCGATGGCCTCCAGGGTCGGGCCCTCGCCGTTGTTGTGGATACGGGTGCCGAGCGCGGTGTACAGCGGGCCGAGGATGTCGGAGCCGTGCTTCTGCCAGGCCGCGGTGACCACGCGGATCGGCTTCCACGCCTTGGTCTCCAGCAGCTCGCGGTACTCCTCGGGCAGCTCGTCCAGCTTGGGCTCGTTCAGCACGGCCAGGCTCATGATGTGCCAGCGGACCTCGATGTCCCGGACCTTCTCCACTTCCAGGACCCAGCGGGAGGTCATCCAGGCCCAGGGGCACAGCGGGTCGAACCAGAAGTCGACGGGGGTCTTGCCGGAACGCGTCTCGGTCTCGGACATGGCTCTCCTTGGAATAAGGCCTTTTCCACCGGCAACACCGGCACCCACGACCCCATTCCCGGGTCCCCGCGGTCAGGGGCGCATGGGAGGATCGGTGCTGTTCCGGCGTACCGACAACGATGAGGGAGTGCCGCCCGTGCCCGGTGAGAATCTGTCCCGCGACGAGGCCCGGGAGCGGGCCGCCCTGCTGTCGGTGGAGAGCTACGACGTGTCGCTGGACGTGCGGTCGGCCCTCGGCGAGGGCCAGGGCGAGCCGCGCACCTTCCGTTCGGTGACCACGATCCGCTTCCGCTGCAGCGAGCCGGGCGCGTCGAGCTTCGCCGACCTCATCGCGCCGAGCGTGACGGCCGTGACCCTGAACGGCAAGGATCTCGACCCGGGCGAGGTCTTCGACGGCACCCGGATCGCCCTGGAGGCCCTGGCCGCGGAGAACGAGCTGGTGGTGGACGCGCAGTGCGCCTACTCCCGTACCGGTGAGGGCCTGCACCGCTTCGTCGACCCCGAGGACGGCGAGGTCTACCTCTACACGCAGTACGAGCCGGCCGACTCCCGCCGGGTCTTCGCCAACTTCGAGCAGCCGGACCTCAAGGCGCCGTTCCGCTTCGAGGTGCGGGCGCCCGAGGAGTGGACGGTGTGGAGCAACGGGGCCGGTGAACTCGCCGACGGGGTGTGGCGGTTCGCGGAGACCAGGCCGATCTCGACGTACATCACCTGTGTGGTGGCCGGTCCCTACCACTACGTGACGGACCACTACACGCGCACGCTCCCGGACGGGACGGCGCTGGAGATCCCGCTCGGCGCGATGTGCCGCAAGGGCCTGGCGCCCTACTTCGACGCGGACGACGTCTTCCTCGTCACCAAGCAGGGCCTGGACTTCTTCCACGACCACTTCGACTACCCGTACCCCTTCGGGAAGTACGACCAGGCGTTCGTGCCCGAGTACAACCTCGGCGCGATGGAGAACCCGGGTCTGGTGACCTTCAGGGAGGAGTACATCTTCCGGGGCAAGGTGACCCAGGCGTCCTACGAGGCGCGGGCCAACGTCATCCTGCACGAGATGGCGCACATGTGGTTCGGCGACCTTGTCACCATGGTGTGGTGGGACGACCTGTGGCTGAAGGAGTCCTTCGCGGACTTCATGGGCACCTTCGCGAACGTCGGCGCGACCCGTTTCACCAACGCCTGGACCACCTTCGCCAACCGCCGCAAGGCCTGGGCCTACCGCGCCGACCAGCTGCCGTCCACGCACCCGATCACCGCCGACATCCGCGACCTCCAGGACGCCAAGCTCAACTTCGACGGCATCACCTACGCCAAGGGCGCCTCCGTCCTCAAGCAGCTGGTGGCCTACGTCGGCCAGGACGCGTTCCTGGAAGGCGCCCGCCGCTACTTCAAGCGCAACGCGTACGGCAACACCCGCCTGGCCGACCTGCTGTCGGTCCTGGAGGAGACCAGCGGCCGGGACATGAGCGCCTGGGCCGGGAAGTGGCTCCAGACGGCGGGGGTGAACGCGCTGACCCCTCAGGTGCTGCTCGCCGCCGACGGGCGGATCGCCGAGCTGGCGGTGGTCCAGGAGGCCGCCGAGTCGCACCCCGAACTGCGCCCGCACCGGGTCGCGATCGGCCTGTACCGCCGAACGGCCGGGGGGGCGCTGGAGCGGTACGCGCGCGCGGAGACGGACGTGGACGGCCCGCGCACGGTGATCGCCGACCTGGCCGGCACCGAGGCCCCCGAGCTGGTCCTGGTCAACGACGACGACCTCACCTACTGCAAGATCCGCTTCGACGACACCTCGCTGGCGACGCTCCGGGACCACCTGGGCGACCTGACCGACCCGCTCGCCCGCGCCCTGTGCTGGTCGGCGCTGTGGAACCTGACCCGGGACGCGCTGCTGCCGGCCCGGGACTTCGTCGGCCTGGTGCTGCGGTTCGCGAGCCGCGAGTCGGACATCGGCGTGCTGCAGATGCTGCACGCGTGGGCGGACTCGGCGCTGGTGAACTACGTGGCGCCCGAGGGGCGGGAGACGGCCGGGCGGCGGCTCGCGGAGGGCGCCCTGCGGGAGCTGCGGCAGGCCGAGCCGGGCAGCGAGCACCAGCTGGCATGGGCGCGGTTCTTCGCGTCGACGGCGGCGGACGAGGCCGACCTGCGGCTGCTCGGGGAGCTGCTGTCGGGCGCGGCCACGATCGACGGCCTGGACGTCGACCAAGAGCTGCGCTGGGCGTTCCTGGAGCCCCTCGCCGCGCACGGCGCGGCCGACGAGTCCGTGCTGGCGGCCGAACTGAACCGCGACGACACCGCGTCCGGCAAGCGCCACCAGGTGCGCTGCCTGGCCGCCCGGCCGTCGGCGGCGGTGAAGGCGCAGGCCTGGGCTCAGGTCGTGGAGTCGCAGGCGCTGTCCAACGCGCTGGTGGAGGCGACCATCGCGGGCTTCGCGCAGTCCTCGCAGCGGGACCTGCTGGCGCCCTACGCGGAGAAGTACTTCGAGGTCATCGCGCGGATCTGGGAGGACCGCTCGATCCAGATCGGGATGGACGTGGTGCGGGGCCTGTACCCCTCGTTGCAGGACAGCCCCCGGACGCTGGAGGCGACGGACGCCTGGCTCACGGCCCACGCCGACGCGCCGCCGGCCCTGCGCCGGCTGGTCCTGGAGGCCCGCGACGACCTGGCCCGCACACTGCGCGGGCAGGAGTGCGACGCGAGGGCCGTCACCGGCTGACCTTTGGCCTACGGTTCCCCGCCGGGTGACCGTTACGGAATTCATTCCATCATGACCGTAACCTCTGGTCCGCACCCGATCGGACCAGGGGTTTTCGGCTCCTACTCGGCAGTCGAACACCTGACCTTTAGCACCGTTCCGTCCGCATTCCTCAACAGGAACGTAACAGCGGTTAACGGGCAGACCGGACGCGGGAATCTCCGGTCCATGACCCACAACACCCCGCTCTCCCCCCGCCCCCTGCGTCACCTCTCCGACGTCCACCGCCGGGTGCTGACGACGGCTCAGCTCCGCTCCCACGGCGTCCCCGCCGCCGAGATCACCGAGCAGTGCCGGGCCGGCGGCCCCTGGCAGCAGCTGCTGCCCGGCGTGATCCTGCTCCACCCCGGCGCGCCGACCGGCGAGGAACGCCTGCACGGGGCGCTGCTGTTCGCCGCCCGCGAGCCGGCCCCCGGCGTGCCCGCCCAGCCCGGCGCCGGCTCCCCGCACCGCACGGTCTACCCGGAGGCGATGATCACGGGCCTCGCCGCGCTGACCCTGCACGGCTTCTCGGCCACCCCGCCGCTGCTCTCCCTGGACCACGTGGACGTCCTGGTCCCGCGCCTGCGCCGGATCCGCTCCACCTCCTACGTCCGGGTGCTGCGCACTTCGGCCCTGCCGACCCCCGAGGCGGTGACCGGCCTGCCCGTCGCCCCGGTCCCCCGCGCCCTCGCGGACGCGGTGGCGGACCTGACCGACGCGGAGGCGGTACGCCGGCTGCTGACGGAGGCGGTCCGCGGTCACCACTGCGAACCGGCCCCGGTGGTGCGGGCGCTGAACGAGGCGAAGCTGCTGTCCCGCCCGCACGTGGTCGACGCGGTCGACTCGCTGGTCGCCGAGGGCCGGGCCATCGCCGAGGACCGCCTCTACCGGATGGTCCGCGAGTACGGCCTGCCCGACCCGGTGTGGAACGTGGACCTGCGCCTGCCCGGCGGCCCGCACCTGGGCGGGCTGGACGCCTACTGGCCCGAGCAGGCCGTCGCCCTCGAACTGGACACCCGCGCGCCGCGCCAGGACGAGGACGCCCTGTGGTCCGAGTACGCCGGCAAGCGCGAACACCTGGAGCGGCTGGGCATCACCGTCGTCCACCTCACCCCGAAGAAGCTCCGCGACACGATGGAGCAGCAGGCTGCGGTGGTCCGTACCGCCCTGATGGCCTCCGAGGACCGGGATCCGGCCGCCCATGTCGTGGTGCTGCCCCGGTAGCGAAGGGGGATCGCGGAGGGGAGCGCGGAGGCCGTCGGTCCGGAGGGGGACCGACGGCCTCTCGGCGTCCTGCCCTGTCACTGCCCGCCGACGCCCGGCCGCAGTTCGTCGCGCACGTCGCCGGCGACGCGGTCCAGCAGGTCGGCATACGCGGCGATCATCCGGGTACGGCTGAACCGCTCGCGGCTCGTGAGCAGTGCCGGCGTGAAGGCCTCGCGCTCGGCCACCGCCGCCGACCACGCGAAGGCGATCGCGTCGGGGTCGAACGGCGTCACGAGACCGAGCCCCTCGACGATCGAGGCGCTGTCGCCGACGTCGGTCGTCACCGGTACGGCGCCGCACATCATGCCCTCGATCAGGCACAGCGGTGCCGCCTCGCCGGAGACGGAGGTGAGGGCGACGACGTCGGATCCGGCGTAGACGGCCTCCATGTCGTGCCGTACGCCAAGGAGGTGCACCCGGTCGCCGAGGGCGGCCCGGTCGGCACCGAAGGCGATCTCCATGTCGGCCCAGAGCGCGGGGTTGTCCCCGGTCATCCCGGCGCCGCACATGACCACGTGGCCGCCGCCCTCGCGGGCCAGCCACGCCCGGGCCGCCCGCAGGAAGAGCGGCACGTTCTTCATGCCGGCGTACCGGGCCGCGAAGACGACGACGGGGGCGGCGGCCGGGATCCCGGCGGACTCGCGGAAGGCGAGGCGGGCCGCCGCGTCCGGGCGGAAACGGAGCAGATCGACCCCGTTCGGGATGACGTGCAGCAGCTCACCGGGGATGCCGGCCGCCTCGTACGCCTCCCGCGTGGACTCCGCGCAGCACACGCACGCCACGACCTTCCCGTCCGCGATGGCGGACTTCAGCTCGTCCAGCGCCGGGCCCTGGTTCTCCGGGTCGGACCGGTGCAGGCAGACGACGACGGGGCGACGGGGCAGCCCGGCCTGGTTGAGGAGCGCGAGCGGCTGCTCCTTCAGGGAGAGGATGACGTCCGCACCGGCCATCGCCCGTGCGGTATCGGCCAGTTCGGGCCCGCTGAAAACCGACGCCGCCACCGTGCCGTCGACGAGGCCCGCGGTGCGGCCGAGGGAGGTGACGTCGATGCCGCCGGCCGTGAGCGCGCGGTAGCAGGCGTCGTCCTCCATACGCTGCGTGGTGGCTTCTCGGTGGACCTCACCGTGCAGACTCAGCACCCGATGCCACTGCTGTCCGCCCTCTACCAGGCCGAGCAGCACATCGCTGTGCACGATCCGGGCTCCCCCGGAGAAAAAACCCTCGTAGACCGAGAGCACACGAAGTCCGGGCCGAGCGCCCACACGATCACCAGCCTTGCACCATATCGAGCCATCCCCGGGAACCTCGGGTTAGCCGATATGAGGCGGTACGGACGTTTCATTCGGATGAACGGTATGTCTCATATCGGAGTCCGATTCATTTACACGGCGGGTACCTGGACGGTCACGCGCGGCATCGTCCGACAACCTTCGTTGTCACCCTTCTGACCTGCGGTTTTACGGGACCCTGTCGGGGCGGCGGGAGGCGCGGGACCGGCCCGGCCGACGGCAAAAAATCGGCAATCGCGCCCTTGGAACGTACGACGGTGTCAGCGGCGGCCGCGGCGGGCGTTGAGCCGGGCGGCCTGGCGGGTCAGATGGTCCCGCTCGGCGAGGTCGGCCGCCTTCCCGGCCGCCTCGGCGTACAGCCGTGCCGCGGTCGGCAGGTCGCCGTCGCGCTCGTGGAGGTAGGCGGATACCGCGGTGTACCGGGGCAGCGCGGGGTCGAGCGCCGCGAGCGCGGCCAGACCGGCGCGCGGTCCGTCGGCCTCACCCACGGCGACCGCGCGGTTGAGCCGGACCACCGGGCTGTCGGTCAGGCGCGCGAGTTCGTCGTACCACTCGACGATCTGCACCCAGTCGGTCTCCTCGGCGGTGAGCGCGTCCGCGTGCAGGGCGGCGACGGCGGCCTGGGCCTGGAACTCGCCGAGGCGGTCGCGGGCGAGGGCCGCCTGGAGGATCCCGACGCCCTCGGCGATCAGGCGGGTGTCCCAGCGGCTGCGGTCCTGCTCGGCGAGCGGCACCAGACTGCCGTCGGGCGCGGTGCGGGCGGCGCGCCGGGCATGGTGGAGCAGCATGAGGGCGAGCAGTCCGGCCGCCTCGGGGTGGTCGACCCGGGCGGCGAGAAGCCGGGTGAGCCGGATTGCCTCGGCGGCGAGGTCGACGTCACCGGAGTAGCCCTCGTTGAACACGAGGTAGAGCACGCGCAACACGGTGGCGACGTCGCCGGGCTGGTCGAACCGCACGCCGGAGACGGTGCGCTTGGCCCGGCTGATGCGCTGTGCCATGGTCGCCTCCGGCACCAGGTAGGCCTGGGCGATCTGCCGGGTGGTGAGCCCGCCGACGGCGCGCAGGGTGAGCGCGACCGCGGACGACGGGGTCAGGGACGGGTGGGCGCACAGGAAGTAGAGCCGGAGCGTGTCGTCGGCCGCGGACGCCGGCCCGGGCGCGGGTTCCTCGTCGGCGCGTTGCTCGCGCCGGCGGCGGGCGGTGTCCGCCCGGGTCGCGTCGAGGAACCTGCGCCAGGCCACGGTGACCAGCCAGCCCGTGGCGTCCCGCGGCGGGTCTGCCGGCCAGCTCCGGACCGCCTCGACGAGCGCGTCCTGCACGGCGTCCTCGGCCGCCGCGAAGTCGGCTCCGCGGCGGACGAGCATCCCGAGCACGCCCGGGGTGAGGCTCCGGATCAGAGCCTCGTTCATCTCCGAGGTCATTCGGTGACCGTGGGCCGCACGCCGTAGAACGGCCGCAGCTCCAGCCACTCGTGGATCGGCCTGCCGCCGGCCCCGGGGGCGGCCGACAGCTCCCCCGCCAGCTCGACGGCGCGCTCGTAGCTGTCGACGTCGATGATCATCCAGCCGGCGATGAGGTCCTTGGTCTCCGCGAACGGTCCGTCGGTGACCGGCGGGCGCCCCTCACCGCCGTACTGGACGAACGTCCCCTCCGGAGCCAGCGCCTGGCTGTCGACGAACTCGCCGCTCTTCTCCAGCCGCGCCGCGAAGTCGTTCATGTACTGCAGGTGGGCCGAGATCTCCTCGGGCGTCCACTGGTCCATGGGGACGTCGTTGACCGCGGCCGGGGCGCCCCGGTAGTGCTTGAGCAGCAGGTACTTGGCCATGGTGGTTCTCCTCGGTGCTCGTGCGGCCCATTGTGGCCGCGCTCGCCCCTGGGACGGAGCCGACCGCGCGTTCTCTACATCACCGCCGGATCTTTTTTCCGGCTTCCCGCACAGGGCGCTCGCGGCGGGCGCCCGTGGGAGGCGCTCAGCTCCCGCAGAACTCCGCGTCCAGGACCCTGGCCGGGTCGCCCGTCCAGTCGCCGTTGAAGTTCACGGCCAGGGCGTGGCGGCCGTCGGGGGTGGTGGCCGCCGTGGAGGAGGAGCCGTGGATGCCGCCGTCGTGGCCCCAGACGTGCACCCCGCAGGAGAGGGTGTGGTCGATCAGGCCGAGGCCGTAGGCGCTGTTGGGGTCGCCGGGGACGGGGACCGTGGTCTTCATCTCCTTCAGCTGGTGCGCGGGGAGCAGCCGGCCGCGCAGCAGGGCCTGGTAGAAGCGGGTCAGGTCGGCGGAGGTGGAGATGATCTCGCCGGCCGAGGAGGCCATGGAGGGGTTGAGGGCGGTGACGTCGTAGGTGGGGCCGGTGGCGGTCTCCGCCAGTTTCGAGTAGGCGCGGCTGCTCGGGCGCGGGAGGGTGGTGCGGGTGCCGGGGACGGACGTGCCGGTCAGGTGGAGCGGCCCGATCACCCGGTGCGTGATCTCCCAGGCGTACGAGTGGCCCGTCACCGCCTTGATCACCAGGCCGGCCAGGACGTAGTTCGTGTTGGAGTAGGACCAGCTCGTGCCCGGTGCGAAGGCCGGCTCGTGGCGCATCGCGATGTCCACCAGCCCGGCGGGCGTCAGGGTGTCGTAGCGGTGCCGGAAGAAGCCGTCCTTGAGGAAGTACGTACGCCCGAAGTCGTCGTCCGCCGTGTAGTTGAAGATGCCGCTGGTGTGGCGGAGGAGCTGGCGGACGGTGACGCGGCGGCCGTCGTTGCCGTGGCCGCGGACCACGCCGGGCAGCCACTTGTCCACCGTGTCGTCCAGGGACAGGCGGCCCTCCGCCTCCAGTTGGAGCAGGACCGTGGAGACGAAGGTCTTCGTGATGCTGCCGACCCGGTAGCGGTCGGACGCGGCGCGCGGGGCCCCGGTGCGGGTGTCGCCCACCCCGGCCGTCGTGGACCAGGTGCCGCCCGGGCCGCGGACCGTGGCCGTCACCCCGGGCACGCCCGCCGCGACCGCGGCCCGGACCGCCTCGCGGGTGGCGCTGTGCCCGGCGGCGGGTGCCGCCACCGCCGGTGCCAGGAGCGCCGCGGACAGGGCCACCGCCGTGGCCGCCACCAGTGTCGTACGTACGAACATGTCTCTCCCCCAGTCGGATCACCGGTCGGTCACCGGTCGGGTCCACGCGGTCGTCGGACCCGGTCGGGGGAAGGGACACCGCCGTGATCGGCGAGGTTGCCCGGCTGTGGGCCGGTTGGGTGAGTTTCAGCCCTTCTTCAGGACCAGCTCCGTGTTCCGGTCCACGGCGTCGCCGCCCAGGACCTTGCTGGAACCGGGCGCGTTGAAGGCCAGTTCGCGGTACAGGGCGGCGAGGCCGGTCTGGGAGAGGTCGGAGAAGTCCGTGCGGTGCGGGGCCGCCGACTCGATCAGGGTGGTGAAGAGGGAGACCGTGCCGTCCTTGTTGTCCACCAGCTCGACGACCCGGGCCAGCTGCGGGTGGTCCACGTGCGAGGCGGTGGTGATCTCCCAGAAGGAGTTGCCGTTCGAGGCCTTGTGCGGGGTGATGAGGTTGCGGTGGATGTGGCCGTTCACCCAGGCGAGCACGCCCGCGTGCCGGTTGAGGAGGCTGACCAGCTCGGCGCCCGAGTGGCGGCGGTCGCCCGGGCGGGCCGGGTCGGGGCGGGTGTTGGTCATCGTCCGGCTGGTGTGGTGGCTGAAGACGACCGCGTAGGAGTCCTTGTTCTCCCGCAGGGTCTTCTCCAGCCAGGCCAGCTGGGCCCCTCCGATCGATCCGTCGTAGTGGCCGCCGGCGTCCGTCGTGTCGAGGCTGATGCCGATGACGTCGTCGGAGATACGGAAGACGTAGTACTGGGTGCCCGCGGCCAGGTTCGCGGAGGAGTAGCCGTGCCCGACCGGCCCGAGGCCCTGGTGGGCCGGGTCCAGGTGGGCCTTGAGGTAGTCCGACGCCGTGTAGGGGGCGCGCTTGTCGTCCGGTGTCACCGAGCGCATCGAGCGGGCGTGGGCCTTGAGGAAGTCGCGGTAGCCGCTGCCCTTGGGGTCCTGGGCGTTGCGGATGGAGTCCTGGAGCTTCCTGGCCTCGGCGTCGGTCACCGTCATCAGCTTCTTGCCGGCCACCGCGGCCGCGGCCAGGTAGGGATCGGCGTGGGAGCCGAAGCAGCCGAGCGGCAGCGCGTCGTGGTTGCCGACGGTCGAGTACCAGGGGAGGTTGAGGCCGGGGCTGTTCACCTCGCGGATCGCGGCGGCGAGGAAGCCGGCCAGGTGCGGGAAGCCGAGCGCCTTGTCGCCGTCGCGGACGGTGGAGCCCGCCTGCCAGTACATCTTCAGGCCGCTGTTCTGCACGCCCTCGTAGTGCGCGGGGTCGCCGCTGTTGGGGGTGATCCGGCCGCCGCTCATCACCTTCATGAACCACTCCAGCTCGGAGTGGGCGTTGTTGTCGGTGTTGTCGCCGGTCGTCATCACGAAGTGCAGCGGGGAGCCGGTGACCGGGGCGCCGCGCAGCGCGTTCACGCGCTCGACGAGGGAGACCGCCCCGGGCACGGTCAGCGCCTCGTGGGGGCGCCAGGCGTGCGGGTCGTGGGCGCGCAGGTACTCCAGCCGCAGCGGGTGCTGGACGTCCATCAGGTGCAGGTCGGTGAACTGCACGAACGCGGCCAGTGCGGTACGGCGGTCGGCCCGGCCCGACTTGGCCGCGGCCAGGTCGGAGCGGAGCACGCGCGACCAGCCGGTGCCGTCACCGAGCCGGCGGTAGCCGGAACCGGTGCGGGGGGCCGCAACGGAGGCGAGGGTGGTGCCCTTGGTGTAGGGCGCGAGGGGCGCCGCGGCGGCCCGGCGGCCCTCGGCGACCGGCTGCTGCTCCTCGGTGACGGCGGGCGCGGCCTGGCCGGCGGTGGGACGCAGGGCGAGGCCGACGCCGGCGGAGAGCGAGAGGGCTCCGGCGGTGGCGAGCACGGTACGACGGTTGATCTCCAGTGCCTCGCGGCCCTTGTGGGCCGCGGAGGTGGCGACTGAGCGTATGCGCGACATGGCGCGGTCTCCCCGAGTGCGAACGCGTCCGGCAGTGGTCGCGGGCGATCGCTTCCGCGAACTTCCCGCTCACTCTGGATCGTTGGCACCGGGGATGGCCTGCGCGTGAACGTGGCGGCAACGTGCAGCGCCGATCACCGTACGTGGATCAGGTGAGGTGGGGGCCGGTCATGGAGCGGATCGCGGGCGTCCGGGGTCCGGTCACTCCGCGTTCATCTGCCGGGGAAGGGGAGGGTCTCCGGCCCTCACGACCGGCCTGCGGTGCTTACGACTGCTCCTGTGCGAACCGCCCCGCCGCCGGCCGCTCCCGCCACAGCCGCAGGGCGACGTCGACCAGCCGGATGTGCCTCAGGTCCGGTACGGCGTCCAGGTCGTGCCAGGCGGCCATGTCGGTGGAGCCGTTCACCTCGTTGCGCAGTTCGCCGCCGGCGATCTCGCCGCTGTAGACGATCCGCACGTGGTGGTGGTCGGTGACGCGGGCCAGCAGACTCTCCCGGACGAAGCGGTGGTGGCGGGAGTCGATGCCCAGCAGCCCGGTCACCTCGATGCGGTAGCCGGTCTCCTCCAACAGCTCGCGGCGGACCGTGTCGTAGGGGTCCTCGCCGTGTTCCATGCCGCCGCCGGGCAGGACCCACTCGGGCGTGCCGTCGTCGGCGGGCGACCGGGCGAGCAGGACCTGTCCGTCACGGACGCACACGGCGTAGGCCGCCACCCTCAGCTTCTCGCGCACATCCGCACGGTAGGCCCCGCGGGAGTCCGCGGCCAACGGGATTTCCTTTCACAGCAAGGACGCAGATAGGGGGTTTTCCCCATACGTTCATATCGATTCGGTCAACGATCCCAAAAGACCATTCCCTTGGGGAAAGCTGTGCGCCTGCGTGCTGGTTCTTGACCAGGTTCCGGCCGTTCCATGCTCGTTCCTTTACCTCAAGGGATGCAGATGACCCTCAGCCCCCAGCACGACCCGATACCGGGCCACAGACGCCTGGGCCGGATGGCCGTCGCCGTCGGTGTCGTGGCCGCGCTCTCCGCCGCCGGGCCGATACCCCTGGCGGCCGCCGCGGCCCAGGCCCCGGCCGCCGCCACCGCGGACGCCAAGCCGGCCCACGACAAGCTCGGTTCGGACGACGCCGAACTGCTCGCCGAGGCCAAGGCCGACGGCACCAAGAACGTCACGATGATGATCGCGACCGCCCCGGGGCAGACCGAGCAGGTCGCCCGGGAGCTGGACGGCGTCAAGGGCGGCTCGGTGGGCCGTACGTACGACGAGCTCGGCTATGTGCGGGCCACCGTCCCCACCGGCCGGGCGGACTCGGCGATCGACGCCGCCGCGAAGCTGTCCTCGGTGCACGCGATCGATCTGCGCCAGGAGATCCGGCTCGACGACCCGGCGGTGTCGGACACCGCCAAGCCGGCCGAGTCCGCCAGGGCCGCGAAGACCTACCCGGCGCCGGGGAGGAACACCCCCGCCGCGAACCCGTACAACCCCTCCTTCGAGACCGGCGCCGTCGACTTCGTCGAGGCCCACCCGAAGGCGGACGGCCGGGGCGTCACGATCGGCATCCTGGACTCCGGCGTGGACCTCGGCCACCCGGCGCTGCAGAAGACCACCACGGGCGAGCGGAAGATCGTCGACTGGGTGACCTCGACCGACCCGATCGTCGACAGCGACCAGACCTGGCGGCCCATGGTCACGGCCGTGTCCGGGCCGAGTTTCAGCTACGGCGGCCAGACCTGGGCGGCGCCGGCCGGGTCGTACGGGATCAGCACGTTCAAGGAGTCGTACACCACGGGTGGCGACGCGGCCGGTGACGCCAACCGGGACGGGGACACCACCGACAGCTGGGGCGTGCTCTACGACCCGGCGGCCGGCAAGGTCACCGTCGACCTGAACAACAACCACGACTTCTCCGACGACACGCCGATGAAGCCGTACAAGGACGGCTACCAGGTCGGCTACTTCGGCACCGACAACCCGGCGACCGACGTCGTCGAGCGGCAGCCGTTCGTCGTACAGATCCGCAAGGACGTCCCGATGGACCCGTACGGCGGGGACTGGGTCGGCAAGACGGCCGACTTCGTCAACATCGGGGTCATCGAGTCCGAGCACGGCACCCACGTCGCCGGCATCACCGCCGCCAACGGGCTGTTCGGCGGCAGGATGACCGGCGCGGCTCCGGGCGCGAAGATCGTCTCCTCCCGGGCCTGCACCTGGACCGGCGGCTGCACCAACGTCGCGCTCACCGAGGGCATGATCGACCTGGTCGCCAACCGGGGCGTCGACATCGTCAACATGTCGATCGGCGGTCTGCCGGCGCTGAACGACGGCAACAACGCGCGCGCCGAGCTGTACACCCGGCTCATCGACACCTACGGCGTGCAGCTGGTGATCTCCGCGGGCAACTCCGGCCCGGGCACGAACACCATCGGTGACCCGGGACTCGCCGACAAGGTCATCTCGGTCGGCGCGGGCATCTCCAGGGACACCTGGGCCGCCAACTACGGCTCCCAGGTGACGACGAAGTACCAGCTGCTGCCCTTCTCCTCGCGCGGTCCGCGGGAGGACGGCGGCTTCGCGCCGACGCTGGTCGCCCCCGGTGCCGCGATCAACACCACCCAGACCTGGCTGCCGGGCTCCCCGGTCGCCGAGGCGGGCTACTCGCTGCCGGCCGGCTACTCCATGCTCCAGGGCACCTCGATGGCCTCCCCGCAGGCCGCGGGAGCCTCCGCCCTGCTGCTGTCGGCGGCGAAGGAGAAGCACATCAGCCTCTCCCCCGCCGACCTGCGCACGGCGCTGACCTCGACCGCCCACCACATCAAGGACGTGCAGGCCTACGAGGAGGGCGCGGGCCGCATCGACATCGTCGACGCGTGGGACGCCATCCGCGACCACGCCACCGCGCACGACTACACCGTCAAGGCGCCCGTCGACACCGCGATCGACTACGCGCTGAAGACCCCGGGCTTCGGCACCGGCCTGTACGACCGCGAGGGCGGCCTGAAGGCCGGGCAGAAGAAGACCTACGACGTCACGATCACCCGGACCTCGGGCCCGGACAAGGCGGTCCGGCACGAGCTGCGCTTGGAGAACAACGCCGGGCACACCTTCAAGGTCCTCGGCGACGACGAGGTGAGGCTGCCGCTGAACCAGCCGGTGACGGTCAAGGTGCAGGCGCGGGCGAAGAGTTCGGGCATCAGGTCGGCGATCCTGGAGGTCGACGACCCGAGGACCGAGGGCGTGGACAAGCAGATCCTGACGACGGTCGTGGTGTCGGCCCCCGTCCACTACACCTGGGCCGCGTCCGGTTCGGTGCAGCGCAACAGCTCCACGTCGTACTTCGTGACCGTGCCCGAGGGCGCCAGGTCGCTTGAGGTCGCGATGAGCGGGCTGGCCGCCAAGAGCCAGACGCGGTTCATCTCCATCCACCCCTACGGCGTCCCGGTCGAGGACACCGGCACCCCGTACTGCTACAACAACTACCTCGACGGCAACGGCTGCAAGCCCGACGTCCGTTCGTACCCCGACCCGCAGGCGGGGGTCTGGGAGATCGAGGTGGAGGCGCGCCGTACCTCGCCGCTGCTCGACAACCCGTACAAGCTGGGCGTCACCGTGCTCGGCGCGGCCTTCGACCCGGAGACCGTGACCCTGCCCGAGGCGAAGGCCGGCGTCCCGGTCAGCGCCTCCTGGAAGGTGACCAACGAGTTCGCCGCGCTCGACGGCAAGCTGGTCGGCGGTCCGCTCGGCTCCTCGAAGACGGCCCGTTCCTCGATCAAGGAGGGCGAGGTCCAGTCCACCACGGTGACCGTGCCGGCGGGCGCGCAGTCGCTGGACGTGGCCATCGGCGGCGTCTCCGACGCGGCCGCCGACCTGGACCTGACCGTGTACGACGCGTCCGGCAAGCAGGTCGCCCAGTCCGCCGACGGCGACTCGGAGGAGGCGGTCTCCATCGCCTCGCCGGCCGCCGGCACGTACACCGTCCAGGTCGCCGGCTACTCGGTCCCCTCGGGTGCCACCGACTACGACTACCGGGACGTGTTCTTCTCCGCCGCGCTCGGCGCGGTCACGGTCGACGGGTCGGCGCCGGTCAAGCTCGGCACGGGCGGATCGGCCACGGTGACCGGCCAGGTCACGGCGGCCACGGCGGCCCCCGAGGGACGTGAGTTCTTCGGCCGGGTCCAGCTGGTCAACGCACGTGGCACGGTCGCGGGCATCGGCAGCGTGAAGATCGAGAAGGTCGTTCCGTAAGGGACACCGGAACGGAGGCGGGCGTCCCGAGGGGCGCCCGCCTCTTTCTTCACGCGCCCGGGCAGGTCGCCGTCCGGGACTCGGGCAGGTCACGGACGATCCAGGCGCGCTCCGGCGCGATCGCGGCCTCGCCGACGGCGTACAGGTCGGCCACGGACCGGCCGCGGGTGACGCCGACCAGCAGCCGGACCCCGGCGCGGATCCGGGCATCGGACTCGACGAGGACGTCGACCTCCGCGGCCGTCCTCGCCGGTTTGTAGGCGTGGGTCACGCGCAGGGTGACGCGTTCCCTGCCGGCGTCCGGGAGCTGTCGGACCCCGGTGACGGTGCCCTCGGCCACGAGCCGGGCGCAGGCCAGGTAGCCGGGGCCGGCGGCGGACTCCTGGGCCGGGACGCTCCCGGCCGCCTTGTCGGAGCTGCTGCGGTTGTCGGACTCCGACCCGCTCGGACCGTGCGCCGCCAGCCAGCCGAAACCGAGCACGACCGAGGCGAACGCGGCGGCGAAGGCGCCGGCGAGCGCGAGGGCCCGGACCCTGGGACGCCGCCGGGGAGCGGGCCGGGGCGCCGGCTCCCGCTCCGGCCGGGGAGCGGGGCCGGGCGCCGGCTCCCGCTCCGGCCGGGATCCGGCGAGCGCGTCACCGATGACGCCCAGCCGCTCCCGCAGGACCGCGACGTCGGCGGCGGCGGCCCGGTGCTCGGTCATGAAGCCCGGGTCGGCACGCTGCCGGTCGGAGAGCGGCTCGTCCAGCAGAACGGCGAGCAGCGCGTCGGCGCCGTGGGCGGCACCACCGTCGGCACCACCGAGGAACCCGTCCCGCACCTCGCCCTCGGCGTCGTGGCCGTCGTGTTCGGCGGGCATGGTCACACCACCTCGTCCTCGTGCAGGCGGGCGCGCAGGGCACGTACCGCCGTGTGCAGCCGGCTCTTGACCGTGCCCTCGGGGATGCCGAGTTCCTCGGCTATGCCGCGCACCGGCAGGTCGGCGTAGAAGCGCAGGACGACGACCTGGCGCTGGGCGTCCGGCAGCTCGTCCAGGCCGCGGGCGACGGCGACGGAGAGCACGCTGCTGTCCTCGCCCGAGGTGTGGTCGGGGACGCGCAGGGCGGCCAGGCGTTCGCCGAGGCGTTCCTGGCGGCGCTTGGCGCGGTGCCAGTCCATGGCGAGGTTGGAGGCGACCACCGCCGCCCACGCCGAGACGTCCCGCGGTGCCTCCCGCCCGCTCGCGGCCCGCTCCAGCAGCCGCAGGCGGACCTGCTGCACCCCGTCCAGCAGGTCGACCTGCGGTACGCCGCCCAGCGCGAGCACCGCCCGGACCCGGCGCTCCTGGTCCGCGTCCAGGGGATCACCATGCTGGTCCCCCTGGGCCCGGCGGGCCTTTCTGCGCAGCACAACCCACCCCCCTCACCGCGTTTCCCCTACGACGCCGCAGCTCCCCGAAACGTTCGGACGGCTCCGGGAAATCTTTCCCGAGGCGTATGTCACACCGGCGCGCCAGGCAGCACAGCTTGCGGCGCGGGCGCGGCACGGAGGCAATTTATGCAGCTCAGTGCCGGTGCCGACGAGAGTTCCGCCGACCGTGCGGTCCACTCCTCGGGCATGGCGGGCAAAGAATTGGACAGGCTGACCCGGGTCGGCCGCATGATGGAAAGGCCGTAGACACACGTCACCACAGGCAGAGGGAGTCACCGTGAGGGTCGGAATCGTCGGAGCCACCGGTCAGGTCGGCACGGTCATGCGCAGGATCCTCACGGAACGCGACTTCCCCGTCACCGGGCTGCGCCTGTTCGCCTCGGCCCGTTCTGCCGGGACGGTGCTGGACGGCGTGACCGTGGAGAACGCGGCGACCGCCGACTACACGGGCCTGGACATCGTGCTGTTCTCGGCGGGCGGATCCACCTCCCGGGCGCTCGCCGGGAAGGTCGCGGCGCAGGGTGCCGTCGTCATCGACAACTCCTCCGCCTGGCGCAAGGACCCCGCGGTCCCGCTGGTCGTCTCCGAGGTCAACCCGCACGCGATCGCCGACCGCCCCAAGGGCATCATCGCCAACCCGAACTGCACCACGATGGCCGCGATGCCGGTCCTGAAGGTGCTGGACGCGGAGGCGGGCCTCGAAGCGGTCGTCGCCACCACCTACCAGGCGGTCTCCGGCTCCGGTCTGGCGGGCGTCGCCGAGCTGCACGGGCAGGTGCAGAAGGTCGCCGCCGACGCCGACAAGCTCACCCACGACGGCGCGGCCGTCGACTTCCCCGAGCCGCAGGTCTACAAGCGGCCCATCGCCTTCAACGTGCTCCCCTTCGCCGGCAACCTCGTCGACGACGGTCTCAACGAGACCGACGAGGAGCAGAAGCTGCGCCACGAGTCCCGCAAGATCCTCGAACTCCCGGCGCTCAAGGTCTCCGGCACCTGCGTGCGCGTCCCGGTGTTCTCCGGCCACTCCCTCCAGGTCAACGCCCGGTTCGCCCGCCCGATCAGCCCGCAGCGCGCCACCGAGCTGCTCGCGGACGCCCCGGGCGTCGAGCTCTCCGACATCCCGACCCCGCTGCAGGCGGCCGGCCAGGACGCGTCGTACGTCGGCCGGATCCGTCGCGACGAGACGGTCGACAACGGGATCGCGCTGTTCATCTCCAACGACAACCTCCGCAAGGGGGCCGCGCTGAACGCGGTGCAGATCGCCGAGCTGGTGGCGGCGGAGCTGTCGGCCTAGGCGCCGTCCGCCTCAGGGGGTGCCGCCTTCTGCCGCGGGGCGGGTGCGGCGCCGTCCCGGCCGGCCGCGCCCGCGGCGGAGCCGCATATCGGCACGGTCCCGCGCCCCTGGACGGGGCGCTGTCGCTCACGCACCTCGTCCAGGGGAGGGACACCACACATGAGCAACACCCAGCCGTCCTGTGCCGCATCGCGTGTTCTCGACGGCAAGGTCGTCATGATCACCGGTGCTTCCAGCGGGATCGGGGCGGCCGCCGCGCGGCTGTTCGCACGGGAGGGTGCGGCCGTCGTGCTGACGGCGCGGCGGGAGGAGCGGCTGCGCGCGCTGGCCGAGGAGATCACCGCCGACGGGGGCCGGGCGCTGGCCGTACCGGCGGACGTGGCCTCGGCCGCGGAGGTGGAGGAGGTCGTCCGTACGGCGGTCGCCGCCTTCGGCCGCCTGGACTGCGCCTTCAACAACGCCGGGTTCGGCACCGCCGGGACCGAGCTGCACGAGACCGGCCAGGACGTCTACGAGCAGACCATGGACGTCAACGTGCGCGGGGTCTGGAACTGTCTGCGCTCCCAGATCCCCGAGATGCTCGGGTCCGGCGGCGGCACGATCGTCAACACGTCGAGTGTCGCGGGACAGCGGGCGACGGGGGCGTCGGCCGCGTACGTGGCCGCCAAGCACGCCGTCCTCGGGCTCACCAGGGCCGCCGCGGCCGAGTACGCGCAGCGCGGCATCCGGGTCAACGCGCTGGTCGTGGGCAGTACCCGCACCGAGATGATGGACCGGGCGGTGCGCACGCTGCCGGAGCTGCGGGAGCGGTTCGAGGGCGAGACCCTCCAGAAGCGGATGGCCGGCCCCGCCGAGGTCGCGGAGGCCGCGCTGTGGCTGTGCAGCGACCGCTCCTCCTTCGTGACCGGCGCGGCGATGCCGGTCGACGGCGGTACGACGGCCGCCTGACATCCCGTGTCCGGGAGATCTCTGGGATTTTCCTCGTCGCCCGGGGCCGGGCCGCCGTGGAAGGATGGCGCAACCCACACATAACGAGGAGATGACCGCGTGCCTGGCACAAACCTGACTCGCGAAGAGGCACAGCAGCGGGCGAAGCTGCTCACCGTTGACTCGTACGAGATCGATCTCGACCTCTCCGGAGCGCAGGAGGGCGGTACCTACCGGTCCGTGACCACGGTGCGCTTCGACGTCGCCGAAGCAGGCGCCGCTTCCTTCATCGACCTGGTGGCCCCGGCGGTCCACGAGGTCACCCTGAACGGCGACCCGCTGGATGCCGCCGAGGTCTTCGAGGACTCCCGGATCGCCCTGCCGGACCTGCTGGCCGGCCGCAACGTCCTGCGGGTCGTGGCCGACTGCGCCTACACCAACACGGGCGAGGGTCTGCACCGGTTCGTCGACCCGGTCGACGAGCAGGCCTACCTGTACACCCAGTTCGAGGTGCCGGACGCCCGCCGGGTCTTCGCCTCCTTCGAGCAGCCGGACCTCAAGGCGACCTTCCAGTTCACGGTGAAGGCGCCGGCCGGCTGGACCGTCATCTCGAACTCGCCGACGCCCGAGCCCAAGGACGACGTCTGGGTCTTCGAGCCGACGCCCCGCATCTCGTCGTACATCACCGCGCTGATCGTCGGCCCGTACCACTCCGTGCACAGCGTGTACGAGAAGGACGGCCAGTCGGTGCCGCTGGGCATCTACTGCCGGCCCTCGCTCGCCGAGTTCCTCGACTCGGACGCGATCTTCGAGGTGACGCGGCAGGGCTTCGACTGGTTCCAGGAGAAGTTCGACTACGCGTACCCGTTCAAGAAGTACGACCAGCTGTTCGTGCCGGAGTTCAACGCGGGCGCGATGGAGAACGCGGGCGCGGTGACCATCCGCGACCAGTACGTCTTCCGGTCCAAGGTGACCGACGCGGCGTACGAGACGCGCGCCGAGACGATCCTGCACGAGCTGGCCCACATGTGGTTCGGCGACCTGGTCACCATGGAGTGGTGGAACGACCTGTGGCTGAACGAGTCGTTCGCCACCTACACCTCCATCGCCTGCCAGGCGTACGCGCCCGGCTCGCGCTGGCCGCACTCGTGGACGACGTTCGCCAACTCCATGAAGACCTGGGCGTACCGGCAGGACCAGCTGCCCTCCACGCACCCGATCATGGCCGAGATCCGCGACCTGGACGACGTCCTCGTCAACTTCGACGGCATCACCTACGCCAAGGGCGCGTCCGTCCTGAAGCAGCTCGTCGCCTACGTCGGCATGGACGAGTTCTTCACGGGCGTACAGGCGTACTTCAAGCGGCACGCGTTCGGCAACACGCGCCTGTCCGACCTGCTGGGCGCCCTGGAGGAGACCTCCGGGCGTGACCTGAGCACCTGGTCGAAGAAGTGGCTGCAGACCGCCGGGATCAACATCCTGCGCCCGGAGGTCGAGACCGACGGCGATGGTGTCATCACCTCCTTCGCGATCCGCCAGGAGGCCCCGGCGCTGCCCGCCGGCGCCAAGGGCGAGCCGGTCCTGCGTCCGCACCGCATCGCGATCGGCCTGTACGACCTGGACGAGGCGTCCGGCAAGCTGGTGCGCACCGACCGGATCGAGCTGGACGTGGACGGCGAGCTGACCGCCGTACCGGAGCTGACCGGCCGCCGCCGTCCCGCGGTGTTCCTGCTCAACGACGACGACCTGTCGTACGCGAAGGTCCGGCTGGACGAGCGGTCGCTGCACGTCGTGACGGAGCACCTGGGCGACTTCGAGGCCTCCCTGCCCCGCGCGCTGTGCTGGGCGTCGGCCTGGGACATGACCCGCGACGCCGAACTGCCGGCCCGTGAGTACCTGGCCCTGGTGCTGGCGGGCATCGGCAAGGAGTCCGACATCGGTGTCGTGCAGTCGCTGCACCGCCAGGTGAAGCTGGCCGTCGAGCTGTACGCCGACCCGACCGCCCGCGAGGCGCTGCTCACCCGCTGGACCGACGCCACCCTGGCCCACCTGCGGTCGGCCGCCCCGGCGAGCGACCACCAGCTGGCCTGGGCACGGGCGTTCGCGGCCACCGCCCGCACCCCGGAGCAGCTGGACCTGCTGGACAGCCTGCTGGAGGGCACCCACACCATCGAGGGCCTGGCCGTGGACACCGACCTGCGCTGGGCGTTCGTGGAGCGGCTGGCGGCGGTCGGCCGGTTCGACGAGGCGGAGATCGCGGGCGAGTACGAGCGGGACAGGACGGCCGCCGGCGAGCGCCACGCGGCCACCGCCCGTGCCGCGCGGCCGACCGAGGAGGCCAAGGCCGAGGCGTGGGCGTCGGTCATCGAGTCCGACAAGCTGCCGAACGCCGTGCAGGAGGCGGTGATCGGCGGCTTCGTCCAGATGGACCAGCGTGAACTGCTGGCGCCGTACACGGACCGGTACTTCGAGATCCTGAAGTCGGTGTGGGACACCCGCTCCCACGAGATCGCCCAGCAGATCGCGGTCGGCCTCTACCCGGCCCTCCAGGTCTCCGAGGAGACCGTCACCAAGACGGATGCCTGGCTGGCCGCGGCCCAGCCGAACGCGGCCCTGGCCCGTCTCGTCTCGGAGTCCCGCGCGGGCGTCGAGCGCGCCCTGCGGGCGCAGGAGGCGGACGCCGCGGCCCAGTAGCGGCCGTCGTCACGACGGAGGGGGCGCCGGCGGACCGGCGCCCCCTTCCTCATGCGCACAACCGTGCGGCGAGATCCAGCATCGTCCGCACGTGCAGTCCGGTCTGCGCGGACACCGGGATCCAGCGCGGCTCGCAGGCCTTGTCCAGCTCCCGGCACCATTCGCGCACCAGGTCCGCGAGCGCGTCGGCGGTCGCGGGCTCGGTGCGGGCCAGCGCCCGGTGGGCCATGGCCGCCACCCGCAGCGGGATACGGCGGGCGGAGACCCCTAGGGTCGCGAAGTGGCCCCGGGAACCCGCGTGTTCCTCCTCGGCCCAGCCGGCCGCGAGCGACGGCGCGACCCGCAGCAGCTCATCGGCGGCGGTGTGCAGGGGCCGCAGATCGTCCGGTACCGCACCGGCCGGGACCGGCTCCAGCAGGGCGGCGAGCTCCCGGGTCCGGGCCAGCAGCAGGTCGCGGGCCCGGCCGACGGCGCGCCGCGGGTCGGGGGCGGCCCGGGAGTCGCTCACCGCGGGCACCGCCCAGGCCGGTGCCTCGACGAGGGCGGTGAGGGTGCCGTGGCACCGCGGGTGGAGCCAGGTGCTCTCGGCGACGAAGCCGCTCGGGTCGCGTTCGCTGCCGCTGCTCGCCGGCGGCAGCCGCAGGACGCCGGGCGGGTCCGGACGCCAGTCCGGACCGTCGCAGGGGTGGTCGTCGAGCGGGATCCGCAGCCGGGCGGCGATCTCCCGGAACGCGCGGGCGGCACCCGGAACCTCCCGGGTCTGCATGGTGAAGGCGCCGCCGAACTCGATGCCGTGCAGGGTGAACTGGACCGCAGGACGCAGTTCGTCGAGCAGCCGCACCAGCGCGGCGGACTCGGGCAGCGGTTCCCGTCCGGTGTCCGAGGCGGGCAGCGACTCGGGCTGGCAGGAGAACTCGGGCCGGTAGAAGTGCCGGTGGCACTCCTCCAGGGACGGGTCGGGTTCCTCGGGCTGCCAGCCGTGCGCGAGGCGGGCGCCGTCCGGGTCGAGACAGAGCAGCAGGTGCCAGGTGCAGTCGAGGCGGCGGAGCAGCTCGGGCCGGTGGGCGAGGAGACGGGCGAGCCGGAGCGCGGAGGCGCCCCCCACGGGTTCGTTGGCGTGCGCGCCCGCGACCGTCAGCAGCTGCCGTTTGCCGTGCCCGGCGGACAGCAGCCACAGGGGCCGGCCGGCCCGGCTCTCCCCGGCCGCCCGCAGCCGCAGCGTCCCGGGCGCGAGAGCGACCAGCGTGCGAGCCCGCCGCTCCAGCTCGCCGACGCCCGGGTAGAGCGGGCGCCGCAACGGCGGAGTCCGCACGCGGGCCTCTCCCGTCAAGCGCCCTGAGAGTTGCTGTCCCCGGTGGTCTCCTTCTTGTCCAACGGGCGGATCTCGATCTTGGTCGTCACGTCAACTCCCCTTGTCGATACGGACGTTGGGCGACCCCCATGGGAACTCCGGGCGCAACGGCTGTCAAGGGCGCAGCCGGGTCCCCGCGCTCCCCATCACCTAGGCGGAGTTGAGTACCCGTGCTCACGTCCAGGGTGTCCGTGCGTTGCGAGTATCGGTGCAACGGCGGGGCACGGAGCGCCGGTTCGCCCGGCCGAGCCGGTCGGATTCGGCCGGAGTCAGCCGGACAGTCCGCCAGACACGCAGACACGCAGACACGCAGACAGTTACGGAGAAGCCGTCATGTCCCGTCGTATCGCTCTGTCCATCGCCGCCGGTGTCGTCGTCCTCGGTGGCGCCGGTGCCTTCGCCCTCGCCTACGCGGGGGACCAGCCGCCCGCCTTCGCGCACAGCACCGCCCGATACACCGCGGCCGGCAGCGGCCGTGCCGGTTCGTTCGCCTTCTCCACCGAGGTCACGGCGTCCTCCGGGGTGAAGAGCCTGAAGGTGCTGGCCTGGCCGGAGAGGTCCGAGTTCGCGAAGAAGCCGCTGACCGCCAAGGACATGGCCGGGGTGGAGCCGGCGACCTGCGCGCCGGCCGAGGGGGACACCACGCGGTGCGTCTACAAGTCCGTGGTGACCGCCGCCGACGCCGCCTCGTCCGCGCACGGCACCTGGCACGTCGCCGTACTGGCCACCGCCAAGGACGGCAGCACCACCCTGGACACCAAGGTCACCGACTTCACCGTCGGCTGACCCGGCCGTCGCCGATGGCGTCCGCTCAGCCGACGTGCGCGGCCAGCGCCGACTCGATGTCCGCGGCCCGCGCGTCCTCCGCCGCCCAGGCCGCGTACCCGTCGGGGCGCACCAGCAGCGTCGTACCGCGGTCGCTCGCCCAGTGCGCCACCGCCAGCCGGTCCGCGCGCCCCTCGCCCGCCTCGTACGCACCCGGGGTGACCAGGACGAACCGGCCGCCGCGCAGCGCCTCGTAGAGCCGGCCGCCGCCGGCCAGGGCGAGATCGGGAACGCGGGCGCCGGTGAGGGGATGGGCTCCCCTCGGAGCCGGGTACCGGTAGCCGACGCCGGTGATCTGGCCCATGATCCTGGCGCGGACGGGAGCCAGCCGGTCGAGGACCGCGACGAGCACGGAACGCACCGGCAGCTGCCAGCCCTTGGCCATCGCCAGGCGGACGATCGCGCCGCTGCTGCGCAGCACCGACCTGCCGACCGGGTGGCGTTCGGCCTGGTAGGTGTCGAGCAGACCGGGTGCGGCGTGGCCGTGCAGGACGGCGGCGAGCTTCCAGCTCAGGTTGGCCGCGTCCTGCAGACCGGTGTTCATCCCCTGGCCGCCGGCCGGGGTGTGCACATGCGCCGCGTCACCGGCCAGGAAGACCCGGCCCACCCGGTAGCCGGGCGCCTGCCGCTCGTCGCTGTGGAAGCGGGACACCCAGCGGGCCTCGCGCATTCCGAAGTCCCGGCCCAGGGCCAGCCGGGTGATCTCCCTGACCTCGTCGAGATCGACCGGCTCGTGATCGGGAACGTCACGGCCCCGGTGCCAGCAGATGACACGGTGGTAGCCGTCGCCGAAGGGCGCGAGGAAGGCGAACGCGTCGCCGACCGCGGCGGCCGTGATCAGCGTCTCGGGCTGCTCGTCGAGCAGCACGTCGGCGAGGACGACGGACCGGATCGCGGACCTTCCCGGGAACGGCAGCCCGACCGCCGTCCGCACGGCACTGCGCATGCCGTCGGCGCCGACGACATACGCGGCGCGCAGGTCCTCGTCGCCCTCGGCGCCCCCGACGTGCACGGTGACGCCGTCGGCGTCCTGGCTCAGGCCGGTCACCCCGGACTCGTAGCGGAAGTCGACACCGGCCTGGACCGCGCGGCGCTCCAGCACCTTCTCCACCTCGTACTGCGGGATCACGAGCACGTGCCGGAAACGGGAGGGGAGGGTCCCGGCGTCGAGGGTGAGCCCGTCGAAGAGGTTGAGCCGGGTGAGCGGCTTGCCGACGGCCTCCAGCTCGTCGGCGACGGCGCGGGCGTCCAGCTGCTCCAGGGCACGGGCGTGCAGGACGAAGGCGCGGGAGAGGTTGCTGATCCCGTGCGGCCGCTTCTCCAGGACGGTGACCGGGATGCCGGCGGCGGCGAGGTCACCGGCGAGGAGCAGGCCGGTGGGACCGGAGCCGACGACGATCACGCGGGAGGTCGCGGGGCTTGTGGGGGTGGCGGGGGTGGCGGTCGGGCCGTTCATGGGGGCCTCCTGGATTGCCTACGCTCGTCGACCAGCATTCGTTGACCAACCCTTGTTGACCAACGACTGTTGGCCAACGCTTGTTGGCCAACGTTTGTTGACAAGCCTAGACAGGGCCGCTCACGCAGTCAACACTTGTTGGCCTACGGCTGTTGGCCTACGCTCGTTGGCATGACCGGCACCCCCAGTAGAGACACAGGGCCCACGAACGGCTCGGCGACGCGCCGCTCCGAGGCCAGCCGCTCCGCCATCCTGGCCGCGGCCCGCGAACGCTTCGCCACCGACGGGTACGAGCGCGCCACCATCCGCGCCATCGCCAAGGACGCGCACATCGACCCGTCCATGGTCATGCGCTATTTCGGCAACAAGGACGGCCTGTTCGCGGCGGCCGTCGCGCTCGATCTGCACATGCCCGACGTGTCCCAGGTGCCGCGCACCGAGGCCGGGCGGACGCTGGTGGCCCACTTCCTGACCATCTGGGAGGAGAACGAGGAGCTCACCGCGGTACTGCGGGTCGGCATCACCAACAAGGCGGGGGCCGAACGGCTGCAGGGCATCTTCCGGGAGCAGGTGGTACCGGTGGCCCGGCGGGTGTGCCCGGACCCCGAGCAGGTGCAGACGCGGGCGGGGCTGTGTGCCGCGCAGTTGATGGGGCTCGCCCTCACCCGTTACGTGCTGCGGCTGCCACCGGTGGTGGCGCTGGCGCGGGAGGAGATCCTCGCGTGGCTCGGGCCGACCCTGCAGCGGTATCTGACCGCGCCGAACCCCTGAGCGAACGCGCCGAACGCACCGAGGGCGCCGGTCAGCTCCCGTGCGCCCCGTGCGGGGACGTACGGAAGGCGACCGGCGCCCTCGACGGAGAAGCGGAGGTCAGGCCTTCGCCCTGGCCTTCGTCGTGCCCGGCTTGGTGACCCGGATCTTGGACTTGTCCAGCACCATGACCAGGCCCGCGATGACCACGAAGAGCACGAGCGGGATCAGGACGTAGAGACCCAGCGTCTCGATGACGCTCAGGCCCTTGCCGGGGTCGTCGCCGTCGTCACGCGTGAGCGCGAGAGCAGGGGACGACATGAGCAGCATCATCAGCGTCGTACCGGCAGCCAGGGCGCCGGCGCGCAGGGCGTTCTTCTTGTCCACGCTCCCAAAAGTAGCGGGCCGGCCTGAGGGGCGCGCGGCCGGGGTACCCGTACGCGGCGCCGCGCACGGTCGAGACCGCCCCGGGGGCCGCCGCCGAGCCGCCGCCGGCCGGCGGACGCCCCGGGACCGGTCGCCGCCCTCACGCCCCGGACTGGCTGGGCAGAGACACCGAGCGGCCGTCGTCCTCCGGGCCGGGCGGGTTCTCCGGCCGCAGCACCTCCAGGAGCGCGCGGACCCTCGCCGACGCCGTCAGCTCCTCCAGGGTCACCGGGCGGCCCGTCGCGTCGGCGATCGGGAGGCGCCAGTTCGGGTACTGGTCCCAGGTGCCGGGGAGGTTCTGCGGGCGGCGGTCGCCGACCGTGTCGGGGAGCCAGACGCCGACCATGCGGGCCGGGGTGCGGAGCAGGAAGCGGTGCACGGCCCGGATCTCGGCCTCCTCGTCACCGGCGTCGGAGCCGGCCAGCAGGCCCAGCCGGGTCAGCAGCGCCAGCCACTCCGCCGTGTCGGCCGCCGCGTCCGCCCGTTCCTCGGCCACCGGACGGGTCAGCAGACCCAGCCGGTCGCGGAGTCCGACATGCTCGCCGGTGAGGCGGGCGGCGGTGGGCGGCAGGTCGTGGGTGGTGGCGGTGGCGAGACAGTCGGCGCGCCAGCTCTCCGGGGCGAGCGGGCGGCCGTCGCCGTCCCAGTCCCGTTCGAACCAGAGCACCGACGTGCCGAGCACCCCGTGGAGCTGGAGCGTCTCGCGCACCCCCGGCTCCACGGTCCCCAGGTCCTCCCCGATCACCACCGCCCCCGCCCGGGTCGCCTCCAGCGCCAGCAGGGCCAGCATCGCCTCGGCGTCGTAGCGGACGTACGTGCCCTCCGTGGGCGGCCGGCCCTCCGGTACCCACCACAGCCGGAACAGGCCCATCACGTGGTCGATGCGCAGCGCGCCCGCATAGCGGAACAGGGCGCGCAGCAGCTGGCGGTAGGGAGCGTGACCGGAGGCGGCGAGGCGGTCGGGGCGCCAGGGCGGCAGGCCCCAGTCCTGGCCTCGGGCGTTGAACGCGTCGGGCGGGGCGCCGACGGACATCCCGGCGGCGAAGAAGGCGCGCTGCGCCCAGGCGTCCGCGCCCGCGGGGTGCACTCCGACGGCGAGGTCGTGCACGATCCCGACCGGCATCCCGGCCGCGCGGGCGGTGCGCTGGGCGTCGGTGAGCTGGGTGTCGGTGAGCCAGGCGAGCCGGGAGTGGAAGGCGACCCGGTCCCGCAGCGAGGCGCGGGCGCGGGCGGTCTCCGGCGAGCGCGGGTCGCGCAGCGCCTCGGGCCACCGGTGCCAGTCGGAGCCGTGCCGCTCGGCGAGCGCGTACCAGGTGGCGTGGTCCTCCAGGGGCTGCCCCTGGTCGGCGCGGAAGGCGTCGTAGGCGGCCTGCCGGGCGGCGGTGAGCGGTACGGCGGCCAGCGCCTCCAGCGCCTGCCGCTTCAGCTCCCAGACCGCGTCCCGGTCGATGTGGGCGCCCTGCTCGAGGACGGCGGCGCGCAGCCGTCCCGCGCGTTCCGTGAGCGCGGGGTCCGGGACGTACTCGGGGACGGACTCCAGCCGCAGGTGCACCGGGTCGGGGAACCGGCGGGAGGAGGGACGGTAGGGGGAGGGGTCGGTCGGAGGTCCGGGCACGGCCGCGTGCAGCGGGTTGACCTGCACGAACCCGGCCCCGGCCGTGCGTCCGGCCCAGTCGGCCAGTCCGGCCAGGTCACCGAGGTCGCCCATGCCCCAGGAACGGTCGGAGAGGAGCGAGTACAGCTGGACGAGGAGACCGTACGAGCGGCCGGCGGGTGTGGGCAGCCGGTCGGGGGCGACGATCAGGTGGCTGCGGGCGGTACGGCCGTCGGGCGCGACGGCGGTCAGCAGATGCACCCCGGCCGGCAGGTCCGTCACGTCCGCCCGGGTCTCGCCGTCCTCCGTGCGGACCTCCAGCCGGGTGCCGGCGGGCAGGTCGAGGGCGGGGCCGCGGGAGCCGGCCCAGTGCACGAGTGTCGGCGGCAGCAGCCGTTCGGCGAGGTCCCGCTCCCGGTCGGCCAGGGCGGTGCGGACGGCCTCCGGGCCGCTCGCGTCGACGCCCAGGGCGGCCAGCACCGCGGTCACGGCACCGGCCGAGGCCGCGACCGTACGGTCCGGCGACGGGCTGTAGGAGGTGGCGACGCCGTGCAGTTCGGCGAGCCGGCACAATTCCCCGTCCAGGGCTTCGCTCATCTACAACCCCGGCTCACTGGTCAGCGGGGCCAGGTCGGCGAGCGGCGGTTCGCTGGTCAGCGGCTCGGCGTC
Organism: Streptomyces sp. NPDC059224; assembly: GCF_042754285.1. Classification (NCBI taxonomy): domain Bacteria; kingdom Bacillati; phylum Actinomycetota; class Actinomycetes; order Kitasatosporales; family Streptomycetaceae; genus Streptomyces; species Streptomyces sp. NPDC059224. Next base: position 47,340 of record NZ_JBHZAN010000041.1, read on the forward strand.
GGGCAGCGGGGGCTCGCTGGTCAGCGGCGCCTCCGCGCAGACGGTCTCGGCGCTGAACACGCACAGCAGGGACTCCTGCACGGTCTCCACCGGGGGTTTGAACTGGGCCGGGATCGGATGGTGAACCGTTGCGGCCACGGTGGCCTCCTTGTCCTGACGTCGGGTAGGGCGGCGGACGCCGCGTCGTGGCAGGCCTACCCCGTCGCGGCGAGGGCACTCCCCGCCCCCGTCCCCACACCGGGTGAACCGACCGCGTCCGGGTGATCGATAAAGAGGCTGTGAGACTGTTCCGCCCCATGGGGGGCCACCGGGAGAACGACGGAACGGCCGACGGGGACGCGGCGCTGCTGCGGGCCGTCGCGGCCGGCGACGGCCCGGCGCTGGCCGTCCTGTACGACCGGCACGCGGGCTGGCTGTACGCCCGCCTGACCCGGCGCTGCGCCGACCCGGAGGTGGTGCGGGAAGTGCTCCAGGACACCTTCGTCACGGTGTGGCGGTCGGCCGCCGCGCACCGCGGGCAGGAAGCCGGCGGCTGGCTGTGGACGATCGCCGCCCGCCGGCTGGTGGACGCCCGTCGGGTGCAGGAACGGGCCGCCCGGGTGGAGGTCCTGCCCGGCCCCGCGGTCGCGCCCTCCGCGGAGGACCGGGTGCTCATGGGCCTGGAGTACGGCGACGTCGGCACCGCCCTGGACCGGATCTCGCCCGAACTCCGCGAGGTGCTGCGGGCGACGGTCGTGGACGGCCTGTCCACCCGGGAGACCGCGCGGCTGCTCGGCATACCGGAGGGCACGGTCAAGTCCCGCGCACTCCGGGCCAGGGCCGAACTGCGCACGGCCCTGGCCCGGTTGAACCCTTCACCGATGGGAGGCCCGGCGTGAGGACACCCTGGCACGCCTCCGAGGATCTCACCCTGCGGTACGCCGACGGCTCCCTGCCGGAGGCGGACGCGTGGTCCCTGGAGAAGCATCTGGAGAGCTGCACCGGCTGTGCGAGCCGGGTGTCGGCGGCGGTGCGGGAGACAGCGGCGGGACCGGTCCTCGAAGAGCTCCGGGACTTGGTGCTGACGGCCGCGCCCCCCGCCGCAGGAGCGCGGGAAGCGGTGCGACGAGCCCCCACCGGCCGACACCGGACCAGCCGCCTCACCCCCGCCTTCCGGTCCCTCGGCCCCGCCCTGAGGGGCAGCTGGCTCCTCGCCCTCCTCACCGTCGTCGTCGGCGCCCTCCTGCTGGCCCGAGCCGCGGACTACGGAGCCACCCGCGCCCTCCTCCTGACCGTCGCCCCGGTCGTCCCCGTGGCCGGTGTCGCCCTCTCCTACGGCCCGCACGCCGACCCTCTGCACGAGATCACCGCGTCCACCCCCGCCGGCGGACTGCGCCTCGCACTCACCCGTACCGCCGCCGTCCTCGCCGTGAGCCTGCCCGTGCTGACGCTCACCGGCGCCGCCCTGCCCTCCTCGGGCACCCCCGGGGCCGCCGCCTGGCTGCTGCCGGGCCTCGCGCTGACCCTCGGCTCCCTGGTGCTCGCGTCCTGCGTCGGCTGCCGTACCGGGACCGCGGTGACCGGCGGCGGCTGGCTGGCCGCCGTCCTCGTCCCGGCCGTCGCCGCCCACGGCGGCCCGTTCACCGCGCGGCTGGCCGGACAGCTGTCCGCCTGCTTCGACGGCACCCAGGCCGGCTGGGCCGCCGCCGCCGTCGCGTGCGCCGCGCTCCTCGCCGTCCGCCGGGACGCCTACGACCATCTGGAGAACCGTTGAACATACGAGTGACCGGCCTGCGCGTCCGGCACCGCAGGACCGTAGCCCTGGACTCGGTCGATCTCACGCTCGGCACGGGTGTGCACGGGCTGCTGGGCCCGAACGGCGCCGGGAAGACCTCGCTGATCAGGGTGCTGGCCACGGTCGCCCGGCCGGCCGCGGGACGGGTGGAGCTGCTCGGCCGGGACACCGCCGGGCACCGCGCCCTCGGCGAGGTCCGCGCCCGGCTGGGCTATCTGCCGCAGGAGTTCGGCTACTACCCGGGGTTCACCGTGCGGGAGTTCGTGGCGTACGTGGCCTGGCTGAAGGAGATGCCGGCCGCCGGGGTCCCGGCCGCCGTGGAGCGGGCGGTGGCCCGGGTCGGACTCGCCGGCCGGGCCGACGCGAAGATCCGGACGCTCTCCGGGGGCATGGTCCGCCGGGTCGGCATCGCGCAGGCGGTCGTCAACGAACCGGAGGTCCTGCTGCTCGACGAACCGACCGCCGGCCTGGACCCCGAGCAGCGCGTGGAGTTCCGGGAACTGCTGCGCGAGCTGGGCGCCTCGGCGACCGTGGTCGTCTCCACCCACTTGGTGGAGGACGTGGCCGCGGCCTGCACAGAGGTCACCCTGCTGGACGCGGGCCGGGTCGCCTACCGGGGTACGCCCGAAGCGCTGGCCGCCCTCGGCGAGAGGTCCGAGGGCCCCGGCGACCATCCGATCGAGCGCGGCTACACGACAGCCCTGCGCGCCCACCGCACCGCCCGGGAGGCCCTGCGATGAGAGTGGTGACGACGGTACGGGCCCCGCTGCTCGCGGAGGCGCGCCGGGGCTTCGCCCCCTGGGCCGGGCTGACCGTGCTGCTGACGCTGGGCGTGGCGCTCGCCGCGTCGGCCGGCCGGTGGCAGGGCGGCTGGGCGGAGACGGCCACCGAACTGCACGATGCCGTGCTGATCACGGTCCCGGCGGCCGCGGCCGCGGGCTGCTGGCAGGGCGGACGGGAGCGGCGGCGCCGTACCCGGGAGCTGTGGGACACGGCCGTACGGCCACCGCTGGCCCGGTTCCTGGTGTCGGTGCTGCCGATGGCCCTCTGGGTGGCTGCCGGGTACCTGGCCGCGGCGGGGCTGGCGCTGCTCGCGACCTGGCCGTACGCGCAGGGTGCCCTGGGTGACGGACCGCGTCTCGCCCGGCTGCCCTTCGACGCGTTCGTGACGGGCGCCGCGGTACCGGCCGGCCAGGTGGCCGGGCGTGTGGTGCCCTCGCGGCTCACGGCTCCGCTGCTGGCCGTGGCGGGCTATCTGGGACTGGGGGTGCCGGCGGCGACCGGCTCCGGGTCCGGGCGGTATCTCGACCCGGCGTTGGCGGTCGTGGAGACGTCGGTGCCGGTGTGGTGGCAGCCGGTGACGGCGGCGGTGTGGGCGGGCGGGCTGGCGGGGGCGGCCGTACTGGCGTACGCGGCCCGGCGCCGGTGGACGGCCCTGCTGCCGCTGGCCGCCGCGACGGCCGCGGCCGTGCTGCTCATACGGACCGGGGACGGACTGTGGCGCACCGACCCGCTGGCCCTGCGGCAGGTGTGCGACACGTCCGGCACCCCGGCGGTCTGCGTGGACGCCCGGTACGCGGGTGCGCTCCCGCAGCTCACCGAGGCCCTGTCGGGCGTCACCGGCCGGCTGGCGGGCGTGCGGAACCTGCCGGTGCGCTGGGTGGACCGGTACGGCGGGCCGCGCGCCGGCGAGGCCGGCCTGCCGTCGCTGACGCCGCTCGGCTGGTCGTTCGCGCGGGGGCGGCTGACCGATCCGGCGGAGTTCGCGTGGGAGGCGGTGGGGGCGCTCCAAGTGCGCGGTGACTGCCCGGACGAGCTGACCGACCGGCGGATCGTGCTGGCCGACGACGCGGTCGTCGACTACCTGGCACCGCTTCCCGCCCGGCGGCACCTCGACGACCTGGCCCCCCGTGCCGAGAGGGCCGCGCGCCTCGCTGCCCGGGCCCGCCTGGCGGCGATGGGTGCGCCAGAGCGCCGGGCCTGGCTGTCGGCGTACTTCGCGGGCCGGGCGAACTGCGACCCGAGCGGGGTGCCCGCGCTGTGACGACGATCGCCGGTCCCCTGCTCCACGCCCGCGCGCGCACGCTCCCGGCCGCCCTGGCCGCACTCGTCGGCACGGCCGCCTTCGCCGTCTGGGCGGCGGCCCGCCTGGACGCCTATGTGGACCCGGACCGCCGGGTGCCGGTGGTCGCGCTGGCCCCGCTGCTGGCGGCCGCGGTGATCGGGGTGAGCCTGTACTCGCCCTCGGACGAACTGGACCGGACGGCGGTACGGCCGTGGTGGCCGCTCCGGCTGGCTCAGCTGGCCGGGCTCGTCGCAATGGCGGCCGTGCTGCTGCCGCTGGCGGTGCTGGGGCATCCCGAGGCCTTCGGACCGCCGGCCGTGATCCGCAACACGCTGGGCTGTACGGGAGTGACGGCCGCGGCGGCGGTGCTGATCGGCGCCCGGCTGAGCTGGCTGCCCGCCTTCGGTTACGTCAGTGCCGTGTACCTGGGCTCGGCGGGGGCGCGTGGACGTGCGGTGGCCGTCTGGGCGTGGCCCGTGCAACCGGGCGCGCAACCGGGCGCCTGGGCGGCGGCGCTGGGGGCGTTCGCGGTGGGCGGCGCGCTGTACGTCGTACGGGGTGCGCGTGCCGAAGGGCCCCGTGGCTGAGGCGGGCAGCCACGGGGTGTGCGAAGGCCCGGATCGTCAGGCGGAGATGCCGTCGATCCGGGCCAGGGCGTCGTCCGCGCCGTACGGCTGCAAGTAGGGCAGCCAGCGCGGGTCCCTATGGCCGGTCCCGATGATGCGCCAGGCCAGGCCGGTGGGTGGGGCTGGTTTGTGCCGCAGCCGCCAGCCGATCTCGAAGAGATGGCGGTCGGCCTTGACGTGGTTGCAGCGGCGGCACGACGCCACCACGTTGTCCCAGACGTGCTGACCCCCGCGACTGCGCGGGATGACGTGGTCGACGCTGGTTGCGACGCCACCGCAGTACATGCACCGGCCCCCGTCGCGCGCGAAGAGCGCCCTTCGGGTGAGCGGAACGGGTCCTCGGTAGGGAACCCGGACGAATCGCTTGAGCCGGACCACGCTGGGTGCGGAGACTGTGACGGTTGCGCTGTGCATGAAGGCGCCGGATTCCTCCAAGGCGACTGCCTTGTTCTCCAGGACGAGGACGAGCGCGCGGCGGAGCGGTACGACGCCGAGCGGCTCGTACGACGCGTTGAGGACCAGGACATGCGGCACGGGGGCCTCCTTGGGCGTCGGCGGCGCGTGGCTCGCGCCGGGACGATCTGTGGCCAGTCTCCCCTCTTGCCTGGTGGACGCGCCACCATGTCCGCGTAACGGCCTGGGAGTGTTTTCGACCACACCGCATTCATCCCCCGGACACCCCCCATTTCAAGCGAGCCTGCTCAACCGGGAGGCCTGCGGAGCGAGCCGGAGTGAGCACGGTCTCTCCTTCTCGTATCCGTCGGGCGCACACGCGATGCCCCGTTAGTGTGGTGATCCTGCCCGTCCGGTGACCTTCTCGTGACCTTGAACGCCGTACGTGACCTTGAACGCCGTACCGGAGGGCAGTACCGCACCGCCCTGGAGGTACCCGCCGTGTCCTTGCCCGCCGCCCTGCTGGCCGCCGGTCCGTCGCCGTCTCCGACCCCCTCGGGGTCGGAGACACCGGCGGTGCCCGCGCTCCAGGACGCCCAGGAGAGCGCCACGAACGCCGCGAGCTGGGTCGAGCAGAACTGGTCGACGTGGCTGGCGATCGGGCTCAAGGTGCTGCTGGTCCTGGTGATAGCGGTGGTGCTGAGAAAGGTCGTCCTACGGGCGATCACCAAGTTCATCGACCGGATGAACCGGACGGTCGAGTCGGCGGAGGGCACCACGCTCGGCGGGCTGCTGGTCAACGCCGAGCGGCGGCGGCAGCGCTCGCAGGCGATCGGGTCCGTGCTGCGGTCGGTGGCGAGTTTCCTGATCCTCGGCACGGCCGCGCTGATGGTGCTGAGCAGTTTCCAGATCGACCTGGCCCCGCTGCTGGCCTCCGCCGGTGTCGCCGGTGTGGCGATCGGTTTCGGCGCCCGCAACCTGGTCACGGACTTCCTGTCCGGCGTGTTCATGATCCTGGAGGACCAGTACGGCGTCGGCGACTCGATCGACGCGGGGATCGCCTCCGGCGAGGTGGTCGAGGTCGGCCTGCGGGTGACCAAGCTGCGCGGCGACAACGGCGAGATCTGGTACGTGCGCAACGGCGAGATCAAGCGGATCGGCAACCTCTCGCAGGGCTGGGCCACGGCCGGTGTGGACGTCACCGTCCGGACCACCGAGGACCTGGACCGGGTCCGGGCCACCCTGGACGAGGTCGCCGAGAAGATGGCCAAGGAGGAGCCCTGGAACGAGCTGCTCTGGGGCCCGATCCAGATCCTCGGCCTGGACTCCGTCCTCCTCGACTCGATGGTGGTCAGGCTCTCCGCCAAGACCATGCCGGGCAAGGCCCTGACGGTCGAGCGCGAGCTGCGCTGGCGGATCAAGCGGGCCTTCGACGAGGCGGACATCAGGATCGTCGGCGGGGCGCCGGTCGCGCTCACCGAGGAGGAGCCGGTGGACCCGACGGCGGCCGTGGCGGCACCGTCGGCCTTCTCCAACTCGGACTCGCCGCAGGTGGCGGCGACGGCTCCGATCGCCGTCCAGCGAGGGGCGACGGCCGGGAAGTAGCGGAGCGGTCCAGCACACTCGTTCGAGTGCACGATGGGGCGTTCCGGCGTCTCACGGCGTACGGGGTGCCCCATCGTTCCGCCGGGGCGCCCGGCGCGGGCTCAGCCTGGCAGCAGCGTGAGGAGAACGGGGGACGAGCGCCGAACCGATCATGGAGACGGTCGCGACGGAACAGGACCCCATCGATCCGCTGATCGCGATCGAGGAGGCGTCGGTGGCGCCGATCCGACCCGAGTTCATCGAGGGGACGGCCGTCGTGCCGCCCACGGCGAACGACAGGGACGCGGCCGCGTACAAGGACCGCCAGGGGCGCCGCGGCGGCGACGGCCACGGGCGACTTCATCAAGGTCAAGTAGCACCCGCGAGCGCCTCGCCACAAGGGCCCGTCCGGCCTTCCGGACGGGCCCCTCGCGCGTCCGAGCGCAGGTAACGAGTGGGTTGCCGCGCAGTGGAGCTATTGACGCTCCCCTTCCGGCGGCCTACGTTTTCCAGCCAACAGGAAACTTTCCTAACAGTGATCAAGGGCGAACGGTCCCGGGCGTCCCGGGCGGGTGACCCCCGCGCGTGATCCCAGAGCGTCACCCGGGTGGACCGATCACCCGGGTCACTGGGAAACTGAGCGGCTGGAAAGGCAGGTGTCGAACCGCATGGCAGGAACCGCAGGCACGCCGGGCACCCCGCGCGTACTCCGCGCCATGAACGACCGCGCCGCACTGGACCTGCTGCTGGAGCACGGCCCGCTGTCGCGGACCCGGATCGGCAAGCTCACCGGCCTCTCCAAGCCGACGGCCTCGCAGCTGCTGGCCCGCCTGGAGGCGGCCGGGCTGGTGCTCGCGACCGGCACGAGCGAGGGCCGGCCGGGCCCCAACGCCCAGCTGTACTCGGTGAATCCGGGCGCCGCCCACGCCGCGGGGCTCGACGTCAACCCGGCCCGGATCCGCGCCGCCGTCGCCGACATCACCGGCCGCACCGTCGGCGAGTACGAACTCCCCACCCCGGGACGGCGGTCGGCCCAGTCGGTCGTACGGCAGGTCACCGACGCGCTCGACGGCGCGGTCAAGGCGGCCGGGCTGGCCCGGGACGACGTCCACCGGCTGGTCATCGGCACACCGGGCGCCTTCGACCCCAACACCGGCCGGCTGCGCTACGCCTCGCACCTGCCCGGCTGGCACTCCCCCGCACTGCTCGACGACCTCGCCGCCGCGCTGCCGATGCCCGTCGAGTACGAGAACGACGTCAACCTCGCCGCCATCGCCGAACAGCGGCTCGGCGCGGCCCGCGGCCACGGCGACTTCGTGCTGCTGTGGAACGAGGAGGGCCTCGGCGCCGCCCTGGTGCTCGGCGGCCGGCTGCACCGCGGCTGGACCGGCGGCGCCGGCGAGGTCGGCTTCCTTCCGGTGCCGGGCGCCCCACTGGTCCGCCAGGTCACCAAGGCCAACAGCGGCGGTTACCAGGAACTCGCCGGAGCGCAGTCGCTGCCCAGGCTGGCCGACGAGCTCGGCATCGCCGGGCTGACGGCCGGGTCGCACTCCGAGGCGGCCGCCGCGCTCGTCGCCCGCGCCGCCGATCACGGCAGCGGGCCGCACCACGAACTCCTGCGGACCTACGCGACCCGGGTCGCCACCGGTCTCGCCTCCCTCGTCTCCGTCCTCGACCCCGAACTCGTCGTCCTCAGCGGCACGGTCCTGACCGCCGGGGGCGAAGTGCTGCGGGCCCTGGTCCAGGCCGAGCTGGAGGAGCTGGCGGCCGCCCGGCCGCGGCTCGTCGTCGGCGAGGTCCAGGAACACCCCGTGCTGCGCGGCGCGCTGGAGAGCGCGCTCGCGACCACCCGTGACGAGGTCTTCGACACCTCGCGCTGACCCGCACCAGACCCCGTCGGCCCGCACCGCCCTGCCAACCCCCCGCACCGGCCCCTTCCCTCACCGCCCGCCCCTGGGAGACCTTGCCATGCCCATGTCCTTCACTGCCCGAAAGACGGCGTTTGCCCTCACCGCCCTGACCAGTTCGCTCGCCCTGCTCACCGCCTGTACCGGCCAGTCATCCTCCGGCGCCACCGACGACGCCTCGGCCGACACCACCATCAACTTCTGGCACGCCTGGAGCGCGCCGAGCGAGGTCAAGGGTGTCCAGGCGCTGATCTCCGGCTTCGAGAAGGCGCACCCCAACATCCACGTCAACGTCGTCGGCAACATGACCGACGACAAGATGAACCAGGCGCTGCGCACCGGCGGCGACAAGGCCCCGGACGTCATCTCGTCCTTCACCACCAACAGCGTGGGCAAGTTCTGCGACTCGGGCGCGCTGGTCGACCTCAACCCCTTCTTCAAGAAGTCGGACATCGACCCGGAGACGACGTTCCCGAAGGCGATGAACGAGTACACCCAGTTCGAGGGCAACCGCTGCTCGGTGCCGTTGCTCGGGGACGCCTACGGGCTCTACTACAACAAGACGGCGTTCCAGAAGGCCGGCATCACCAGCCCGCCGAAGACCTGGTCCGAATTCCGGTCCGACGCCAAGAAGCTGACGATCGCCAGGGGCGACAGCTTCAAGCAGCTCGGTTTCATGCCGGACTACCACGGCTGGGAGACCACGACCGAGCACTACCTCGGACAGTTCTCGCCGACGTACTTCGACAGCCAGGGCAAGTCGAACCTCGCCAAGGACCCGGCCTTCGAGAAGTCCTTCACGCTCCAGAAGCAACTCGTCGACGCGCTCGGCGGCTACAAGAAGCTGGAGACGTTCCGCGCCACGCTCGGCGACGAGTGGGGCCCCAAGCACCCCTTCCAGACCGGCCAGGTCGCCATGCAGCTCGACGGTGAGTGGCGCCTTGGCATGGCCCTGGACGCCAAGCCGAACTTCGACATAGGCGTCGCCCCGATGCCGGTCCCCGACGACCAGGCCGCCCAGTACGGCAAGGGCTACATCACCGGCACCATCGCCGGCATCGCCGCCACCAGCAAGAAGCAGAACGCGGCCTGGGAGTTCGTGAAGTACATCAGCACCGACACGGACGCGGTGGTGAACTTCTCCAACGCCATCCACAACGTGCCGTCCACGCTGGCCGCCCTGAAGTCGCCGAAGCTGAAGTACGACCCGCGGTTCAAGACGTTCCTGGACATCGCCGCGAACCCCGACTCCACGACGGCGCCCGCCTCCGTCAACGGCGGTGTGTACCTGACGACCGTCCAGCAGCTCGGCTACGACTACGAGAGCGGCAAGGTCACCGACCTGAAGGCGGGCCTGAAGCAGGCCGCCGCGCAGATCGACACGGACATCGCGCAGGCGAAGTAGCGATGAGCACCATCACTCTGGCCTCCAAGCGCCGCAAGGCGGCGCTGCGCAATCTCGCCTTCATGTCGCCCTGGCTGATCGGCTTCGCGGTCTTCTTCGCGTATCCGCTGATCTCGACGGTCTACTTCTCGTTCATGCACTACGACGGTTTCAAACCGGCGACGTGGAACGGCACGAAGAACTGGACGTACGTCTTCGAGCACTATCCCTACTTCTGGCCCGCGATGCGCAACACCCTGTGGCTCGTGGTCGTGATGGTCTCCCTCCGGGTCGTCTTCGGCCTCGGCATCGGCATGCTCATCACGAAGATCAAGACGGCTACGGGAGTCTTCCGCACCCTCTTCTACCTGCCCTACCTGGCCCCGCCGGTCGCGGCCACCATGGCCTTCGCCTTCCTCCTCAACCCCGGTACGGGACCGGTCAACTCCATCCTGGAGAAGGCCGGGATCCCGGCCCCGGGCTGGTTCAACGACCCCACCTGGTCCAAGCCGGCGCTGACCCTGCTGGCGCTGTGGGGCATCGGCGACCTGATGGTCATCTTCATGGCCGCGCTGCTCGACGTACCGGCGGAGCAGTACGAGGCGGCGGAGCTGGACGGCGCGTCGGCGTGGCAGCGCTTCCGGTACGTGACGCTGCCGAACATCTCGCCGATCGTGATGTTCGCGGTCGTCACGGGTGTCATCCAGACGATGCAGTACTACACGCAGCCGCTCATCGCCGGGAAGGTCGCCTCGGGGGTCATCCAGGGAGCGGGCACCCAGTTCGAGCCCGGTTATCCGGAGAAGTCGACGCTCACCCTGCCCCAGCTCGTCTACAACCTCGGTTTCCAGCGCTTCGACTACGGCTCCGCGTGTGTCGTCGCCCTCGTCCTCTTCGTCCTGTCCATGGTGTTCACCGCGTTCCTGATGCGGCGCCGGGGCGGTCTCATCCAGGCAGGTGACTGAACATGGCCCAGGTACTGGACCGGCCGGTGGACGTGACCGAGCAGCCCATGACGTCGGCCGAACGCACCGCCCGCCGCAAGGCGCTGCTGAACTGGGTGGCGGTCCACTCGCTCGGCATCGCCGCCGCCCTCTTCTTCACCCTCCCCTTCGTGTTCGTCTTCCTGACCTCGCTGATGAGCGACAGCCAGGCACTCAGCCGGGACCTGATCCCGCACACCTGGGAGTGGGGCAACTACCGCAAGGTCTTCGACACCCCCGGCTTCCTGACCTGGTGGCGCAACACGCTCTTCTACGCCGGTCTGGGCACCGTCCTGACCGTCGTCTCCTCGCTCCCGGTGGCGTACGCACTCGCCAAGTTCCGGTTCCGGGGCCGCGATCTCTCGCTCATGCTGGTGATCTCGATGATGATGCTGCCACCGCAGGTGATCATCATCCCGATGTACCTGTTCTGGGCGAAGCAGCTGGGCCTGTCCGGCACCCTGTGGCCGCTGATCGTGCCGATGGCGTTCGGCGACGCGTTCTCCGTCTTCCTGCTGCGCCAGTTCCTGATGACGATCCCGAACGAGTACCTGGACGCGGCGAAGGTGGACGGCTGCGGGGATCTGCGCACCCTGCTGCGGGTGGTGATCCCGATGGCGAAGCCGGGCATCGCCGCCGTCGCCCTCTTCCAGTTCTTCTACGCCTGGAACGACTACTTCGGACCCCAGATCTACGCCTCGGAGAACCCTGGCGCCTGGACCCTGTCCTACGGCCTGGAGTCGTTCAAGGGCATGCACCACACCGACTGGAATCTCACCATGGCCGCGACCGTCCTGGTCATGGCCCCCGTGATCCTCGTGTTCTTCTTCGCCCAGAAGGCGTTCGTCGAGGGCGTCACGCTCACCGGAGTGAAGGGTTAACCCTTTTATGAAACTCACCGTGGTCGGCGGAGGCTCGACCTACACCCCCGAACTCATCGACGGCTTCGCGCGGCTCAGGGACACCCTGCCCGTCGAGGAACTGGTCCTGGTGGACCCGGCCGCCGAACGCCTGGAACTGGTGGGCGGACTGGCCCGCCGGATCTTCGCCAAGCAGGGCCACAGCGGCCGTATCGTCACCACCTCAGACCTGGATGCCGGGGTCGAGGGAGCGGACGCGGTGCTGCTCCAGCTGCGCGTGGGCGGCCAGGCGGCCCGGCAGCAGGACGAGACCTGGCCGCTGGAGTGCGGCTGCATCGGCCAGGAGACGACCGGCGCCGGCGGGCTGGCCAAGGCCCTGCGGACGGTCCCGGTCGTCCTGGACATCGCCGAACGCGTCCGGCGGACCAACCCGAACGCCTGGATCATCGACTTCACCAACCCGGTGGGGATCGTGACCCGCGCGCTGCTCCAGGCCGGGCACCGGGCGGTCGGGCTGTGCAACGTGGCGATCGGCTTTCAGCGGAAGTTCGCGAACCTGCTCGGTGTCACGCCCGCCGAGGTCCACCTGGACCACCTCGGCCTCAACCACCTCACCTGGGAGACGGCGGTCCGTCTCGGCGGGCCCGAGGGTGAGAACGTGCTGCCCAAGCTGCTCGGGGAGCACGGCGACACCATCGCCGCCGACCTGAAGCTGCCGACGGCGCTCCTGGACCGCCTGGGCGGCGTGATCCCCTCGTACTACCTGCGCTACTACTACGCCCACGACGAGGTCGTGCGGGAGCTGGGCACCAAGCCGTCCCGGGCCGCCGAAGTGGCCGCGATGGAGAAGCAGCTGCTGGAGATGTACGGCGACCCGGCGCTCGACGAGAAGCCGGAGCTGCTCGCCAAGCGGGGCGGCGCCTACTACTCGGAGGCGGCGGTGGACCTGGCGGCGGCGCTGCTCGGCGGCGCCGGCAACCCCTACCAGGTGGTGAACACCTACAACGGCGGCACGCTCCCCTTCCTCCCCGACGACGCGGTGATCGAGGTGCAGGCCGCGGTCGGCTCCGGTGGACCCGTACCGCTGCCCGTCCCGGACGTCGACCCGCTCTTCGCCGGCCTGGTGGCGAACGTGACGGCGTACGAGGAACTGGCCCTTGAGGCGGCACTGCGCGGCGGCCGGGACCGGGTCTTCAGGGCCCTGCTCTCGCATCCCCTCGTCGGCCAGTACGAGTACGCCGAAGCCCTCACCGACAAGCTGATCGCGCACAACCGGGAGCACCTCGCGTGGGCCTGACCGCAAGTGTCCTCGCCATCGACGCGGGCAACAGCAAGACCGACGTCGCGGTGGTGGCGGCGGACGGCGAGGTCCTCGCCACGGCCCGCGGCGGCGGCTTCCGGCCGCCGGTGGTGGGCGTGGAGCAGGCCGTGGACGAGGTGGCGGCCGCGGTCGCCGAGGCGTACGGCGCCGCCGGCGTCACCTCGGTCGGCCATGTCTCCGCCTGCCTCGCCAACGCCGATCTGCCGGTGGAGGAGGAGCAGTTGGCCGCCGCGCTGGCCGCCCGTGACTGGGGCGGTTCGGTGACCGTCCGCAACGACACCTTCGCCATCCTGCGGGCGGGTGTGGCCGAGCCCCGGGGCGTCGCCGTGGTCTGCGGCGCGGGCATCAACTGCGTGGGCATGCGCCCCGACGGCCGCACCGCCCGGTTCCCCGCGATAGGGCGCATCTCCGGTGACTGGGGCGGCGGTTGGGGACTGGCCGAGGAGGCCCTGTGGCACGCGGCTCGGGCCGAGGACGGGCGCGGCGGGCCGACGGCCCTGGCCGACACCCTCCCGGCACACTTCGGGCTGACGTCCATGTACGCGCTGATCGAGGCGCTGCACCTGGAGCACGTCGAGTACGGCCGCCGGCACGAGCTGACGCCGGTGCTGTTCGCGACGGCGGCCGACGGCGACCCGATCGCCCGCTCGGTGGTGGACCGGCTGGCGCAGGAGGTCGCGACGATGGCCACGGTCGCCCTGACCCGCCTCGACCTGCTGGACGAGGAGACGCCGGTGCTGCTGGGCGGCGGTGTGCTGACGGGCGGCCACCCGGGCCTCGACGACGGCGTACGGGAACTGCTGGCGGCGCGCGCTCCCAAGGCGGTGCCGAGGGTGGTGCGGGCCCGGCCGGTGCTGGGCGCGGCGCTGCTGGGGCTGGACGTGATGGATGCGGGGCCCGACACGCAGGCGAGGACACGAGCCTACTTCGAGGGGTGACCCGGGGTGGGGCGGGGCGATGCGGCACCGCCCCTCCGCGCCCCGCCCTCCGCCCCCGCACCACCCCTGCGGAACCGAACCGATTCCCCCGGCGTATTCATGGGCAGGGGTTCCGCTGCGATCGGATCAAGATCCCGTGACGGCCGGTGCCGAATGTCAGTCCGGACGGCGATACTGGGCGGCGACCGGATGACCATGGGGGAGGTCAAGTGACACACCCGCCGACGAAGAGCGCGGCGCCACCAGGCACGGGTACCGTCCTGCCCGCGCAGCGCACCGGCTCGCCCGCACCCGAGGCGACGCCCCCGCGCCGCAGCGCCTTCGCGGAGGGCGTCGAGCAGGTGCGCGCAGCAGCCACCACCGAGCCCGGCCGGCTCCGGCTCATCGGCGCCGTCCTGGCCGTCCTGATCGTCGCCTTCGGTGCCGTCACCGCCTGGCAGATGACCGACCGCGCGGCCGCCGCCGACGACGTGCTGCACCGCAGCCAGCCGCTCAGTTCGGGCGCCGCCGACATCTACCGTTCGCTGGCCGACGCCAACACCGCGGCCTCCAGCGGCTTCCTGGCCGGCGGCCAGGAGACGGCGGCCTCCCGCGCGCGGTACGAGACGGACATCCGGACCGCCGCCGCCAAGCTCGTCACCGCAGCCGCCAACTCCGAGCCCGGCTCGCCCTCCGAGGCGGCCGTGGCGAAGCTGAACAGACTGCTCCCCGAGTACAAGGGGCTCGTCGAGCGGGCCAGCGTCTACAACCGGCAGGGCTACCCGGTCGGCGGCGCCTACCTGCGGTACGCGAACGAGAAGATGCAGAAGGAGATGCTCCCGGCGGCGGAGGATCTCTACACCAAGGAGAACGCGCGGCTGTCGTCCGACTACGCGGACGCGACCCCGTACCCGTGGGCGGCCATCGTCCTCGGCCTGCTCGCCCTCGCCGCGCTCGCCTGGGCGCAGTTGCGTCACTACCGCCGTACCAACCGGGTGCTCAACCACGGCCTGGTCGCGGCCTCCGCGGCCACCGTCGTCACGCTGCTGTGGCTGGTCGTCGGCCACACCTTCGCCCGCGCCGGCCTGGACGGCTCCTACGACCACGGCGTCCGCTCGCTGAACGTGCTGCACGACGCCCGGATCGCCTCCCTGAAGGCCCGGGGCAACGAGAACCTCAGCCTGGTCGCGCGGGGCGCGGAGACGGTCACGGTCGACGGTGAGACCTACGACGCGTACTACTACGACTTCGACCAGGACATGGCCGCCCTCGGCAAGGGCCTCTCCCAGGCCGCGGCGCTCGCGGACGACTCGGCGGGCAGCAAGCCCGTGCAGGCGGCCGAGGGGAACATGAAGGTGTGGAAGGAGCGGCACGCCGGCGCCCGCACCGAGGACGAGAACGGCGACTACCAGGCGGCGCTGGACAAGGTGATAGGCGCCAAGGGCGCGACCGCCGAATGCTTCGACAGCGTCGACGCGAACCTGAAGAATGCTCTCGCCCACGAGGAGTCCGAGTTCCAGGAGCGGGCCACCGACGGGCGGGACGCGATGTCCGGGCTGCCGATCGGTGCCGCCATGCTGGGTGTGGCGGCGGCGTCGGGCGCGCTGTTCGGCATCGGACGCAGGCTTTCGGAGTACCGGTGAGAGGGGGCGGGAGGGTGTTCGTGCAGAGGATGCGGGCCTCCCTGCGCGGCTGGGGCGGAGTGGGCGCGATGGCGGTCGGCTGCGCTCTCGCGCTGGCGTTCGTCCTGCTGCTGCCCCTCACCCAGTCCGCCGGGGGAAGCGGCACGGACGGGGCGCGCGGCGGTCCGGGACTGGCCACCGCCGGCCCGGCGAAGGCGGACAGCTGTGTCGACTCCCAGGCACAGAACGAGACCTGGTCGCCGTCGGGCGCGGACGGCACGACGATCGACGCCATCAAGGCCCGTACCGGCGCCAAGCGGAAGCTGATCGTCGGCATCGACCAGAACAGCTACCGCTGGGGCTACCGCAACCCGAACAACTCCGGTGCGGAGCTGGAGGGTTTCGACATCGACCTGGTGCACCGGATCGCCCAGGACATCCTCGGCGACCCCGAGGCGGTGCAGTTCAAGGCGATCCCGACCAGCCAGCGGATACCGGCCGTCCAGGACGGCCGGGTCGACATGGTGGTCCGCACCATGACCATCAACTGCGACCGGCTGAAGGACGTGGCGTTCTCCGCGCCCTACTTCAAGACCGGTCAGCAGGTGCTGGCGCCCAAGTCGTCGCCGATCACCGGCTACAACGACACGCTCGCGCACCGGAGGATCTGCACGGCGGCCGGTTCGACGGCCTTCACCAAGCTGGACGCGGACAAGAAGGCCGGGCGGCTGCCGGCGTCGGCCGACATCTCCACCACCGTGCCCAACCAACTCGACTGCCTGGTGCGGCTGCAGCTCGGCGAGGTGGACGCGGTGGTCACCGACGGCGCGCTGGCCGCCAGCCAGGCCGCGCAGGACCCGACGGTCGAGCTGAAGGGCGCCGCCTTCACGACCGAGTACTACGGCGTGGCGATGAAACAGGGTTCGACCGATCTGGTACGCCGGGTCAATCAGATCCTGGTCGGCTACCGGGCGGACGGCTGGCAGGCGTCGTACGACAAGTGGCTGTCGGCGACACTGGGAACGGACTCGGCGGCGTCGGAACCACCCGCGCCGCAGTACCTGCGCACCAGCTGACCCGCGTCCGCGGGGCCGGTCCCGACAAGTGAGCGAGAGGTGATCGATGGGCGTCACGGACCCCGCCGGGCCGGTGATGGACCGGGACGAGGTGGACCGTGCGCTGGCGCGGCTCGGCGCGGAGCACGAGGCGATCGAGACCTCGCTGCTCGCCCTGCAGGACCACGCGGGCCGCAGGCTCCTGGAGGGTGCCGCGCTCACCGGGACGACCCGGGAGCGGTGGACGTCCGCCGACGCCTCGATCACCCTGCTGTGGGCGTACTTCGACGCCTACACGGACACCCTGCGCTCGGCCCGGGAGATCAGGGCGCGACGCCGCTGGTCCAGCCGTGAGGACCTGGTGGAGCTGACCGAGCTGCTGCGCGGCGAGTCGGTGACGGTCGCGGGCAGCGCCACGGCGACGGCGAACGCGCCGACGCTGCTGTCGGCGGCCGGCCGGCTCAGCGAGCGCTTCTCGCTGGTGACCCTGGTCGACCGGATGAACGAGCTGTACGCGACCTCGCTGGACCTGGTCGTCACCGCCGACGCGGTGTGGTCGGCGCTGCCCGCGCGGATCGATCTGCTCGCCGCCGAGCTGCAGCGCACCCGCAAGCTGGCGCACTCCGTCGGGGTCCGCCCGGGCGAGCACCCGGCGGGTGACGACCTGGAGCGGATCACCCGCGTACTGACGAGGCTGCGCGAGGACGTCGTCTCGGACCCGCTGGGCTTCTGGGTTCCCGCGCAGGGGAGTTCGGCGCCGGGCGGCGGCCGGCCGGACACCACGGTGTACGACCGTGAGGCGCGGGCGCTGGAGGAGGTGCGGCGGGAGATCGACGCCGTGCTGACGGTCCGGCAGGACGCGGAGGCGC
Source organism: Streptomyces sp. NPDC059224 (assembly GCF_042754285.1). Classification (NCBI taxonomy): domain Bacteria; kingdom Bacillati; phylum Actinomycetota; class Actinomycetes; order Kitasatosporales; family Streptomycetaceae; genus Streptomyces; species Streptomyces sp. NPDC059224. The sequence continues at coordinate 64,700 of NZ_JBHZAN010000041.1, forward strand.
GGCTGATCAGGCTGCGGGACGTGCTGTCCCGGGCGGACCGCACCCTCGCCGAGGCGCGCACCGCGCGCGGCGAGGTGCTGGCGAAGATCGCGGCGACCGAGGTGCCGGTGGTCAGCGGGCCGCCCACCGCGCTTCAGGAGCAGCTGGCGACCGCCGCGGAGTACCGCAGAACGGCCCAGTGGCACCGGCTGTCGCCGCTCCTGGAGTCCCTGGAGCAGAAGGCCGAGGACGAACTGCTGCGCGCCCGTGAGTCGTTGACGGCGGTCACCGCGCCGCTGGCGGTCCGCGCGGAGCTGCGCGGCCGGCTGGACGCGTACAAGGCGAAGGTGGCCAGGCACGGGCTGGCGGAGGACCCGTTCCTGATCGAGCGGTACGACGCGGCCCGGCGGATGTTGTGGAGCGCGCCCTGCGACCTGCGGGTCGCGGAGCAGGCGGTGCTGCGCTATCAGCACGCGGCGGCCGAGGCGCTGGGCGCGCCGCGGGTGCCGCAGCAGAGCGGTCCCGAGGACCGGAGGGGACCCGGAGCGTGAGCGACAAGGGGGATGCGGCGGCGATGAGCCAGGCGGGACAGACGTGCCAGCGGCCGGAGTGCGAGGGCACGTACGAGGACGTCGGCGACGGCGAGCTGTACTGCGACACGTGCGGTCTGGCGCCGGTCGTCTCGGCGGGAGGACTGGTCGGGTCGCCGCCCACCGGGATCACGGCCGGCGGCCGGTCCTCGGCCAGCAGCGGGAGTTCGCGCGCCAGCGGCCGCAGTTCGCGTACGTCGTCACAGTCGTCGAAGTCACGGCGCTCGGTCTCCGGGCGGCTCTCACGGTCCCTGTCGGGCGGCTCGACGGGCCGTTCGGTGTCGGTGCGCAGCTCCGGTTCGTCGACGAGCGCATCGGGGCGCAGCAGGCTGGGCGCGGGGCTGGTCACGGTCCCGCAGGTGCCGAAGCCGGACCCGCGCGAGATGGTCCTGGACAACCCGGAGGTGCCCGAGCGCAAGCGGTTCTGCTCGCGCTCGGACTGCGGGGCGCCGGTCGGCCGGGGCCGTGGGGAGCGGCCGGGGCGGACCGAGGGGTTCTGCACCAAGTGCGGCAACCCGTACTCGTTCGTGCCGAAGCTGAAGGCCGGGGACGTCGTGCACGGCCAGTACGAGGTCGTGGGCTGTATCGCGCACGGCGGCCTGGGCTGGATCTACCTGGCGGTGGACCGGGCGGTGTCCGACCGCTGGGTGGTGCTCAAGGGCCTGCTCGACACCGGCGACCAGGACGCGATGGCCGCCGCGATCTCCGAGCGGCGGTTCCTCGCGGAGATCGAGCACGCCAACATCGTCCGGATCTACAACTTCGTGGAGCACCTGGACCAGCGCACCGGCTCGCTGGACGGCTACATCGTCATGGAGTACGTCGGCGGCAAGTCCCTCAAGGAGATCGCCAACGACCGCCGGACCCCGGAGGGCCGCCGCGACCCGCTGCCGGTGGAGCAGGCCTGCGCGTACGGGATCGAGGCGCTGGAGGCCCTCGGTCATCTGCACAGCCGCAACCTGCTGTACTGCGACTTCAAGGTCGACAACGCCATCCAGACCGAGGACCAGCTCAAGCTGATCGACATGGGCGCGGTGCGCCGGATGGACGACGACGAGTCGGCGATCTACGGCACGGTCGGCTACCAGGCCCCGGAGGTCGCCGAGGTCGGTCCGTCGGTCGCCTCCGACCTGTACACGGTCGGCCGGACCCTCGCGGTCCTCACCTTCGACTTCCAGGGCTACACGACCGTCTTCGTGGACTCGCTGCCCGACCCGGACAACATCGAGGTGTTCCGGAGCTACGAGTCCTTCTACCGGCTGCTGGTGCGGGCCACCGATCCCGACCCGGCCCGCCGGTTCGCCTCCGCGCAGGAGATGGCCGAGCAGCTGACGGGCGTGCTGCGCGAGGTGGTGTCGGTGCAGACCGGCAGGGCCCGGCCCGCGCTGTCGACGCTGTTCGGACCCGAGGTGAAGGTCACGGACACGGAGCTGTTCCCGAAGCTGGCCGGGGACGTCTCCCGGCTCGGCGGCCGGACGGTGGCGTCCAGAACGCTCGCGCTGGAGCCACCGGGGGCGGCCGGCGCCCCGTCCGGCGCGGACGCCCCGGTCTCCCCCGCCCTGGTGCGGCCCGTGCCCACCCCGGCCGCCGCGCTCGCCCTGCCGGTCCCGGTGGTCGACCCGAACGACCCGAACGCCGGATTCCTGGCGGGGCTGACGACCTCGGGGGCGGGCGAGGTCAGCCTGATCAGCGCGCTGGCCGCGGCGCCGACGCAGACCGTGGAGACCCGGCTGCGCCAGATCCGCGCCCGCCTGGAGAACGGCGACTTCGAGGCCGCGCTGGAGACTCTGGACCGGCTGGAGGGCGAGCAGCCCGACGACTGGCGGGTGGTCTGGTACCGGGGTGTGACCGCCCTGGTCACCGGGGACCACGAGGGCGCGGCGCTGTCCTTCGACGCGATCTACGACGCCTTCCCGGGCGAGACCACGCCCAAGCTGGCGCTCGGGCTGTGCGCGGAGGTGCTCGGCCAGCTGGACAACGCGGCCGAGTACTACCGGCTGGTGTGGGCGACCGACCCGGGTTTCGTCAGCTCCGCCTTCGGCCTGGCCCGGGTGCAGCTGGCGGCTGGGGACCGGAGCGGTGCGGTGCGTACCCTGGAATCGGTGCCGGAGGCGTCGATCCACTACACGGCGGCCCGGGTGGCGGCCGTACGGTCGCGGCTGCGGCACCGGACCGCGACACCCGACGACACCCCGTTCCTGGACGATCTGACGGCCGCCGCCGGACAGATCGAGGCGCTGGACGCGTACGGTCTGGATCCGGCACGGCGCGAGCAGTTGTCGGCGGAAGTCCTCGGCTGCGCGCTGGACTGGATACTCTCCGGAGGCCAGGACTTCCAGCCCGTCGTCGGTGGCCGGGTGCTGCTCGGCAGCGGTCTGGACGAGCGGGGCCTCCGCTTCGGCCTGGAGCGCTCGTACCGCACGCTGGCCAGACTGGCGACCGGCGGTGAGGAGAGGATCGACCTGGTGGAACGGGCCAACCGTTACCGCCCCCGGACGTGGGTGTAGTTGATGTCGCAGATGCCCCAGCAGGCCGCACCGGCGAAGTGCCCGAGCTGCGCGGAGCCGCTCGAATCGGGTGACCTGTTCTGCGGTGCGTGCGGGTACGACCTGTCGGCCGTGCCCGCCGCGTCGCAGGACCACCCGACCCTCACCATGGGCGCCTCCGGCGTGGCCTGGCCACCGCCCGAGCCGGACAGCTCCGGTCCGTCGGCGGCCCCGCATCTGCCGACGGACCTGCCCGGCACGGACTCGGGCGGCAAGCCGCTGCCGGGTTCGCCGGCGCACGGTTCGCCGTCCGCGCCGGATTCGCCGCCGCCCGGTTCACCGGCGTCGCCCGCCTCCGGGGTGCGTTTCGACCGGCCGCCGAGGCCCGACGACGACTACGCGCTGCAGGCGCCGGACCCGCGGGTGGCCGCCTCCGCCACGGAGAGCGCCGAGACCACCGAGCTGCCGAAGGTGTGTGTGGCCTGCCGGGCGGGCCGGGTCGACGACGACGGCTACTGCGAGAACTGCGGGCACGCCCAGCCGCGCGAACGCGACCACATGGAGCAGGAGTCCGGCCCGGTGGCCGCCGTCAGCGACCGCGGGCTGCGCCACCACCGCAACGAGGACGCCTTCACCGTCGGTCGCGCCGCGCTGCCCGACGGCACCCCGGCGCTGTTCGCGGTCGTCTGCGACGGCGTCTCCTCGGCGACCCGCCCCGACGAGGCCTCGCTGGCCGCCTCCCGGGCCGCGAGCGAGGCCCTGCTGGCCGCGCTGCCCCAGGGCACGCACCCGCAGGCGGCGATGCACGAGGCGATCGTCGCGGCCTCCCAGGCCGTCAACGCCCTCGCCGAGGAGCCCCCGGCGGCCCGCGAGCACACCCCGCACCAGAACGCACCGGCGTGCACGATCGTCGGCTCGGTCGTCACCGCGGGCCTGCTGGTGGTCGGCTGGGTCGGCGACAGCCGGGCCTACTGGGTGCCGGCGGACCGCGGGGCGCCGTCGGCCCGGCTCACCGAGGACGACTCCTGGGCGGCACAGATGGTGGCCGCGGGGCTGATGAGCGAGGCCGAGGCGTACGCCGACGAACGGGCCCACGCGATCACCGGGTGGCTCGGCGCGGACGCCTACGAACTGGAGCCGCACACCGCTTCCTTCAAGCCGGACCGGCCTGGTGTGGTGGTGGTGTGCACGGACGGTCTGTGGAACTACGCGGAGTCGGCGGAGGAGATGTCCGAGGTCGTCCCCGCCGACGTGGCCCTGCGGCCGCTGCACGCGGCCCGGGTCCTGGTCGGCCACGCGCTGGACGGCGGGGGCCACGACAACGTAACAGTGGCGCTGCTCCCGTTCCCGGCACCGCCGCAGGGGGCAGGATCCGCCTGAGGCCGCCGCAAAACGGCCGTAAACGGGAACGAGACGTACAAGGAAGCACCCGCGGACCGGAGGGGACCGGTCCGCACATCGCCAGCACCCACCACGCGTGGGGTGGAGGGGGACCAGAGCAGTCATGGCCAATTTCTCGAAGTCGAACGTGCCGCAGTTCTCGGTGGACGTCTACCAGAACGAGTACCTGCCGGACGGCGGCCGCGAGGTCAACGCCATCGTCACGGTGACGTCGACCGGCGGCGGCACCGTCGGGAGCGCGGCCGGGACGTCGTACGCGCCCGGGCAGGGGCCGGCCGCCGGGGTGGCGATCATGGTCGACTGCTCGGGTTCCATGGACTATCCGCCGACCAAGATGCGCAACGCCCGGGACGCCACGGCGGCCGCCATCGACACCCTGCGCGACGGCACCCATTTCGCGGTGATCGGCGGCACGCACGTCGCCAAGGAGGTCTACCCGGGCGGCGGCCGGCTCGCGGTGGCCGCCCCCGCCACCCGGGACCAGGCCAAGCAGGCGCTGCGCAGGCTGAGCGCGGGCGGCGGTACGGCGATCGGGACCTGGCTGCGGCTGGCCGACCGGCTGCTGTCCTCGGCGGACGTCGCGATCCGGCACGGCATCCTGCTCACCGACGGCCGCAACGAGCACGAGTCGCCGGAGGACCTCAGGGCCACCCTGGACTCCTGCGCCGGACGGTTCACCTGTGACGCCCGCGGGGTGGGCACCGACTGGGAAGTGAAAGAAGTCACAGGGATAGCCTCCGCACTCCTCGGCACCGCGGACATCGTCGCCGATCCCACGGGCCTGGCCGCCGACTTCACGCGGATGATGGAGACGGCGATGGGCAAGGAGGTCGCGGACGTCGCCCTGCGGCTGTGGACCCCGGTCGGCACGACCATCAAGTTCGTCAAGCAAGTGGCCCCCACAGTCGAGGAGTTGACCGGCCGCCGCACGGAGGCCGGGCCGCGCGCCGGGGACTACCCGACCGGCTCCTGGGGCGACGAGTCCCGGGACTACCACGTCTGCGTGGAGGTCCCGACGGCGGGCCTCGGCCAGGAAATGCTCGCCGCCCGGGTGTCGTTGGTGGTCCCGCAGTCCGACGGAAGCGTCCAGAACCTGGGCGCGCAGGGACTGGTCAGGGCGGTGTGGACGGACGACATGGTCGCCTCGACCTCCATCAACCCCCAGGTCGCCCACTACACCGGGCAGGCCGAACTCGCGCGAGCCATCCAGCAAGGTCTCGATCTGCGCAAAGCGGGCGATATGGATGGAGCAACGGCAAAACTGGGGCGGGCGGTTCAGCTCGCCAGCGCCTCGGGGAACGCCGATACTGCGAAACTCCTTGCGAAGGTGGTGGACGTGGTCGACGCCGCGACAGGTACTGTGCGACTGAAAGCGAAGGTTGCGGAGGCCGACGAGATGACTCTCGAAACACGGTCCACAAAGACTGTTCGTGTAAAGAAGTGACCTGGCAGCACCCGCAGGACACCCAGACAGGCTCAGGACGAACCTGACAGAGAGGGAACCACCGACATGCCGACCTGCCCGAACGGACACCAGTCGGGTTCCGACGACTGGTGCGAGGTGTGCGGTCACCGCATGGCCGGTGCCGTGCCCCCGCCGCCCCCGCCCACCGCCGGCGGCGGCTACGGCTTCCCGCCGCCGCCCGGGCCCGGCGCCCAGGCCGGCGGCCGCCACCTGTCCGCCGTGCCGAACGCGCACGAGCCGGAGCTGTGCCCGCAGTGCCGTACGCCCCGGGAGGGCGGTGCGCCGTTCTGCGAGGAGTGCCGCTGGAACTTCCTGACCAACACGGCCACCTCGTACACCCCGGCCGCGCCGCGCCCGCCGGCCGGCGGCGGTCCGGCCGCGCCGACCTTCCGGCCACCGGCCCCGCCGTCGTACGGCGGCAACACCGACTCGTACGAGTACCAGGGTTCGCGCCCCTCGCAGATGAACCGCCCGGCCGAGCCGATCCCCTCCTTCGGCAGCGAGCCCTCGGGCCCGACGCCGTTCGCGAACGAGCGCGCCGGCGGCCCGTCGGGCCCGCCCGGGCCCCCCGCGTTCGGCAACGACCGCGGCCAGTCCGGACCGCCGGCGTTCGGCGGCAACGACCGCGGCCAGTCCGGTCCCCCGGCGTTCGGTGGTGAGCGGGGCCAGTCCTCGCCGCCGCCCTTCGGCGGTGAACGGGGCCCCTCCGCTCCGCCCCCGTCCTTCGGCGGCGCTCCGGGCCAGAACCCCGGCGGCCCGTCCGCCTTCGGCAACGCCCCGGGCGCCGGCCCGGCCGCCGGGCCCTTCACCCGCGACCCCTCCGCCGGCCAGGCCGCCGGGCCCTTCGGCGGCGGCGACCCGTCCCGGCCGCCGGTTCCGCCGCCGCCCGGCGGTCCCGGCGCACCCGCCGGTGGCGCTCCCGGCGCCTTCCAGCAGTCGGCTCCGCCCGCGCCGCCCGGCTTCCCGCAGGAGACCGGCAGGCCCCCGGCCGGCGGCCCGCCCTTCGGCGGCGAGGACGACTGGGTGATCTCCCCGCCGGCGGCCGGCCCCGGCGCACCCCCGGCCCCCGCCCCGGGCGGCCGCGCCGGCGGCTACGGCTACCCGCAGCCCGGCACCCCCGCCGGTCCCGGCTTCCCGCGGGCCCCCCAGGGCCCGGCGACCTGGACGGCGACGATCGGGCCGGACCGCGAGTACTTCATGGCGATGATGCAGCGCTCGGGCCCGGAGGCGGCCGGCCTCAACCTGCCCGCCTACTCCCCCGAGCAGCAGCGCACGCTGGCCGGCAACCAGGTCACCATCGGCCGCCGCCGGCACTCCACCGGTGACACCCCCGACATCGACCTGTCGGTGCCGCCGGAGGACCCGGGCGTCTCGCACCAGCACGCGGTCCTGGTCCAGCAGCCGGACGGCAGCTGGGCGGTCGTCGACCAGAACTCGACGAACGGCACGACGGTCAACGGCGGCGAGGAGCCGATCCAGCCGTTCGTCCCGGTGCCGCTGCAGGACGGGGACCGGGTGCATGTCGGCGCCTGGACGACGATCACGGTTCGCCGGGGCTGAGCGGCAGCACCCGTACGGGACTCAGACCGGGAGCGGCCAGACGAACGGCCCCTCCCGGTCGTCCAGCCACACCCACTCCCCGTCCTGCGCCACCGTGACCCCGTACCGCTCCCGTCCGGGCATCCCCGCCCACTCCCACACCTCGTAGGCCTCCCGAGGGCTCAGCACCCCCTGGGTCAGCTCCATCAGGAACTGGAACAGCTCGTCCTCGAGGGCCCGGGGCGGCACCGCGCCCACATCGCCCCGGGCCGCCCGCGGTACCCCGCGAAGCGGCACGAAGAACGCCGCCGACGGCAGGAACCGGCCCTCGGCACACCCCCGTCCGCGCACGGTCAGCGCGAGCAGCCCGGTGGCCACCGGCGCGAGGATCCGGGCCCCCGCCGCACACTGCGCGACCCACGCCCGCGGTACGCCCGGCAGCGCGCAGGTCGCGATGATCCGGTCGAACGGCGCACGCTCCGGCACCCCCCGCGCCCCGTCCCCGGTGACGACGGCCGGCCGGTGCCCGGCCGCGGCCAGATGCCGCCGCGCCGACTCGGCGATCTCCGGATCGACATCCACCGTGGTGACGAGGTCGTCCTCGCCGAGCCGGTGAGCCAGCAGCGCCGCGTTGTAGCCGGTCCCGGCGCCGATCTCCAGCACCCGGTCGCCGTCGGCCACCCTCAGCGCGACCAGCATCCGCGCCATCAGCGAGGGCTGGCTGCTGGAGGAGATCAGCTGGCCGTCGCGCAGCCGGGTGGCCAGCGGAACGTCCTCGTAGGCACCCCGCACCCAGCGTTCCCGGACCCCGGGATCCGCGCTCTGGCCCCACCGGCGCTCATAGCCGTGCGCCCCGGCGACGTAGTAGTACGGCACGAACAGATGCCGGGGCACCGCTTCGAAGGCCTCCCGCCACACCGGATCCGCCGCCCAGACCCCCTCGGCGTCGATCTCCCGCACCAGCTCGGCCCGCGCCGCCGCGGCAAGCCCCTCGACGTCCGGAACATCCGGAACGTCCGGGACATCGGGGACATCGGCGATGTTCGCTTCGTGGGCGTCCATGCGTCCACCCTAGAGCCCCGCCCCGCACCGGGTCCTAAGCCTCGAGTCCTCGGTCACCGCGTCTGAGACCATGGAGGGGTGAGAGAGATTCGGCGCGGCACGCTTCAGGAGAAGACCTTCTACGAGCAGGTCGGCGGGGAGGAGACCTTCCGCCGACTGGTCCACCGTTTCTACGAGGGCGTCGCCGGGGACCCGCTCCTCAAACCGATGTACCCGGAGGAGGACCTGGGTCCGGCCGAGGAGCGGTTCACCCTGTTCCTCATCCAGTACTGGGGCGGCCCCACGACGTACAGCGACAAACGCGGCCACCCCCGGCTGCGGATGCGGCACGCCCCCTTCACCGTGGACCGGGCCGCGCACGACGCCTGGCTGGGGCACATGCAGGTGGCCGTGGACGAACTGGGCCTCTCGGAGGAGCACCGGGAGACCCTCTGGAACTACCTCACCTACGCGGCCGCCTCGATGGTGAACACCCCGGACTGAACGATCTGCGCAACGCCACAGAAACCTCCCTGACCGTGGCGGCGAATGTGTCGTACGGCGGTCGCACGGCCATCGGTATCGACGTACGGACGGAGCGCGGCGGATTTTCGACGGGCAGCCGCTGACCCGCGTGAACGCCGACCTGAAGTCCGTACCTACCGCCAATCCGCCGTGCCGATCGTCGAGTTACTCACAGACGCGGGTGAATCGCCTCTTCGATCAAGAGATCGTCTCGACTGGCTCGATCACTAAGGGCTGTCCCGTAATCCCCGGCGGGCGCACGACGACAGCTACGGCACCTCGCAGCGTTGTCGGGCTCGCCCGAATACGCCCAGTATGAGGACGACCCTCCGCCTTGCGATGCACCGTATCTGACGCCGCGCGCTGATCCACCAGGGATTACGGGACAGCCCTTAGGCTGGCGGCCTGTAATGACGATGATGGAGCGGCTGGTGCGGGATGGGTTGTGGGAGTTGTTCCAGCGGGTGGTTCCGGCCCCTCCGGTACGGGCCTAGGGTGGTGGCCGACGCAGGTATGGAGACCGGCAGGTGCTGGCGGCCATCATCTTCGTGGCCACGACGGACTGCACGTGGCGGCAACTGCCGCTGGACTCGGCCCGTCCGCGCAACGACGCTTCACCGAGTGGAGCCGGGCCCGAGTGTGGGGGAAGCTCCATCGCCCAATCCTGGACGAACTTGGCGCCCGCAGCAGCCTGGACAGGTCGCGGTGCGCGATCGACTCGGTCAACATGCGGGCACCAAAAGCGGGGATCTGACGGGTCCGAATCCCGTAGATCGCGGCAAGAAGGGATCAAAGATCCACTTGATCACAGAACGGACCGGTCTGCCGCTCTCCATCGGCATCTCCGCCGCGAACACCCACGATAGCCAGGGGCTGGAGCCACTCGTGCGAGGTATCCCACCTATCCGCTCCCGGCGCGGACCGGCGACGACGGCCAGCCAAGCTCCACGGTGACAAGGGCTACGACTACGATCACCTGCGCCGATGGCTCCGGTCTCGGAACATCACCCCGCGCATTGCTCGCAAGGGCATCGAGCCCTCCCAACGGCTGGGCCGCAACCAGTGGACTGTGGAGCGAACAGTGGCTTGGCTGACCGGCTGCCGCCGCCTGCATCGTCGCTACGAACGCAAGGCGGAGCACTGCCTGGCCTTCGCGGGGATCGCTGCCGCCCTGGTCTGCTATCGCCGACTGGACGGGGCGGCCAATTCACACGGCGCCAAGAAAGCCCGGATCAACGCCGTCGAACTGTCGGCATGAGTCCCGGGCGACGCCAAGCAGCTCTCTCATGGATACGGCGCGGCGGCTGGCAGCGGAGATGTCCTGGCGCGCCTCGGCAGACCACAACGGCGGGAACAGTGACAGGCCCTGATGACCGTCCAGCGCCCGGACCTCCTCGTGCCAGCCGGGCCAGCGCAGATCGGCGTAGAACTCATCAAGCGCCCCGGACACCAGCCAGGCCAGCGACGTCGAGCAGGTCGCATCGATGCGCTACCCGCATATCGAGATGACCTCTAAGTGGGCGATACGCAAGCTGATGTCCGGTTCGTGGCTCGATTGAGTGAGGTTGGCGGGCCAGGTATTCGCGTGAGGAGTGAGCGTGCCAGGCCGGGCGAACATGTCCACCGATCCGGAGTGAGTCCGGGCCGTGAGCACGACGAAGTGTTGTGGCACGATCCCCGTTGTGGATGACCGAACGCATGACGTTGACTGGTCCGGCTTGTTCCATGCCTCGGGACCTGCCAGCGACACGCCGCGGCACCTGGCAGCTCTCCTCGGCGAGGATGTGCGGGCTTCTGTCGACGGGTACTCGCACCTGTGGTCGGCGACGCTTCGCCGCGAGGGCAAGGCATGGCCTGCGACGGCGCCCACCGCGATGCTTGTCGCCGATCTCCTGGACAACCCGCTGCTGGGGCTCGACGATCCCTCGCTGCCCGATGCCATGCTCGCCTATCTGTACGGGGTCGGCGCCGCCGCCGACCTCGGCGACCAGGCGACGGAGATCCGTGCTCGGGTCCAGGACCGCGCGCCGGAGTTGCGGGGCTGGACGGTCGAGTACGTGGCAGCTGATGCGGATGGCCGGGCCCGGATGTGGCAGGACGGCACAGGGCTGGGTGAACTCGTTCTCGATCAGGCGGCGCTGGCCTGCTTCGACGTGGTTCCCGTGCTGCTGCAGCGAGCACTGCCGTACCTCGCGTCGGAACGTGCCAGGCGCAGGACATGTGCAGCCGCAGCGGTTGGCGTACTGGCGCGGCATCCCGCGGCCTCCGCGCAACGTTCGGAGCTGCTGAAACAGTTGACGTCGATGGCCCTGGTCGCCGATTCCTCGCATGACCTGGCGACGATGGTGATCGCCATCGGCCACCTCGGCGGCGACACGCGCCCCTGGCTGACTGACCCGCATGCAGGCATTCGGGTCTGCGCGGCCCTGGCGCCCGACCGTGCCGCCAACGACACAGCAGAGCACGTGCTCATGGAACTGGAGCGGTCGCCGCAAGCGTTTAACAAGTCCTTCGGCGACATGGCTCCGCCCCTGCAGCTCCAGTTCCAGTCGCTCCAGGACTTGCTCGCAGGGCGACGCGCGAGCTGATGCCCGATGTCAGCGACCGAGGTTACGGTCGCGGCAAGGTGAACAGCCCCTGCTCGGTTTCCGTCAGGATCCCGCGGTCGGCCAGCCGCTTGAGTTTCAGCCGGACGTTGTTGACGTTGTTGGGCGCGATCTCCAGATCCATCGCCTCGCAGACCGCCCGTGCCCGCAGTGGGGCGTCGGCCGCGGCGAACACCGCCATGATCTGCTGGTAGGCCGGATGGTCCGGCAGTTTCGCGGCCGGCGGCGTCGGCGGGGATGGATCAGGGAGCGCCAGCAGGGTCTTGCGGGTGATGCGTACTTCCTCGGCGAGCCGGTCGAACTCCTCCAATTGCGCGGCGAGTTCCGCGATACGTCCTCGCGTGGCCTCGGCCTGCGCGGCGATCTCGCGCTCTTGCTCCTCCAGGTGCGCCAGCACCGCTCCCAAAGTCAGGTCGCTGCCGCTCATGCGCCGCGCCAAGTGGGAGCGGAGGTCGCGGTGAGCATCCGGGTCATCCGGTCGCTTATGGCTCAGTACACCCTCGACTCGGCCGAGGCGGGCCGGTGCTCGTAGTCCCGTACCAGCCTGCGGTGCAGCATCATGATCCCGTTCACCTGCTCCACCACCCACCTCTTGGGCTGCGGGACGAACCCGCTGGCTGCCGGGTTGCGCTCGATGACTTCGACGTCGATGCCCACCATCTGCCCGTGGTCGACGACGGCGGTCTTGAACCCCTGGTCCACCAGGGCCTTGTGCACCGTGTCGGTGTCGGCGGCGACCTTGTCCAGCAAGGCGATGCCGGCGACGTTGTCGTGCGCGGAAGCGGCCAGTACCACCACCGCGATCACCAGACCGAGAACATCAACTGCCAGGCCGCGTTTGCGGCCTGGGACTTTTTTGCCGCGTCCCTTCCGGTGGTGTCGGCGGGCACCCCGGCGGCCGCGTGCAGGCTCTGGGTGTCGAGCACCAGCAGGCTCGGGTCGGCCTTGCGCCCCCGGCTCTCGCGGACCTGCCAGCGCAGCAGGTCGTGGATGGTCTGGTCGGTGCCGTCGTCGCGCCACTTGTAGAAGTAGTACTTCACCGCTCCGACCGGGGGCAGGTCGTGGGGGAGGTAGTCCCACTGGCAGCCGGTACGGGACTGGTAGAGCAGGGCGTTGACGATCTCCCGCATCTCGTAGGCGCCCTGGTGGCCGCTGACGGAGGGATGCTGAGCCTTCCAGGAGGCGATGACGGGTTCGATCAGGGCCCACCGCTCATCGGATAAGTCGCTCTTGTAGGGCTGGCGATCGCTCACGAGGAACACTCCAGCACGACAGGACCCCCCCGATCAGCCCCGATACGCCTGCGCCACACGTTCCAGCGACAACAAACGCAGCATCACGCCACATACCGCCCTCTAACCTCAATACCAGTGACTTAAGGGATGGGGTCTCTGTTTCGGGGGTTGCTGGGCGGTGGGTTGATCGGGGCGGTGCGCCAGTGGGGGGCGATGGTCACG